>NZ_JAEEAP010000930.1 GCF_016103465.1 Streptomyces sabulosicollis
GTGAGCGAGTGTCTCGTGGGCTCGGAGAGGTGTATAAGAGACAGGTACGCCCGCAATCCGGCCTCCGAACGGGCCCTGGACCCCGACAGGTTGACCCGCGCCGCGCCCGACGCCTGGCGCACCGCCTCCCGCGTCGACTTCTCCTCCTGGCCCGCGCGCGGCGACCGGGTCCAGGACACCGCGCTGCTGCGCCGCGCGCTGGCCGTCTGGGCGCGGCCGGGCCGTTCGGTGCGGGTGTCGGCCACCATGGGCACGCAGTCCGGGCCGCCGTCGGGGCCGCCGCAGCTGCTGTTCGCGGGCGAGGTGGACCGGGCCACGGTGGTGCTGCTGTACGACGGGCTGCGGGTGGCGCGGTACGCGGAGGCGGACGGGGGCGGCGCGGTCGCGCTGGACTTCGCCCGGCTGGACGCCGCGGACGCGGGCACCTCGACCGCGCTGGTCCTCAGCCGCACGGACGGCAACGTCCGCTATCTGACCGCCCCTTGGGTGCGCCACGCCTGGGTGCGGGACCTGCTCCACCCGGCCGGGGCGCCGCGTCCGCTGCGCCGCACCGGCGACGGGGTGACCGACCCGGTGCGCACCGTTCCGCGGCTGCGCCCGTGCCGTGGCTGGCCCGCGTTGCAGTTCGGCTCGCGACTCGTGGCCGACCTCGGCGAACTGGCCCCGGCCCGGCTCACCTACGGCGCCCCCGGCGCCGGGGTGCGCGATGTGGCGGGGCGGGCCGCCCGGGCGAGCTGGGCCAGGACCGGGTGCCGACTGGCGCTGATGCGGGCCCGCGGGGTGCGCTCGGTCAACGCCTGGCGGTTCGCCGCCCAGGCCCTGCCGGAGGCGGGCGGTCACGCGGCCTGGCTGTGCACCCGCGCCGACACCTGGCGGGGCACCGGCAGCAAGGTCCTGGCCCAGTTCCAGCCGTGGGACACCCGCCGGGGCAAGGCGGGGGCGGTCGCGGCCGGTGCCGACAACTCCCCCGCCTGCGGGCCACGTGAGCCGCGAGTGCTGGCGGGGGTGCTGTGGAAGGCGCGGTCCGGCCACTGGTACCTGCTGGCCGCCGGAAGCCGCCAGGTCACCGGGATCGTCGCCACCGGCGGCGTCCGGGGCCGCACCCACGGCCGCGGCCTGACCCTGCCCGCGAAGGCGGGCGCCCGCGCCGACCTCAAGGCCCGCCTGGCGAACGGCGACCGGCTGGGCCCCCTGGGCTAGGGGGCATCCGGTGGGCTTTCCCCTCCCCGCCCC
>NZ_JAEEAP010000931.1 GCF_016103465.1 Streptomyces sabulosicollis
GGTTTTGGTGGGTCTGCTCGGCTGGGGGTGGTGCCGTGGGTGGTGTCGGCGCGGGATGAGGCGGGGTTGCGGGCGCAGGCGGCGGGGTTGCTGTCCTTGGCGGAGGTCGAGCGGCCTGAGGATGTGGGTTTTTCGCTGGCGGTCACGCGTTCGCGGTTCGAGCACCGCGCTGTGGTGGTGGGTTCGAGGCGGGAGCAGCTGATTTCGGGGCTTGTGTCGTTGTCGCGTGGTGAGTCGTGCGCTCATGTGGTGCGTGGGGTGGCGTGGGCGGATGCGCGGCCGGTGTTCGTGTTCCCGGGGCAGGGTGGGCAGTGGCCGGGGATGGCGGCGGCTTTGGCGGAGTCTTCTGCGGTGTTCGCGCGGTGGCTGGCGGAGTGTGGTGAGGCGCTGGAGCGTTATGTGCCGTGGCGCTTGGCGGATGTGCTGGGGGGTGCGGAGGGGGCGCCGGGGCTTGATCGTGTGGATGTGGTGCAGCCGGTGTTGTGGGCGGTGATGGTGTCGCTTGCGAAGGTGTGGCGGGAGTACGGGGTGGAACCGGCCGCGGTGGTCGGGCATTCCCAAGGCGAGATCGCCGCGGCATGTGTGGCCGGAGCACTGTCGTTGGACGACGGGGCACGCGTGGTCGCGCTTCGCAGCCGGGCATTGGTGCCGTTGTTGGGGTGCGGCGCGATGATGTCGCTCGGGCTGGGCGCCGGGGAGGCGCGGGAGCGTATAGCGCGGTGGGGGAGGCGGCTGTCGGTGGCCGCGGTGAACGGCCCCGTATCGGTGGTGGTGAGCGGCGACGCGGATGCGGTCGCGGAGTTGCGGGCCGAGTGCGATGCCGAAGGGATCCTCGCCCGCGTCATCAACGTGGACTACGCGTCGCACAGCGGTCATGTCGACCCGGTCAGGGGAGAACTCCTGGACGCCCTGGCCGAGGTGCGGCCCTGTGCGGGGTCGGTGCCGATGATCTCGACGGTGACCGGGGAGGAGATCGGTCACGGGGAGCTGGACGCCGAGTACTGGTGGCGGAACCTGCGCCGGCCGGTGGAGTTCGAGGCGGCCTCGCGTAATCTCCTGGCGGCAGGTCATCACGTCTTCATCGAGATCAGCCCGCACCCGGTCATGGCGTTCGGTCTGGAAGGCACGATCGAAGCCACCGGGGCCGGTGCCGTGGTGATCGGTACGTTGCGCCGCGATGACGGCGGTCTGGACCGTATGACGACCTCCGTCGCTCAGGCACACGCCCACGGCGTCCCGGTCGACTGGAACACCTACTTCGCCCCGGCCC
>NZ_JAEEAP010000932.1 GCF_016103465.1 Streptomyces sabulosicollis
TCCGCCAGTCCACGGCGATGCCCCCCACGTGGGCCTCGGCCAGGGAGGTCAGGAACCGTTCCAGGCCGCCTTCCTCACGGCGCAGCGAGCCGATGGCCGCCACGGGCGTGTCATGGTCCTCGGCCGTCTGCTCGATGCCCATGGTGAGCACCGGATGCGCGCTGGCCTCCACGAACGTCTGGAAGCCTTCCCCGAGGAGCACCCGTACGGTCTCATCGAAACGCACGGTCTGGCGCAGGTTGCGGTACCAGTACCCGGCGTCCAGCGCGGTGGTCTCCAGTACCCCGCCGGTCACCGTCGAGTAGAACGGCACCGAGGAGGACCGCGGCGCGATCCCGGCGAGGGTGCGCACAAGCTCGTCCTCGATGGCCTCGACATGAGCACAGTGCGAGGCGTAGTCCACAGGGACGCGGCGCGCCCGGACCTCCTGCGCCTCGCACGCCGCCAGCAGCTCATCCAGCGCGTCGGCGTCGCCGGAGACCACGACCGCCGAGGGGCCGTTCACCGCCGCCACCGACAACCGCTCACCCCACGCCGCCAGCCGCTCCCGCACACGCTCCACCGGCAACGCGACCGACACCATCCCACCGCGGCCGGACAGCGCCCGCAACGCCTGGCTGCGCAGGGCCACCACGCGCGCGGCATCCTCCAACGACAACCCACCCGCCACACACGCCGCCGCGATCTCACCCTGCGAATGACCGATGACCGCCGCGGGCTCCACACCGTAGG
Source organism: Streptomyces sabulosicollis (assembly GCF_016103465.1). GTDB lineage: Bacteria > Actinomycetota > Actinomycetes > Streptomycetales > Streptomycetaceae > Streptomyces > Streptomyces sabulosicollis. The sequence goes on from NZ_JAEEAP010000932.1 coordinate 733, forward strand.
AGCGCCACAACTCCGCCAGCGACACCATCACCGCGAACAGAGCAGGCTGGACCACATCCACCCGCTCCAACGCGGCCGCGGCACCCTCCCCGCCGCGCAACACCTCCACCAGCGACCAGTCCACATACGGCGCCAGAGCCGCCGCGCACTCCTCGATCCGCTCCGCGAACACCGGCGAGGAATCCAGCAGCCCCGCCGCCATCCCCACCCACTGCGACCCCTGACCGGGGAAGACGAAAGCCACCCCGGCACTGCGCCGGGCAACACCCTCGACCAGCCCCGCGCCACCCCGGCCCGCGAGGTGACCGGCCAGGATCCCTACCGCGTCCCCACGGTCCAAGGCCAGCACGACCGCACGGTGATCGAAGGCGGTCCGGGTGGTGGCCAGGGACACACCGATATCCTCCGCCGCAACCTCCGGATGCCGCTCCACATGCTCCAGCAGCCGCCTGGCCTGAGCCCGCAGCGCCCCCTCGGACTTGCCCGACAACAGCCAGGGGACCAACGGCAGCGCCACCCGGGGCGTCTCCGTCTCCTC
>NZ_JAEEAP010000933.1 GCF_016103465.1 Streptomyces sabulosicollis
GGAGGGGGAGGCGACGGCGGAGGCGTCGGGGCATCTGGTGGTCCACCCTTCTGTTGGGTGTGAAAACGCTCCAGAACGAACAGGCCCGAACATTAGCCAACGCAGCCCCCCGCGCCAAGACGTCCCGCACACTCACCGTCGGCCCGGCGCGGCTACCGTGAAGGAGTGAGGGCCGTGCGGAATGCCGTGCCGAGCGCGGTGAGGCCGACGGAGGCACCGTGGGTATGGAGAGCGCGAGGAGTACGGAGTACCTGCCCCGGCTCCGGCTGGACGAGCTGCTGGAAGAGCTGCAGGTGCGCATCGACGGGGTGCGCGGCACCCAGGACCGGGTGCACAGCCTGCTGGAAGCGGTCCTCTCGGTCGGCCAGGAGCTGGATCTGTCGCATGTGCTGCGGAGGATCGTCGAGGCCGCGGTGGTGCTGGTGGACGCCGAGTACGGGGCGCTGGGCGTGATCGGCGAGGACCAGCGGCTGGCCGAGTTCCTCCCGGTGGGCGTGGACAAGGAGCGGATCGAGGCGATCGGACGGCTTCCGTCGGGCCACGGGCTGCTGGGCGAGCTGATCCGCCACCCCCAGCCGCTGCGGCTGGGCGAGCTCTCGGAGCACCCGGCCTCCTACGGCTTTCCGCCGAACCACCCGCCGATGCGCTCCTTCCTCGGAGTGCCCATCCGGGTGCGCGACGAGGTCTTCGGCAACCTCTACCTCACCGAGAAGCGCGGCGGCAGGGAGTTCGACGGCGAGGACGAGACGGTGCTGTCCACCCTGGCCGTGGCCGCCGGGGTGGCCATCGAGAACGCCCGGCTGTACGAGGAGGCCCGGCACCGCCAGCGCTGGCTGGAGGCGAACGCGGAGGTCACCCACAGCCTGCTGTCCGGAGTGGACGAGACCAGGGTCCTGGAGCTGATCGTCGAGCACGCCCGCCGGATCCTCGCCGCCGACCTCGGTGTGCTGATGCTCCCGGTGGCCGGGACCGACGAGCTGCAGGTCGCGCTGGCGGCGGGGACCGACGCCGAGGCCCACCGCGGTCTGGTGCTGCCCCGCCGGGGCACCTTCGGCGGCGCGGCCTTCACCGCCTCCGAGCCGGTCACCAGCACCGATGTCCAGAACGACCCGCGGATCACGGTCGGCCCGCAGCGCTGGGAGCGGTCTCCTATACACATCTCCGAGCCCACGAGACACTCGCTAATCTAGTATGCCGTCTTCTGCTTGAAAAAAAAAAAAATGCGACAAGTAGCAGCATATCGACATCAAAACTATTATATCAGA
>NZ_JAEEAP010000934.1 GCF_016103465.1 Streptomyces sabulosicollis
TGTGTATAAGAGACAGTCCCGATACCAGGGGTTCCGCCCCTGGACCCCATCTGGGGCGGAGCCCCCGCCACGCGGCGGAGCCGCATAGCGATGCCACGGGAAGAGGGGCGGTGGGGAGCAGCCCGCCGCAGGCGTCAAGACCCGCTGGACCCCCTACTAGGCGTGGGTGGCCCTCACCCACCGCTCCAGGACGTCGCGCGCCGCCCCCGAGTCGATCGACTCGGCGGCCCGGGCGACACCCGCCGCGATCCGGTCCGCCAGGGGCTTGTCCCCCGGCTCCGGTTCGAGCGCCACCAGCGCCGCCGCCGAGTTCAGCAGCACCGCGTCCCGGACCGGGCCCCGCTCGCCCGCCAGCAGCCGGCGGGCCACATCGGCGTTGTACGAGGCGTCCGCGCCCCGCAGGGCCTCCACGGGGGCCCGCTCGACGCCCACGTCACGCGGGTCGAAGGTCTCCTGGCGCACGGCGCCGTCCCGGACCTCCCACACCTGCGAGGTCGTGGTCACGGTGAGCTCGTCCAGCCCGTCGTCACCGCGGACGACCAGCGCGGAGGAGCCCCGCTCGGCCAGCACACCGGCGATGATGGGCGCCATACGGGCGTCGGCGACCCCGGTCGCCTGGCAGGTGACCTTCGCCGGGTTGGTCAGCGGGCCGAGCAGGTTGAACGGGGTGGCGACGCCCAGTTCGCGCCGGGCCGAGGCGACGTGCCGCAGTGACGGGTGGAACTTCACCGCGAAGCAGAAGGTGATCCCCGCCTCCTCCGCGACCTCGACCACCCGCTCGGGGCCGATGTCCAGGTTGACGCCGAGCTTCTCCAGCACGTCGGAGGCGCCGCTCGCGGAGGACGCGGCGCGGTTGCCGTGCTTGACCACCCGCGCCCCGGTACCGGCCACGACCAGCGCGGACATGGTGGAGATGTTGACGGTCCTGGCCCGGTCGCCGCCGGTGCCGACGATGTCCACGGTCGCCCCGGGCACCTCGATCACCCTGGCGTGCTCGTACATGGCCCGCACCAGACCGGCCACCTCGGAGACCGTCTCGCCCTTGGCGCGCAGCGCGATCGCGAAACCGGCGATCTGGGCGTCGGTGGCCTCGCCCCGCATGATCCGGTCCATGGCCCAGGCGGTGTCGTCGGCATCGAGGTCCCGGCCGGCGATCAGCGAGCTCAGTACGTCCGGCCAGGTGCGGGCCGTCGCGGTGCTGTCGCCTCCGGCGGGGGTCACAACGTCCATGGTCCGCTCCTGGATCCGTGGGGTGGGCAGGGA
>NZ_JAEEAP010000935.1 GCF_016103465.1 Streptomyces sabulosicollis
GGGCATCCGCGCCGCACCGGGCGCCCGGTGCGGGGCGGGCGCCCGGTGCGGCGCGGATGCCCGGTGCGGCGCGGATGCCCGGTGCGGCGCGGATGCCCGGTGCGGGGCGGGTGCTACTGGCGGGTGCTCTTGCCGCGCAGACCGGTGAGGGCGTAGGCGCACAGCAGGACGGCCACCGACAACATCAGCGCTTGGCCGACCGGTTGGGACGCCAGCCGCAGCGCGACCGCCAGCCCTCGGTCGATCATGGAGGGCGACCGGTCCAGCGTCGCCGCGCGCAGCCGGTGGGGCAGCATGACCAGCGAACGAAGCGACGGGTCCTGCCCCGCGCGCTGGACGACGGGCACCGCCAGGATCGGGACGGCGAGCAGGGTGGCCAGGCCCAGCGCGGTGGAACGGAACACTCCGGCGGCGAGCAGCCCGGCCCACGACGAGCCGATGGTCAGGCCGAAGACGCCCACCACCAGCTCGGGCCAGTCGCCCGGCAGCGGTACCGCGTTGCCCCCGACCAGCAGCAGGAGCGCCGCGCTGTCGAGCACGATGACGCCGAGCGACAGCAGGGCGGCACCGCCCGCGCAGACCGCGAATTTGGCGGCCAGGAGCCCGAGTCGGCGGGGCACGGCGTCCCGGGTCGCGGCCAGTGCCGGATACCGGAACTCGTCGCCGAAGGCGAGGGCTCCCAGGAGGCCCGCCGCGATGGCGACGGGAGGCAGCGGGAGGTCGGCGGGCCAGCCGGTGAGCCGGTGCAGCTCCCCGGCGTCACCGGCGCGGGCGAGCAGCACGGAGGCGAGGAGGGAGGCGAGGAGGGAGGCGACGCCGATCAGCCAGCCGGTCCGCACGCCAATGGCGCGGCGCACCTCGTAGCGCATCGGCCAGGCGGGGCCGGGGAAGCGGAGCTTGGGGAGCAGCCGCAGCGGGGGTGCCTCGGAGTCGCGGGCACGGGCGGCCGCGGGAGTTCCAGGACCCAGATCGGCGGTCTCCTCGACCAGCCGGTGGACCACGATGCCGTGGCGGTAGGCGGTCTCCCCGACGGAGGCCGGGGACAGACCGTAGACGGAGATGTGGGTCTCGTCGTCCCGCACCACGGAGAACGGGTCGGCGGGCGCGGCGACCGGCTCCTCCCCGGCCTCGACCCCGGCTCCGGTCCCGGCGCCGATGCCGACCGGGGTCCGCGCGCTGGCCGGGGTCCGCGCGCTGGCCTCTTCGGCGCCGATCGGTTCGGCGTCGGCAGCGGGGGCGGGGAC
>NZ_JAEEAP010000936.1 GCF_016103465.1 Streptomyces sabulosicollis
GGCGTGCGGTTGGGCGTGCGGCTGTTGGGGGGCCGGGGGTTCGGCGTACCCCGGAAGCACGGTCCCCGGCGGGAAGCCCACCGGCTGTCCCGGAGCGCCCGGCGCATAGCCGTACGGCCCGCCCTGCGGCACCGCGCCCGGCATCTGCTGCTGCAGGGCGGCGCGCTCGTCGATGGTCGAGCGGTAGTCCACCGCGCCCTGCGTCATCCGCATGTACGCCTCTTCCAGCGACGCCTGGTGCGGGGAGAGCTCCCACAGCCGGACGTCCGCCCCGTGCGCCACATCGCTGATGCGCGGCAGCGGCAGCCCGGTCACCCGCAGCGCGCCGTCCTGTTCCGGCAGCACCTGGCCGCCCGCCTCGCTCAGCGCGGCGGTCAGCTTCTCGCGCTGCCCCGGGTCGCCCTCGGGGGTGCGGACGCGGGCGAAGTCCGCGGAGTTGTAGGAGATGAAGTCCTTGACGCTCATATCGGCGAGCAGCTGTCCGCGTCCGATCACGATCAGGTGGTCGGCGGTGAGCGCCATCTCGCTCATCAGATGGCTGGAGACGAAGACGGTGCGGCCCTCGGAGGCCAGCTGCTTCATGAAGTTGCGGACCCAGAGGATGCCCTCGGGGTCCAGGCCGTTGACCGGCTCGTCGAAGAGCAGCACCTGCGGGTCGCCGAGGAGGGCGGCCGCGATGCCCAGACGCTGGCCCATGCCCAGCGAGAAGCCCTTGGAACGCTTGCGCGCCACGTTCTGCAGCCCCACCACGCCCAGCACCTCGTCGACCCGGCGGGCCGGGATCCCGGACAGCTGGGCCAAGCAGAGCAGGTGCTGGCGGGCGCTGCGGCCGCCGTGCACCGCCTTGGCGTCGAGCAGCGCACCCACCTGGCGGGGGGCGTTGGGGAGCTTGCGGAACGGGTAGCCGCCGACCGTGACATGCCCGGCGGTGGGCTCGTCGAGGCCCAGGATCATCCGCATGGTGGTGGACTTGCCCGACCCGTTGGGTCCCAGAAAACCGGTGACGGCGCCGGGCCTCACCTGGAAGGACAGGTTGTACACGGCCGTCTTGGCGCCGTAGCGCTTCGTCAGGCCGACTGCCTCGATCATTCTCCGCCCCTCATGAGCATGGGTCGGGCGTGCTCGCCCCCGATGAGGGTTAGGAGGATAACGGCGTGTTGACGGTTCCCGTTACTCGGGAGATGAGAGCGCATCGTAACTCTTGGGGTCGCCGGGGTCGCCGGGG
>NZ_JAEEAP010000937.1 GCF_016103465.1 Streptomyces sabulosicollis
GGCGTCCCACAGCCGCAGCGCCTCCGCGTCGGTGGCGAACAGGGTCAGCGAGAAGCCCCGCATGTCCAGGGCGCTCACGAAGGTGCCGGTCAGGGACCGGTCGAGGCCGACACCGCGGTCGTCCAGGGCCTTGGCGACCGCGTGGCGGATGCCGTACAGCTCCAGCGAGGTGATCGAGCCCAGCCCGTTGACCAGGGCGAGCACCCGTGTTCCGGCGCTGTCCGGCAGCGCGGCCAGCAGCTGGTCGGTCATGGTCTCGACCAGCTTGCCGAGCGGTGCGTGCGGGGTGGTCCCCTCGGCCCGCTCGCCGTGGATGCCGACCCCGAACTCCAGGACGTTGTCGGGCAGGATGAAGGCCGGTGTGCCGGACTGGGGCGTGGTGTGGGCGGCCGCGGCGACGGCCAGGCTGCGGGCCCGCCGGGTCACATCGGTGCCGAGCGCGACCAGGTCCTCAAGGCCGCGCCCCTCGTCGGCGGCGGCGCCGAGGATCTTCTCGACGATCAGGGTGGCACCGGTGCCGCGGCGGCCGACCGCGATGTCGTCGGAGTCGGTGGCGAGGTCGTCGTCGATCAGGACACGGGCGCAGCGGATGCCCTCGTGGGCGAGGCGCTCGGCGGCGATGCCGAAGTTGATGCGGTCGCCGGTGTAGTTCTTGACGATGTGCAGCACCCCGTCGGGCCGGGCGACGGCCCGGCTGGCCTCGAAGATCTGCCGGTTGTGGGGCGAGGCGAAGATCCGGCCGGGGCAGGCGGCGTCCAGCATTCCCGTCCCGAGGAAGCCGGAGTGCAGCGGTTCGTGGCCGGAGCCGCCGCCCGAGACCAGCCCGACGCGGCGGGTGGGTGCGGTGTGGCGGGTACGGAAGTATCCGTGGTCGGGTTGGTAGGCGACGAGATCGGCATGGGCGGCGGCGAAGCCCGCGAGCCCGTCGGGAACGAGAGACTCGGGCGAGTCGCGGAAGTACTGGGGCATGAGCTCGGCTCCCTGGACGAGTGGGGCGGACGGGGTGGACTCGGCGGTCGAGCGCCGTCTCGGCGGTAGAGGGCTCAGGCACAGATCGTCGCCGCGACCCGGCGGCAGGGTGCTCAGGCTGGACAGCAGCGGGACCCCAACGGACTACTGGCATAGGCCGGTCGTGTGCTTGCGGGGCGGCCTTGGGAGGGCGCGGAGGCGGCTCGGCTCATGTGCCGAGGGGACGGCGGGGGAATCGTGTGCCGACCGGGAG
>NZ_JAEEAP010000938.1 GCF_016103465.1 Streptomyces sabulosicollis
GGCGGGGAGGGCGGCGCGGTCCAGCTTGCCGTTGGCGGTGACGGGGAGGGTGGCCAGGATCATGACGGCGGCCGGGACCATGTACTCGGGCAGCCGCTCGGCCACGTACTCCCGCAACCCAGCCAGCCCGCTCCCGCCATCGCCGTTGGGTACGACATAGGCCACCAAGCGCTTGTCGCCCTGCCGGTCCTCACGGACGACAACAGCAACCTGGCCCACACTCTCGTGCGCGGCGAGCACGGCCTCGACCTCCCCCGGCTCCACCCGGAAACCACGCACCTTCACCTGCTCATCCACCCGCCCCGCGAACACCAGCTCACCCTCAGCCGTCCACCGCGCGAGATCCCCCGTGCGATACATCCGCCCACCCGTGAACGGGCACGCCACGAAGCGCTCCGCCGTGAGGCGGGGGTGGTCCGTGTACCCACGGGCGAGTCCTGCTCCGGCGAGATAGAGCTCGCCCCTCACCCCGACGGGGACGGGGTTGAGGTGCTCATCGAGGACGAACGCCTTGGTGTTGTCACGCGGCCGACCAATCGGCAGCACCGCCGGAGCCACCGCCCCAGCGGCAACCCGATACGTCGTGGCACACAAAGTGGCCTCCGTCGGCCCGTACAAATGCCGGACCGTAATCCCCGGGCAAGCTGCCTTGACCTGGGCAACGGCGCCAGCGGGCACCACATCACCACCGGTCAACACCTCCGCCAGCCCCGACAAACACTCCGGCGACTCCTCCGCCAGCACACCGAACAAACCAGCCGTCACATGCACAGCCGTCAACCCGTGCGCCTTCACCAAACCCGCCAACACGGTCGCATCCACCCGACCCGGCGGCGCCACCACCACCCGACCACCACTGACCAACGGCACCCACACCTCAAACACCGACACATCAAACGCATGCGGCGCATGCATCAACACCCGACCCCGCGCCGCCACACTCCAACACCCATCCCCCACCAAAGCAGCCACCGCACCATGACTCACCACCACACCCTTGGGCACACCCGTCGAACCAGACGTGAACATCACATACGCCACATCCTCCGCCGACACCACCACCTCCGGCACACCACCCGACCCCCCGAACAACTCATCCACCGCCACCGCACCCGACACCCCAAGACCACGATCCTGTCCCTTATACACATCT
>NZ_JAEEAP010000939.1 GCF_016103465.1 Streptomyces sabulosicollis
CGAAGGTGAAATTGTGGTTCTTGTTTTTCAAGCAGAGGACGGCATGCGAGATTAGCGAGTGTCTCGTGGGCTCGGAGAGGTGTATAAGAGACAGGCCTCCGGGTCGTCGATGATCGAGCGGGCCAGTTCCGCGGCGGCCCGGCCGATGTCCTCGACCGGCTGGGCGACGGTCGTGAGGTCGAGCCATTCGGCGAGGTGGTGGTCGTCGAAGCCGAGGACGGACATCCGGCCGGGGACGTCGACGCCGGAGGAGCGCAGGACGCCCATCACCTCGATCGCCACCTCGTCGGACTCGGCGAAGACGGCGGTGGGCGGGTTGCGCAGGCTCAGCAGGTGGCCGACCGCCTCGCGGATACCGCGGCGGTGCCGGGCGACGGGGTAGAGCACCAGCTCCTCGTCGTACGGCAGCCCGGCCTCCTCCAGCGTCTTGCGGTAGCCGGTGAGCCGTTCCTTGGAGCTCCAGTAGAAGCCGGTGTCGTCGCTGGACTGGAGGAAGGCGATGCGCCGGTGGCCGAGGTTGAGCAGATGGCGCATGCCGCGCTGGGCGCCGTCCACGTCGTCGATGTAGACGCTGGGCCGCCCGGGGACGTGCTGGCTGACGAAGACCACGGGCATGCCCAGCGCGTCCAGCCGGGCCCGCTCCTCCGGGGTCAGGTCGAAGCAGGTCACCAGCATCGCGTCGGCGTTGCGCCGGGCGGGCAGCCGGTCGAAGAACGCGCCGCGCTCGGCCAGGTCCGTGACGCTGTAGACGAGCAGGTCGAGCTCGGCCTCGCGCAGCACCCCGCTCACCCCGGCGATGGTGTTGCCGAGGAACCACGAGTCCAGGTGGGGGGTGAGCACGGCGATCCGCCGCGTCTTGCCGGTGACCAGGCTGGAGGCGCTGCGCGAGATGGCGAACGACAGCTCGCGGGCGGCCTTTTCGACCCGGCCGCGGGTCTGCGGGGAGACGCTGGACAGTCCGCGCAGGGTCCGGGAGACCGTGGAGACGGAGACGCCCGCGCGCTCGGCGACGTCGGCCATCGTGGCCCTGTCGCTTATACACATCTGACGCTGCCGACGACGAGTCGAGTGTAGATTTCGGTGGTTGCCGACATCAATGACAAGAAAGAAGCCCGTTTAAAAGCAGCGATTGCCGATGGAACATTAACAATGGATAGCAGCAAAATTGCGGAAGCACTTTTCCGAGAAGCTGCTGACAGCATAACTAAA
>NZ_JAEEAP010000093.1 GCF_016103465.1 Streptomyces sabulosicollis
GGGTGGGGCCGGTGGTGTCGTCATGGGGGCCGTCATCGGCGCCGTCCACCGGGACGACGACCGTCAGCTCCTCGGCGGAGCCGGTGGCGGGGCCGGAAGGGGGTGCGCCGTCCGGGCGCCAGAAGGCCATCCGGCCGGTGCGTGCCGGGTCGCCGGGAAGGAAGACCGCGGTGCAGCGGGAGAGTTCGGCGATGTCGGAGGGTGTTGCCGCGGAGGGTGGTGTCACAGCGCTGAGCGTTCCTCAAATTTGACTAGTCGAGCCCGGGCCGCCCGAGAGTACAGGATGACGGCGCGAGGAGGAACCGCGTGCCGTCGGTGTCCGTTGTGTGGAGTGAGTGCGGCTATGGGCCGTGAAGGAGGCGGGTGAGATGTCCACACGCGCGAAGGTCGCCACCGGTGGTGTGGTGGCGGGTGTGATCCTGCTCTGGGTGTTGCCCTTCTGGGCTGCGCTGCTGGTGCTCGTGGGGGTGCCGGCGGCGGCCTATCTGCTGCTGGACTCCTCCCAGCGCCGCAGGCTGCACAGGGTCACCCGCAAGCAGCTGGGTCGCTGAAGCAGCTGGGCCGCTGAAGCGGCCGGGCCGCCGAGCGCGGCCGCGCAAGGCGGCCGACCGGGCTCGGGGCCACGGGCGGAGCGCACCCGGGAGTGACCGTGCAGTACCGATCGCGGACCGCCCGCGACCTCGTTCCGGGCCCGGCCGGCTGGGGAGTGGCCACGCCCCTTGGGGGAGCGGCCACGCCCCCTGGGGAAGTGGCCGTACCCCGCCGAGGCCCGGGGCGGCGTCCGGGCCCGGACGGAGCGGGCCGCGGCGACCGTGAGGGCGGCGGGCGCGCCCGCCGATGTGCGGGATCGGCTGGCCGGTGCTGACGACCGGCCCGGACGGCGCCCGCCACCGGCCCGGAGGGCGTCCTCGACTGCCCCGGACCGCGTCGCCGACCGGCCCCGGACGGGGCAGGCGCAAAGGTCTCAGTGGGGGCGTACGGCCATCTTGTCCAGTGCCGTCAGCAACCCCGGCAGCTCGGGTCCGCGGCCGACCGGCAGCACCTCGCCCGGCGCGTCGTCCAGCAGCACGAACGCGATGTCGTCGGTCCGCGCCACCATGCTCCAGCCCGGCCCGTCGGCCCGGAGCGTCCGCGCGTCTCCGGAGGCGAACGCGGAGCGGATGCGGCCCAGCGGCGGGGGTGATTCCAGATAACCGCGCGCCTCTTCGAGCACCCTCCGCACGCCCCCGTGCGGCTTCTCGCCGGGGGACACGAACGTCACATCGCTGTCGACCTGCTCGCGCCAGATGGCCCACTGGAGCGCGATCTCATCGGCGCCGAGCCGCCGCTGTGCCGGGCCCCACCGGTCGGAGTCCGGAGGCGACAGCGGCGCCCGGGAAGCGTCCTCCCCCAGCCCGGGGTCGGGGGCGGGGTCATGGGGAGCCGGTACGCCCGGGGCGGCCACGGCCACCGCGAGCGGCCAGCCGGGGAGCGAGGCGACCACCGTACGGTCCTCGATGGCCAGGGCGTACTCCATACCGCAGTCCCAGGTCGCGATGGCGATGGCCACGAGCGACACATCGTCGGTGACCACCGTCCAGCGGGCGCCGCCGCCGTCCTGCCCCAGTACCAGTCCGTAGCCGGTCTCGTACGGCTCCAGCCCGAGCGCGGCACATGCCTCGGGATAGTCGTCGCCGAGCACGCTCGGGAACTGAGCGGGTGTCAGCAGCACCGCGGTCAGCACATACAGTGCCTCGTCGCCTGACTCCTCCGTGGCGGGCACGACAGCCTCCTCTTGCGCATGCGGATCCGAAGGGCGATCCGTCGTCGCGCACCTTAACCACCCAGTAGCCACGGAGTCGAGACATCGGGCCGCGGCCGGTCCTCAGTCGTCGGTCGCCGTCCGGAGCGTGTCCAGTGTGCGCCGCAGCCAGGACAGTTCGGCCTGGCTGGTGGCGCGGGCGATGGTGAGGATGCCGCGCCGGAAGGGATCTTCGACCTCTTCGGCCCGCAGCGGGCGGTCTCCCTCGTAGAAGAAGCTCGACGGCTGCCGCAGAAAGGCCATCCGGCGCTCCAGCACCTCCGCCTGGGCCGACGGGTCCTCGAGGTGGCGCAGGAACGCCAGCACGGTGAACCAGCGGTTCTCGTCGGTGATGTCGGTGTCCGCCGGATGGGCGAGGCGGCGGCGCAGCTCCGCCCGCCCCTCGGCGGTCAGCGTGAGGACGTGCCGGGGCGCGGCCCCCGCGCCCGGCTGGGTCCTGCGGGCCAGCAGACCGGCCTTCTCCAGCCGCTTGATCGCCGGGTAGAGGGTGGACTCGGCCACGGGTTTCACATGTCCGGTCAGCGCGGCGATGCGCTTGCGCAACTCATAGCCGTGCAGCGGGGCGTCGTGGAGGAAGCCCAGGATGGCGAGTTCGAGCATGGCCGCATTGTGCCGCATGACCGCTGTACCTCGCATACGCAATACATCGCTTACGATGTATTGTCGTGTCCGACGCGATCCTCAAGGCGGGAAAGGCGGGAGGAAGGCCATGGAGCACGCCTCGTTCGGCCCGGCGGGGGCCCACATCAGATGGACCGGCACGGCCGGGGGAGGGGACGGCGGTCCGCCGCGGGTGTACGTCCATGGGCTCGGCGCGACATCGGCCGTCTACCACGCCCATATCGCCGCTGCCCCGGCCCTCGCGGGCCGCCGGTCGCTCTTCGTGGACCTGCCCGGCCACGGGATCAGCGACCGCCCCGCCGACTTCGGCTACACGCTGGAGGACCATGCCGACGCACTGGCCGCGGCCCTCGACGCGGCCGGGGCGCGGGGCGCCGAGCTCATCGGGCACAGCATGGGCGGATCGGTCGCCATCGTGCTGGCGGTGCGCCGCCCGGAGCTGGTGTCCCGTCTGGTGCTCACCGAGGCCAATCTGGATCCGGATCCCTCGCCGACGGCGGGCAGCAGCCGGATCGCGACGTACACGGAGGACGCGTTCGTGCGCGGCGGGGGCTTCGAGGAGACCCTGGAGCGGATCGGGCCGGTGTGGCGGGCGACGATGCGGCTCGCCGACCCGACCGCCCTGCACCGCAGTGCGTGCGGACTGGTCCGCGGTACCCGGCCCACCATGCGGGAGATGCTCCTCGGCCTGGGAATTCCCCGTACTTTTCTCGTCGGCGGGCACGGTGAGGAGCTCACCGGGCGCGAGGAGCTGACGGCGGCCGGGGTGACGGTCCGTACCGTGCCCGGAGCGGGGCACAACGTGATGTTCGACAACGCCCCCGGCTTCGCGGCGGCGGTCGCGGGTCAGCCCTGAGCGGTCGGACCCGGCTGCCCGGTCCGATCCGGCTGCCCGTCCCGCCCCGTCTGATCGACATCGCGGACGGAGAGCGCCAGAAAGCGGGTGTCCTCGTCGGTGTACGACTCCAGACGCCAGCCGGCGCCGGCCAGCAACGGCCGCAACCGGGGCTCTGCGCGCAGGTCGTCGGGGGTGAGGGCCCGGCCGTGGCGGGCGGCGAGAGCGGCCCGCCCCACCGGATGGAACAGCGCGAGCCGCCCGCCGGGGCGCACCACCCGGGCCAGTTCGCGCAGGTTCTCCCCGGGGTCGGAGAGATGGGAGATCAGCCCGGCGGCGAACACCGCGTCGAGACAGCCGTCGCGCAGCGGCAGCCGTGTCACATCGGCGAGGGCGAGGCCCGCGAAGCCGTCCCGGCCCTCGCGCAGGGCGGCGTCCAGCATGGCGGGCGTGAGGTCCACTCCGAGGACGGTCCCCCCGGGGCCGACCGCGGCCCGCAGCGCGGGCAGCGCACGCCCCGTTCCGCACCCCGCGTCGAGCACCGCGTCCCCGGGGCGAACCCCGAGGTCGGCGACGGCGGCGGCGTAGGCGGGGCCGTCGTCGGGGAAGCGGCGGTCCCAGTCGGCCGCCCGGGGGGTGAAGAAGTCCCGCACGTCGGCCGCGCTGTTTCCATGGGAGGGCTCATGTGGCATGGGACTCCTCGGGGCACCTTGAACCGGGGCACTTTGCGTCGGGGCACCTTGCGTCGGGGCACCTTGAATACGACGGTGAAGCGCTGCGCTGAACAAGCAGCCTACGCCCGTCTCGGGTGCAGATTCGGACGCTGATCGATCGCTCTGGCATCTGACTCTGTCAATTTTCAACAGGTTCCGTAATGCGCCCTCACCGTGCGCCCCCGCCGGGTCTAGCGTCCCTGGCCCAGGGGGGACACCTGGAGCGCCGCCCGGCGCGGCGCATCCCGACCGAGGGAGACCGCCCATGACCAAGCCTCGCAGCACCGCCGCACGCTCCATGGCCGATCTCGACCGGATCCTGGACGATCTGGTGGCCGAGGCCGGAGGCGTACGCCATGCCGTGATGCTCTCCCCGGACGGGGCGACCGTCAGCGCGTCCGGTGGGCTGTCCCGCCATGAGGCCGAGCACCTGGCCGCCGTCGCCTCCGGATTCCACGGCATCGCCGCGAACGCGGGGCGCCGGGGGCGCGGCGGCCCGCACCGGCGGACGGTGATCGAGATGGCGGCGGGCACCCTCTTCGTCGCGGCGCTGGCCGACGGCGCGTGCCTGGCCGTGCTGGGCACCGCGGGGGCCGAGCCGGCCGTGATCGCCGAGGAGACGACCCGGCTCCTGGACCTGGTGGACCGGCGTCGCCGTCCATGGCCCCGCCGACGGTTCGGACGGATGCGCCGGGGTACCCGGAACGGCCCTCGGAAGACCATGCCGACGACTACGGCGAAGGGATGCGGCGATGCGAGCGGTGACCTGGCAGGGCCGACATGACGTGCGGGTGGAGACGGTGCCCGACCCCATCATCAAGGAGCCGACGGACGCGATCGTCCGGATCACCACCACGGGGCTGTGCGGGTCCGATCTCCACCTCTACGAGGTGCTCACACCCTTCATGACCCCCGGCGACATCCTCGGCCACGAGCCGATGGGCATCGTGGAGGAGACCGGCCCGGAGGTGACCCACATCAAGCCCGGCGACCGGGTGGTGGTCCCGTTCCAGATCGCCTGCGGACACTGCTGGATGTGCCGCTCCGGTCTGCCGACGCAGTGCGAGACCACCCAGGTCGCCGAGCACGGCATGGGGGCGGAACTCTTCGGCTACACCAAGCTCTACGGCGCGGTGGCCGGCGGCCAGGCCGAGTATCTGCGGGTGCCGCAGGCCCAGTACGGCCCGATCAAGGTGCCCGAAGGAGTCAACGACGACCGCTACGTCTATCTGTCCGACGTACTGCCCACGGCATGGCAGGCGGTCGAGTACGCGGAGGTGCCGCGCGGTGGCACGCTCGCGGTCCTGGGCCTGGGGCCGATCGGGAACATGGCCTGCCGGGTGGCGAAGGTCCGCGGTCTTGCCGACCGGATCATCGGCGTGGACCTCGTCCCCGAGCGGCTGCGCCGGGCACGCGCCGACGGCGTCGAGGTCCACGACCTCAATGACTTCTCCCGGCAGCAGGACCTGGTCGAGGCCGTCCTCTCGACCACCGGCGGCCGCGGACCGGACGCGGTCATCGACGCGGTGGGCACGGAGGCCCACGGCAGCCCGCTGGGCCGGACCGCCCAGCGGGCCACGGGCCTCCTGCCGCGGGAATGGGCCGCGAAGCTCACGGAGAAGGCCGGGGTCGACCGGCTGGCGGCGCTGCGGCTGGCCATCGCGCTGGTGCGGCGCGGCGGAACGATCTCCCTCAGCGGGGTCTACGGCGGCATGGCCGACCCGCTGCCGCTGCTGACCATGTTCGACAAGCAGGTCCAGCTGCGGATGGGCCAGGCGAACGTGCGGCGCTGGGCCGACGACATCTTCCCGCTGCTGACGGACGACGACCCGCTGGGCGTCGACGGGTTCGCCACCCATCGCGTGCCGCTGGAGGAGGCACCCCGCGCCTATGAGATGTTCCAGCACAAGGAGGACGGTGCGATAAAGGTCCTCATGCGCCCGTAAACGTCGGATGGGCGGGGGTGCGTCATGAAGGGATGGATTTCGGTCGAATCTCGCTAGTCGGCGATCCCGGAGAGCGCGAGCACCTTGTCGATGCGCACCCTGACCAGCAGCTCACCCGGCACGCCGTTGCGGGAGCCGTACTCCTCGGCGCGGTCCTCGCCCATGTAACGGGCGGCGATCCGGGTGGCCCAGTCGCGGACCTGCCCCAGATCGTCGACGAGCTCGGCGCGTCCCCGCAGCGTGACGAAGGCGAACGGCGGCCTGTCGTCGTCCACGCAGATGGTGAGCCGGCCGTCCCGGGCCAAGTTGCGTCCCTTGACCGTCTCCTGACCTGTGTTGAAGACGAGGTCGTCCCCGTCGAGCAGGAACCACACCGGGGCGAGGTGCGGACTTCCGTCGGCCCGCACGGTGGCCAGCTTCGCGGTGCGAGTGCCCTCCATGACGAACTTCTGCCACTGATCCTTGGTCATGTTCTGTGCCATCTCCCCATCCTGCGTCAATCAGCGCACAAGCGTGGGGTGACGGGCGGGGCGGGTTGCCCAGACGGCGGCAGTGAGAAAGGCTGGCACGCAGCTGAAGGGGAATCGGGGAGGAATCGGATATGGCAGTGGGCAAGGGGCTCGACTGGTTACTGGACGACCTGACCGAGCGGATCGCTGAGATACGGCACGCGCTGGTGCTGTCCAACGACGGACTGGTGACGGGGGCGAGTTCCACGCTGGTGCGGCAGGACGCCGAGCACCTGGCGGCGGTGGCGTCCGGGCTGCACAGCCTCGCCAAGGGGTCCGGGCACCACTTCCGGACCGGCCGGGTGCGGCAGACGATGGTCGAGTTCGACGAGGGCGTCCTCTTCGTCACGGCGGCGGGGGACGGCAGCTGTCTGTGCGTGCTCACCGGGCCGGACGCGGATGTGGGGCAGGTCGCCTACGAAATGGCGCTGCTGGTCAACCGGGTGGGGGAGCACCTGGGAGTCGAGGCCAGACAGGAGAGCGGCGCACCCAGCTGATGCCCCGCGGAAGTTATCCACAGGGCTGACCGACCGTCGTGCTTCGCGGCTATCGTCGTCACTGTCAGTGATTGAGGCAGTGCGGGGGAGGATGTCGCATGGCGGTGCGGGTGGATCAGGAGCTGCGGGAGAGCCAGGGGCCGTGGAGCCTGGAGTGGCTCGGCGAGCCGAGCGTACCGGGGCGGGCGAGCGGGCCGGGAGACCCTGGCGGGCCGGCGGGGCCGGGCGGATCGGGCGAGAGCGTCGCGTTCGGCGCGGCGGCCCGGGCGCTGGGGCTCAAGACGCGGGAGTTCGAGCTGGCCGTGCAGTTGGGGGAGGTGCGCACGGTCACCACCGGTCTGGGCCGACGGGTGGCGTGCGAGGAGTTGAGGCGGGTGACCGCCGCCGAGGGCTTCCCGGAAGCGCTCATCACCCGTCTCCGCGTGGTCGGCACGGCGGAGGGCGCGGAGCTGCTCGGCATCAGCCAGGGGCGGCTGACACGCCTCGCGCGCGGGGGTTTCTTCGCCCCCGTCCGGTTCTATGTCAATCGCTATCGGGCCGTCGTATGGCTCTATCTGGCGTCGGATCTTACCGAGTTCGCCGTCAGGCAGCCGGAGTTGCTGAGCGGCCGCACGCCGCCCGGGCTGAGCGCCGCGTTGGCCGCCGGGGAGGACTGGCGGGCCGCGAAATGGCGCGGCCGAAGGATCGGCCAGCTGCTCGCCCAGACCGAGGACCCCTGGGAGCGGGCGTCGGTGCCGGCCTCGGTGCTGGGCTCCGTCGAGCTGGCCTCGGCCGTGGCCGATCCGTATGAGCGGGCCCATCTGCGGGAGCTCCGCCCCGCGCTCGTCCCCATGCGCCCGGAGGCCGGGGCGGTCCGGGACGTCATCCACAGGGTGGTCACGGCGGACGACCCACGGGAGATCCGGCGCTATCGGGCCGCCCTCGCCTCGTTGCTGGACGACGCCCGCCGGGCCCGGCCCGCGCCGCGCCCGGACGACGGGGAGGAGCCGACGCTCGATGACCGCACCCGGGCTCCGGGCCGCCCGTGGAGCCTGTGGCAGAAGCTGATCGGCAGGCGATGAGCCACGGTGCGGCACATCACGGTGGGGCACACCATGGCGCCGCACACCATGGCGGGGCTCAGCCGCCGTCCGCGGCGCCGTCGCGGGGCGGCAGTGGGCGGAACAACCCCTCTTGCACCACGGACACCAGGAGCCGGCCCGCACGGTCGTAGATCCGGCCGCGCGCCAGCCCCCGGCCGCCCGTGGCCACGGGCGACTCCTGCTCGTAGAGAAACCACTCATCGGTGCGGAACGGCCGGTGGAACCACATGGCGTGATCGAGCGAGGCCATGTCGAAGCCCCGTGGACCCCACAGCGGCTCGACCGGCACCCGCACCGCGTCCAGCAGCATCATGTCGCTCGCATAGGTGAGCGCGCAGGTGTGCACCAGCGGGTCGTCCCCGAGCGGCCCCACCGCGCGCATCCACACGGCGCTGCGCGGTTCCGCGCCCTCGAGCTCCTCGTCCGTCCAGCGCAGCCGCTCCACATAGCGGATGTCGAAGGGCTGGCGGCGCTCCATGCGGGCGAATGCCTCGGGGAGCGCGCCCAGATGGGCGCGGACCTCGTCGGCGAGGGTCGGCAGACCCTCCGGCCCGGGCACATCCGGCATCGGCAGCTGTTGCTCGATACCCGGCTCAGGAGAATGGAAGGAGGCCGTCAAATTGAAGATCGTGCGACCCTGCTGGATGGCGACGACCCGGCGGGTGGTGAAGGAGCGCCCATCCCGGACCCGCTCCACCTGGTACACGATGGGCACGCCCGGCCGACCCGGCCGCAGGAAGTACGCGTGCAGCGAGTGCACCGGCCGCTGCCCGTCGGTGGTCCGTCCGGCGGCCACCAGCGCCTGGCCCGCCACCTGCCCGCCGAACACCCGCTGCAGCGACTCGTCGGGGCTGCGGCCGCGGAAGATGTCCAGCTCGATCCGTTCCAGGTCGAGCAGATCGACCAGACGCTCGGCGGGATTGGTCATCGGTGGTGCTCCTTCACTGTGGGGGCCGGGCCGGTCCCCGGTGCGGACCGCGTCCAGGAGGCTACAGTTGGCCCACGTCGGTGACCCGGACCACCGCACGGCCCTCCTCGTCGGAGGCGGCGAGGTCGACCTCCGCCGAGATGCCCCAGTCGTGGTCGCCGTTCGGGTCGTCGAAGGTCTGCCGCACCCGCCACAGGCCGTGTTCGGGGTCCTCCTCGATCCGCAGCAGCTTCGGCCCGCGGGCCTGCGCTCCGGTGCCGAGCTCCTCGTACTCCTCCCAGTACCCGTCCAGCGCCTCCGCCCAGGCGTCCTCGTCCCAGCCGGAGTCGGCGTCCATCTCCCCGAGCTCGGCGACCTTGTCCAGCGCGGCCAGCTCCACCCGGCGGAACATGGCGTTGCGCACCAGCACCCGGAAGGCGCGGGCGTTGGCGGTGACCGGCCTGACCTGGTCGGCGCGCTCCTGCGCCTCCTCCGCCGACTCCTCCTCCGGGTTGGCCAGCTGCTCCCACTCGTCCAGGAGGCTGGAGTCGACCTGCCGCACCATCTCGCCGAGCCAGGCGATGATGTCCTGGAAGTCATCGGACTTCAGATCGTCCGGCACGGTGTGGTCCAGGGCCTTGTAGGCGCTGGCCAGGTAGCGCAGCACAATGCCCTCGGTCCGCGCCAGGTCGTAGAACGAGGTGAACTCGGTGAAGGTCATCGCCCGCTCGTACATGTCGCGGATCACCGACTTGGGCGAGAGCGGATGGTCGCCGACCCAGGGATGGCTCTTGCGGTAGAGGCCGTACGCGTGGAAGAGCAGCTCCTCCAGCGGCTTGGGGTAGGAGATGTCCTGGAGCCGCTCCATGCGCTCCTCGTACTCGACGCCGTCCGCCTTCATCGCGGCCACCGCCTCACCGCGCGCCTTGTTCTGCTGCGCCGCCAGGATCTGCCGGGGGTCGTCCAGCGTCGACTCCACGACCGAGACCATGTCCAGGGCGTACGAGGGCGATTCGGGGTCCAGCAGCTCGAAAGCGGCCAGTGCGAAGGTGGACAGCGGCTGGTTGAGCGCGAAGTCCTGCTGCAGGTCCACCGTCAGCCGGACGATCGGGGCGCCCCCGTCCGCACCGTCGGCATCCTGCGGTTTCACCTGCTCGACCACCCCGCCGTCCAGCAGCGAGCGGTAGATCGCGATCGCCCGGCGGATGTGCCGCAGCTGATTCCTGCGCGGCTCGTGGTTGTCCTCCAGCAGGCGGCGCATCCCCTCGAACGCGTTGCCGGGACGGGCGATAACCGAGAGCAGCATCGCGTGGGTGACCCGGAACCGGGAGGTGAGCGGCTCGGGTTCGGAGGCGATGAGCTTCTCGAAGGTGTTCTGGCCCCAGTTGACGAAGCCCTCCGGCGCCTTCTTGCGAACCACCTTGCGGCGCTTCTTCGGATCGTCCCCGGCCTTCGCGAGCGCCTTCTCGTTCTCGATGACGTGCTCGGGCGCCTGGGCCACCACAAAGCCGGCGGTGTCGAATCCGGCCCGTCCGGCCCGGCCCGCGATCTGGTGGAACTCCCGAGCCCGCAGCGTCCGCACCCGCTGACCGTCGTACTTGGTCAGCGCGGTGAACAGAACGGTGCGGATGGGCACATTGACGCCCACACCCAGGGTGTCCGTACCGCAGATGACCTTGAGCAGCCCGGCCTGCGCCAGCTTCTCCACCAGCCGCCGGTACTTGGGCAGCATGCCCGCATGGTGCACACCGATCCCGTGCCGGACGTAGCGGGACAGGTTCCGGCCGAACTTGGTGGTGAACCGGAAATTGCCGATCAGCGAGGCGATCTCGTCCTTCTCGGCGCGCGAGCACATATTGATGCTCATCAGCGCCTGGGCCCGCTCGACCGCCGCCGCCTGGGTGAAGTGCACGATGTAGACGGGCGCCTGCTGGGTCTCCAGCAGTTCGGTCAGCGTCTCGGTCAGCGGTGTCGTCCGGTACTCGTAGCTCAGCGGCACGGGCCGGGTCGCGGACCGCACGACCGCGGTGGGCCGCCCGGTGCGCCGGGTCAGATCCTCCTCGAACCGGCTCACATCACCGAGCGTCGCCGACATCAGGATGAACTGTGCCTGCGGCAGCTCCAGCAGAGGGATCTGCCACGCCCAGCCCCGGTCCGGCTCCGCATAGAAGTGGAACTCGTCCATCACCACCTGGCCGATATCGGCGTCCTTGCCGTCCCGCAGGGCGATGGACGCCAGTACCTCGGCCGTACAGCAGATGACCGGCGCGTCCGCGTTGACCGACGCGTCCCCGGTGAGCATCCCGACGTTCTCGGTGCCGAAGAGCTTGCACAGCTCGAAGAACTTCTCCGAGACCAGGGCCTTGATCGGCGCGGTGTAGAAGGTGACCTCGTCCCGGGCGAGCGCGGCGAAGTGCGCGCCCGCCGCCACCAGGCTCTTGCCCGAGCCGGTGGGGGTCGAGAGGATCACATTCGCCCCGGACACCACCTCGATCAGCGCTTCCTCCTGGGCGGGGTACAGGGAGATGCCCCGCTCCTCGACCCAGGTGGAGAACGCCTCGAAAAGTGCGTCGGGGTCGGCGTCGCTCGGCAGCTGATCGATAAGAGTCACGCACCTATACTGCCTGGTTTCCCCGCCGGGGCGGGAACCGGCTGTGCGTCCGAAGATCGTCCGCCGCTAGGCTGTGCCGGGCCGAAGCAGTCAACTCCCGCTCGGAAGCGGGAAAGAACAGGGGCGGGGTACGACCATGATGGGACCGGCGCATTCGCTGTCCGGGGCGGCGGCCTGGCTGGGGGTAGGGGCGGCGGCCGCGGCGGCCGGCCACGCGATGCCCTGGCCGGTGCTGGTCGCCGGCGCGCTGATCTGCGCGGGAGCGGCGCTCGCCCCCGACCTCGACCACAAGGCGGCGACCATATCGCGCGCCTTCGGGCCCATCTCGCGAGGACTGTGCGAGGTGATCGACAAGATCTCGTACTCCGTTTACAAGGCGACCAAGAAGCCGGGCGACCCGCGCCGCACCGGCGGCCACCGCACCCTCACCCACACCTGGGTATGGGCGGTGCTGATCGGCGCCGGGGCCTCGGCGCTCGCCATGGTCGGCGGGCGCTGGGCGGTGCTGGGCATCCTCTTCGTGCACATGGTGCTGGCCGTCGAGGGGCTGCTGTGGCGGGCGGCGCGGGTCTCCAGCGATGTCCTGGTGTGGCTGCTCGGGGCGGCCAGCGCGTGGATCCTCGCCGATGTGCTGCACCAGCCGGGCAATGGCTCGGACTGGCTGTTCAGCGCACCGGGCCAGGAGTACCTCTGGCTGGGCCTGCCGATCGTGCTCGGCGCCCTGGTCCACGACATCGGGGACGCGCTCACCGTCTCCGGCTGCCCGATCCTGTGGCCCATCCCGGTCGGCCGCAAGCGCTGGTACCCGATCGGGCCGCCGAAGGGGATGCGGTTCCGGGCCGGCAGCTGGGTCGAGTTGAAGGTGCTGATGCCGGTCTTCATGCTGCTCGGCGGCATGGGCGGACTGGCCGCCCTCGGCGTCATCTGAACCCCGGCCGGGGCCCGGGTGGTTCAGGGCGGTGCCCGGGTGGTCCCGGACCGGACCGGGATGGTCCTGAACGGCACCGGGGTGGCCACGCCGGGGCGCGGCCACCGCTGCGGCTACCGATGCCAGGAGCGCCACAGCGCGGCGTACGCCCCGTCCGCCACGACGAGTTCGTCATGGCTGCCCAGCTCGGTGATCCGGCCGCTCTCGACCACGGCGATCACATCCGCGTCGTGCGCGGTGTGCAGTCGGTGGGCGATCGCGACCACGGTCCTGCCCTCCAGCACCCGGCCCAGCGAGCGCTCCAGATGGCGCGCCGCCCGCGGGTCCAGCAGCGACGTGGCCTCGTCCAGCACCAGCGTATGGGGGTCGGCGAGCACCAGCCGGGCCAGCGCGATCTGCTGCGCCTGCGCGGGGGTGAGGGCGAGACCGCCCGATCCGACCTCGGTGTCCAGGCCCTCGTCCAGCGCCCGGGCCCAGCCATCGGCGTCCACCGCGCCCAGCGCCGCCCACAGCTCGGCGTCCTCGGCGCGGGCGCGGGCCAGCAGCAGATTGTCCCGCAGCGAGCCCACGAACACATGGTGCTCCTGGTTGACCAGGGCCACATGCTCACGGACCCGCTCGGCCGGCATCCGCGCCAGCTCCGCGCCGCCCAGGGTCACCCGGCCGGTGCGCGGGGAGTAGATCCCGGCCAGCAGCCGCCCCAGGGTGGACTTCCCCGCCCCGGACGGGCCCACCAGCGCCAGCCGTGTTCCCGGGGGCACCTTCATGGACACCTCGTGCAGCACATCGCTGCCCTCGTGGTATCCGAACCGCACCTCGTCCGCCCGCACCTCGCGGCCACCGGGGACCACCCCCTGGTCGGCGGGGCCCTCCTCGATCTCCCGCACCCCCACCAGCCGGGCCAGCGACACCTGCGCGACCTGCAGCTCGTCGTACCAGCGCAGGATCAGCCCGATCGGCTCGACCAGCATCTGCGACAGCAGTGCCCCGGTGGTCAGCTCGCCGATCGACATCCAGCCCCGCATCACACACAGGCCGCCGATCATCAGCACCGAGCCGGTGATCAGCGTGTAGCTCACATTGATCACCGGGAAGAGCACCGAGCGCAGCCAGAGTGTGTAGCGCTCCCACGCGGTCCACTGCCGGATGCGCAGCTCGGACTGGGCGATCCGCCGGTCGCCGAGCCGGTGGGCCTCGATGGTCCGCCCGGCGTCCACGCTCTCGGTGAGGGACGCGGACACCGCCGCGTAGCCTGCCGCCTCCGAGCGGTAGGCGCTCGGCGCGCGGCGGAAGTACCACCGACAGCCGATCACCAGCACCGGGAGCGCCACCAGCACCGCCAGACCCAGTGGGGGAGCGGTCAGGGTCAGCGCGCCGAGCAGCAGGCCGGTCCACAGCACTCCGATGGCGAGCTGGGGCACGGCCTCGCGCATCGCGTTCGCCAGCCGGTCGATATCGGTGGTGATCCGGGACAGCAGATCGCCGGTCCCGGCCCGCTCCAGCACCCCCGGGGGCAGACCCACCGACCGTACGAGGAAGTCCTCCCGCAGATCCGCCAGCATCCGCTCGCCCAGTACCGCCCCGCGCAGCCGCACCAGCCGGACGAACACGGTCTGCACCACCAGCGCCACCGCGAACAGCGCCACGGTGCGTCCGATATGGAGGTCCTCCTCGCCCTTGGAGAGGTCCTCCACCACGCCCCCCAGCAGCTGGGGGCCGACCATGGAGGCGAGCACCGCGGTCGCGTTCACGACCATCAGCACGGTGAAGGCGGCCCGGTGCCGCCGCAGCAGCTCACGCACATAGGCCCGCACGGTGGTGGGCGTGCCGACCGGCAGCGTCGTCGCCGACTCCGGTGCGGCCGGGTCATAGGCGGGCGGTGCCACGCCGATCATGCCGACTCCTCGATCTGTTCCTCGATCCGCCCGATGCCCTCCAGGCCGTGGCTGGTCGGCCCGGCCCCCCGCGCGGTGGCCTCGTCGTCCGTCTCGCGGGTGACGACCGCGCGATACGCGGGGTCGGTGGCCAGCAGCTCACGGTGGGTGCCGACCCCCGCGGCCTCGCCGTCGGCCACGAACACCACCCGGTCGGCCCGGTCCAGCACCAGTGGGCTGGAGGTGAACACGACGGTCGTCCGGCCCGTCCGCAGCCGCCGCACCCCGTCGGCGATCCGCGCCTCGGTGTGCGAGTCCACCGCGGAGGTCGGCTCGTCCAGCACCAGCACCTCCGGATCGGTCACCAGCGAGCGGGCCAGCGCCAGCCGCTGCCGCTGGCCGCCCGACAGCGAACGGCCTCGCTCGGTGATCCGGGTGCGCATGGGGTCGGCGTCAACCCCATCGGCCGCCGACGCCTGCGCCAGTGCCTCCAGCACATCGCCGCACTGGGCCGCCTCGAGCGCCTTCTCCGCCGAGACCTCCCCGGACCTCGGCACATCCAGCAGCTCGGCGAGTGTCCCCGACAGCAGCACCGGGTCCTTGTCCTGGACCAGTACCGCCGCGCGCGCCGTGGCCAGCGCCATCTCGTCCAGGGCGACCCCGCCCAGCAGCGCCGACGGCGCCCTGCCGTGGTCCTCCTCGCCCGGCCCGCCGTCTGCGGGGTGTCCGCCGAGCCGGTCCGCCAGCCGCCCCGCCGCGTCCGGGTCGCCGCACACCACCGCGGTCAGCACCCCGCTCGGCGCCAGCATCCCGCTCTCCGGGTCGTACAGATCCCCGCCGAGCGGTGCGGTGACCTTCTGCCCCTCCGCGCGCTCGCCCCCGTCCGCACGGGACGGGCGGGACGAGCTGGACGCGGTGGACCCGCTGGACGGGCTGGGCGCGGTGGACCCGCTGGACCCGCTGGACCCGCTGGGCGCGGTGGCCGCGCCCTCGCCGCCCGTGGAGGAGCGCCGCAGCGCCAGCACCCGGGCCGCGCGCCGGGCGGAGGGCCGGGAGAAGGAGTACGCCATGGCGATCTCCTCGAAGTGCCGCAGCGGGAAGAGCAGAAAGGTGACCGCGCTGTAGACGGTGACCAGCTCACCCACCTCGATCCGCCCCTCGCGGGCCAGCGAGGCCCCGTACCAGACCACACCGATCAGCAGCAGCCCCGGCAGCGCCACCTGTACGGCCGCGATCAGTGCCCACATCCGCGCGCTGCGCACCGCAGCGGCCCGCACCTCCTGCGAGGCGTCGCGGTAGCGGCCCAGGAACAGCTCCTCCCCGCCGATGCCCCGCAGCACCCGCAGCCCGGCCACGGTGTCCGAGGCCAGCTCGGTCGCCCGGCCCGCCTTCTCCCGCTGGTCGTCGGCCCGGCGCGCCGCACGCGGCAGCAGCGGCAGCACCGCCAGCGCCAGCGCGGGCACACCGACCGCCACCACCATTCCCAGCGCCGGTTGGTAGAGCACCAGCGCCACGCAGACCGCGACCGTGGTGATCGCGGCCGCGGTGAAGCGGGACAGGGCCTCCACAAACCAGCCGATCTTCTCGACATCGCCCGTGGAGACGGCGACCACCTCACCGGCCGCCACCTTCCGGGTGAGCGTGGACCCCAGCTCCACCGCCTTGCGGGCCAGCAGCTGCTGCACCCGTGCCGCCGCCGTGATCCAGTTGGTGACCGCCGCGCGGTGCAGCATGGCGTCCCCCAGTGCGGTGAGCACGGTGAGCCCCACCATCAGCGCCCCGGCCATCGCCAGCCGGGAGCCGGAGCGGTCCACCACCGCCTGCACACCGAAGCCGATGGCGAGCGGGAAGGACACCAGCGCCGCCATGTGCACCAGTCCCCACAGGGCCGCCTTGACCTGCCCGCCCAGCTGATTCCTGCCCAGCCAGAAGAGGAACCTCGGACCTGACCGTACGTCGGGTCTGCCGGGATCGGGGTACGGAAGATCGCGAATGTGCATGACGTCCCAAGGTCGGGCGGGCGGCGGAGGGAGGGGAGGGCAGGAGACGTGCCAGGTTGACGTTCCCACGGTGCGGAATTCAACTGGTTTTCCCGGGACCGGCCGGAACACGCCAATCCCGCATGCCGCGC
Source organism: Streptomyces sabulosicollis (assembly GCF_016103465.1). Lineage (GTDB taxonomy): Bacteria > Actinomycetota > Actinomycetes > Streptomycetales > Streptomycetaceae > Streptomyces > Streptomyces sabulosicollis. The sequence goes on from NZ_JAEEAP010000093.1 coordinate 16,456, forward strand.
TGTCCCATGGGGGTGGGACCATGGGGACATGCGAATTTCCGGCACGATGTCCATGCGTGCGGCGGCCGCGGCCGCCGCGGCCCTCGTCCTCCTCACGGCCTGCGGCGACGGCGGCGGTGACAGTGGCGGTGACAAGGGCGCGGACCAGGGCAAACAAGCGCTGCGCGACGGTGCGCCCACGCCGGATCCCACACGTATCCCGGACGTGGGGGACAAGCTGCAGTCCCGGATCCCGGACCAGTCCCGGCAGGTCGTGGCGGTCTACGGCAAAGGGGTGAACTCAGCGGACGCGACCGTGGTCCTCTACACCAAGCGGGGCAAGGCATGGGAGCGGGCGCGCAGTTGGACCGCGCACAACGGCAAGCGCGGCTGGACGACGAGCCATCACGAGGGTGACAAGCGCAGCCCGGTCGGGGTCTACACACTCAGCGACGCGGGCGGTGTGCTGCCCGACCCCGGCGCCCGGCTGCCGTACACCTCGTCCGGTTCCTTCGCGGCGCCCCACTACTGGCCCAAGTCCCACTGGACCGACTTCAACTACGTCATCGCCATTGACTACAACCGCGTCAAGGGCACCTCACCGCTGGACCCGACGCGGCCCGAGGGGCAGAGCAAGGGCGGCAGCATCTGGCTGCACATGGACCACGGCAGCGGCACTTCGGCCTGTGTCAGCCTCCCCAAGTCCGGTATGGAGTATCTGCTGAAGAACCTGGACCCCAAGCTGCACCCGGTGGTGGTCATGGGAGACAAGGCGCACCTGGCCGCCTGAACGCGGCCCCAGGGGCCTCCCGGCAGCCGCGCGAATCTCGGCGCCGCGGTCGCCCAGAGCTCAGCAGCGGTGGTCCGAGGCGCCGGACAGGGTGTCCAGCAGCTCGCCCAGCGCATCGCGCTGCTGATCGCTGAGCGGCGCCAGGATGTCCTCCGCGGCGGACCGGCGCGCCTCGCGCAGCGCGCGCAGCGTCGAGCGCCCGGTGTCGGTGAGCTCGACGCGCACCACCCGGCGGTTGGTCGGATCCGGTACGCGGCGCACCGAGCCATGCGCCTCCAGGGCGTCCACCAGCGTCGTCACGGCGCGCGGGACCACCTCGAGGCGCTGTGCCAGGTCCGCCATCCGCGGCGGCTGGTCGTCGTGGGCGACGGTACGCAGCAGGCGGGACTGGGCGGGGGTGATGCCCAGCGGCTCCATATAGCGCTTCTGGGCGCGGTGCAGTCTGCGGGTCAGGCGCAGCAGCTGCTCCGCGAGGAGGCCGGATGTCTCGGGCGTGGGCATGATCGCAGTTTATCAGGACCGAGTTCATTGTGAGTATAGGTAACAATGAGCTATGCTCTCAAAATCCGTGCCGACGCGGCCATGGCTCGATCATGCCGTCACCCGCGGCGGCCTCCCTGCCTCCAGAAGGAGCCCATGCACCCCGACACACCACCGGAATGGACCCCGTCCGCCCAGGAGCCCGAGCAGCCCGCCCCAGTGCGTCGCATCCTCCGGCTCTTCCGCCCCTATCGCGGCCGCCTCGCCGTGGTCGGCCTGCTGGTCGCCGCCTCCGCGCTGGTCTCGGTCGCCTCACCGTTCCTGCTCCGGGAGATCCTCGACACCGCCATCCCCGACCGCCGTACCGGGCTGCTCACCCTGCTCGCCCTCGGCATGATCGCCGCGGCCGTCGTCAACAGCGTCTTCGGCGTGCTGCAGACCCTGATCTCCACCACCGTCGGCCAGCGCGTCATGCACGATCTGCGCACCGCGGTCTACGACCGGCTGCAGCGCATGCCGCTGTCCTTCTTCACCCGCACCCGCACCGGCGAGGTGCAGTCCCGCATCGCCAATGACATCGGCGGTATGCAGGCCACCGTCACCTCCACCGCGACCTCGCTGGTCTCCAACCTCACCAGCGTGGTCGCCACCGTCGTCGCGATGCTCGCGCTCGACTGGCGGCTGACCGTCGTCTCCCTGCTCCTGCTGCCGGTGTTCGTCTGGATCAGCCGTCGCGTCGGCGCCGAGCGCAAGAAAATCACGTCCCAGCGCCAGAAGCAGATGGCGGCCATGTCCGCGATGGTCACCGAGTCCCTGTCGGTGAGCGGGATCCTGCTCGGCCGCAGCATGGGCCGGTCCGAGTCGCTCACCCAGCAGTTCGCCCAGGAGTCCGAGCGCCTGGTCGGCCTGGAAGTGCGCTCCAACATGGCCGGCCGCTGGCGGATGTCCACCATCGGCATCGTCATGGCCGCCATGCCCGCGCTGATCTACTGGGCCGCGGGCATCGCCCTCCAGGCCGGTGGCCCGGCCGTCTCCATCGGCACGCTCGTCGCCTTCGTCTCGCTCCAGCAGGGGCTGCTCCGGCCCACGGTGAGCCTGCTGTCCACCGGTGTGCAGGTGCAGACCTCCCTCGCCCTCTTCGCCCGCATCTTCGAGTACCTCGACCTGCCGATCGACATCACCGAGCCCGCCGACCCGGTGCGCCTGGAGAAGGTGCGCGGTGAAGTCCGTTTCGACGGCGTCGACTTCGACTACGACAGCACACCCCCCGGCTCGGCGAAGGGCGCCGGGCCGAACGGCGCCGGGCCGAAGGGCGCGTCGAAGAGCGCCGTGCCCAAGGGCACCCTGCGCGGCATCGACCTGACCGTCCCCGCGGGCGGCAGCCTGGCGGTCGTCGGACCGACCGGCTCCGGCAAAACCACCCTCAGCTATCTGGTGCCCCGGCTCTACGACGTGACCGGCGGCCGGGTGCTGATCGACGGGGTGGACGTGCGCGACCTCGACTTCGACTCCCTCGCCCGGGCCGTCGGCGTCGTCTCCCAGGAGACCTACCTCTTCCACGCCTCCGTCGCCGAGAACCTGCGCTTCGCCAAGCCCGACGCGACCGATGAGGAGATCGTGGCCGCGGCCGAGGCCGCCCAGATCCACGACCACATCGCCTCCCTCCCGGACGGCTATGACACCCTCGTGGGAGAGCGTGGCTACCGCTTCTCCGGTGGGGAGAAGCAGCGCCTGGCCATAGCCCGCACGATTCTGCGCGATCCGCCCGTCCTCATCCTCGACGAAGCCACCAGCGCCCTGGACACTCGCACCGAGCAGGCCGTTCAGCAGGCCATCGACGCGCTCTCGGCCGGCCGTACCACGATCACCATCGCCCACCGGCTCTCCACCGTGCGCGACGCCGACCAGATCGTCGTCCTCGACGGTGGCCGCATCGCCGAGCGGGGCACCCACGAGGAGTTGCTGGCCCAGGATGGACGCTATGCCGCACTGGTGCGGCGCGACGCCCATCTGTCGCCCGTGGTCCCCGCCGTCTAGCGCCGGAAGCCCTTCGCGCAACGCGCTGAGGGACGCGGCACCGTCCACATGAAGCGCACGCGGGCACGGTGTCGGCCGGGGCCGAGGTGTTCGTGCCCTGCGCCGGGATCTCGCTCGCCGGGTGGCGGACGATCCGCCGCGCCGGGAGATCCGGAGCGGCGGAGCCCTCACTTCCGGAGTGAGCCAACACCAGATTCCTCAGCGTCTGGGAGGGTTCCAGGCCCAGCTCCTCGAGGAGCACACGGCGGCATTGTTCGTATTGCCGCAGCGCCGCGCCCCTGTTGCCGGCGGCGAGATGCGCGTTCATGAGCACGCGATGAGCGCTCTCCCACTCGGGCTCCGCGCGCACGGCGGCGAGTCCCGCGGCGACGGCCTCGCCGTGGCGGCCCGCCCCGGTCAGCCCCGGCCACATAGGTCCGGCTGCGCGGCATGTTCCGCAGGGCGAGGAACGCGAGGAGGCGCTGGGCGCCGGAACGTCGCGGCAACGTCACCTCTCCGGCTCGAGCCACTGGTCGAGCCAGGAGCGCACGGCGGTGAGCACGTCGTCGACCGCGCTCACCGCGCTGGGGGCCGCCTGGTGCCCGCCCCCGGTCGGCACGATGCGCGCGCGGAATCCATCCGGCCTGCCGCCTTCCACTCAGACCCGGAGGAGCAGGACACCCGTCCGAGCCGATCGGGTCCTTGAGGATCAGCATGACCGCCGACGCGGCCTTGGCGAGGACGGACAGCAGCAGTCGCTTCAGCTCCAGGATGGTGTTGATGACGGACTTGACCGCGTCCACGGCCTTGGCCACCAGGCCCTTGTTCTTCTCCTTCTCCGCCGCGATCTCGTCGTCGATGGACGTGAGCGCGTCGGTGTACTCGGTGGCCAGCGTGTCGACCCCGCCTCAGCGGTGTCCCCCGGCGCCGCCTCGGCCGCGGGCGGCTGCTGCCGGGGGCCGGTCTCGGTACGGCGAGCCGCCGCGACCGCGCCATTGCCGACCGTGTCCTGTCCGGGGGCGGCCACCGGGTGGAGGGGGCGGCGGCGCGGCCGGTCCGCGTCCGCCGGACAAAGCGGCCGTCACCGCCGCGTTGGACAGTGGTGTCGCCGTCCGCGCGGGGTCACGTGTTGGTGTCCCGCTGACATTCCCCGACGAGGGTGGCAGCACGGGCGTGACGCGGGCGTCACCTCCGTGTCCTCCCAGCGTCCCCGGGAGTGTGCGAAGGCCGTCCTCGGTGGCCGGTATTTCGACCGACAGCGCCAACAGATGTGGTTGGAGACGGCGAACCCGGGTAAGGGACCGCTGGAGCCGCCACGCGTCAGACGTCGAGGCCGGCGCGGTGAGTTCACCCGCGCCCACGGGGTCAACGGCTCTCTCCTGTGTCTAAGGAAATTTGCAGAAGTTGTCTGCTGGGGCCTTGCGGTGCGCTATCGAGCCGACAGCGAAGCTAGCATCGACATCGAGCCAGCCGGTGTAGCCGCCGACGACCTCGATACATGGGTTATGAAATCGATGGAGGAGTCTTGGTCGACGCCCCGCACCCCCCTGTGCCACTGCCTACCAAGCGGAGCTGCCCCTTCAATCCTCCCGATGGCTACGCCCCCTTGCGCGAGCGGGAGCGGATAACGCGCATGAGTTATCCGGACGGCACGTCCGGGTGGCTCATCACGCGCCATGCCGAGGCGAAGGAACTGCTCACCCATAAGAGCTTCAGCGCGCGCCAGGAAGGGCTGGTCTCTCCCGTCCCCACGGAGCTGCAGTACGAGGGTCGTCCGGCCGACCCCGGCGCCTTCGCGAAGACGGACGACCCGATCCACGGCAAGTACCGGAAGCTGCTCACCGGCTTTTTCACGGTCCGGCGTACGCGTCAGCTCGCTCCCATGATCGAGCGAATCGTGCACGAACAACTCGACGACCTGGAAAAGGCCGGGCCGGGCGCCGATCTGGTGGAGGTCTTCACCGAATCCGTTCCCTCCCGGGTGATGTGCGAGATGATCGGCGTCCCCGAATCGGAGCGGAAGACCCTCCAGCGGCACGCGGAGACACTCGGGCGGCTCTCTTGCACCGTCCCCGAGGCGCTGGCCGCCGTGTCCGGAATGAGCGGCTTCCTGGCCCGGTTCGTGCCTGCGAGGATGGACGATCCGCGGGACGACATACTCGGGGATCTGATCCGTGGCGGCCAGCTCGACGAGCAAGAACTCATGGGCATGGCCGCCACGTTGATCACGGGGGCCTTCGACACCACCGGCAACATGCTCGCCATGGGCGTCTTCACGCTCCTCGAGCACCCCGAGCAACTGGCCAAGCTCCAGGCGGACCCCGAGCTCATGGGAGGCGCCGTCGAGGAGCTCCTCCGTTTCCTCACCATCTCCCACCTCGGGGCCGGCCGGTGGGCACTCGAGGACGTGGAGTTCGCGGGCCAGACCATCAAGAAGGGCGACGTGGTCACCGTCGCCCTCCCCGCCGTCAACCGCGACCCCGAGCGCTACGCCAACCCCGACCAGCTCGACATCGTCCGTGAGGACCACGGTCATCTGGCCCTCGGACACGGCGTCCACCAGTGTCTCGGCCAGCACCTCGCTCGCACGATCCTGCGCGTCGGCTACGAGGCCCTGTTCGACAGGTTCCCCACGCTGCGACTGGCCGTACCGGCCGACGAGGTCCCGATGCGGGACGACTTCGTGCACTACGGGCCCAGGTCGCTTCCCGTCACCTGGGACGACTGATCGAGAAGACGAGCGGTACAGGTGGCGGGCGGTGCGGAGTTCTCGCACCGTCCGTCACGCGAGAGCGCCCATAAGACGTACCACGAACAACAAGGTAGGACTGAGACCCGATGAGGATCACCGCCGACCGTGAGGTGTGCTGTGCGGCGGGCCAGTGCGCGCTGATCGCGCCTGACCTGTTCGACCAGAGCGACGAGGACGGCTCCGTCGTTCTGCTCGACGCACAGCCCGGCACCGGGCGGCTGGACGTTCTGCGCGAGGTCGTATCCCGTTGCCCGACCGGTGCGATCCGCCTCGAAGAAGACCCTGGCGCGTGAAAACAGCGCGTGAAATTTCGGGGGCACGAATAGCGGTGGAGAATGCGACCGTGGCAAGGATCACACGGCTGGTGAAGCGCCGCTGAAACCAAATCCCCGGGATACGGGCCCGGGGTGTCAACCACGCCTGAGTGGGTTTCTAGGGTTTCCCTTACGGGACCAGGGCTAGTGTGGCCGGTGTCCGTCTGGCAATGCGTGTTTTCATAACTTTCAGGGCCGTTGCGCTCTTCCAGCGAACGACGCGTTAAGTGTGGAGTTTCTGATGCCTGCTGCATCCAACCAGAACAAAGCCGTTGAAGCGCTGCGCAAGTCGTTCAAGGAAATCGAGCGGCTCCGGCGTCAGAACCGCCAGCTGATCAGTTCGGCCACCGAGCCCATAGCCATCATCGGCATGGCCTGCCGATTTCCGGGTGGAGTGAATTCCCCCGAGGCACTGTGGCGCCTGGTCGCCGATGGAACGGACGCCGTCTCGCCCTTCCCGACAAACCGCGGCTGGGACGTGGAGGGGATCTACAATCCGGACCCGGAGCATCCGGGTACCAGTTACGTTCGCGAAGGCGGCTTCCTCCACGACGCGGACCAATTCGACTCCGCGTTCTTCGGCATCTCGCCCCGCGAGGCCCTGGCCATGGACCCCCAGCAGCGGATGCTGCTGGAGACGTCGTGGGAGGTGCTCGAGCGGGCGGGCATCGACCCCGCGTCGCTGCGTGGCAGCCAGACAGGCGTCTTCACCGGCGCCATGCACACCACTTACGCTTCCGAGGCCGCGCAGATCCCGGACGAGATCGAGCCGTACCTGCACAACGGCGCCACCACCAGCATCGCCTCGGGCCGTGTCTCCTACACCTTCGGCTTCGAGGGCCCCGCGCTGACCGTGGACACCGCCTGCTCCTCGGCGCTGGTCGCCCTGCACCTGGCCGCGCAGGCGCTGCGTCAGGGCGAATGCTCCATGGCGCTGGTCGGCGCCGCGACCGTCATGGTGAGCCCCAAGGGCTTCGTCACCTTCAGCCGCCAGCGCGGACTGGCCCCCGACGGCCGGTGCAAGGCGTTCGCCGACGGGGCCGACGGCACCACATGGTCCGAGGGCATCGGTGTGCTGCTGGTCGAGCGGCTGTCCGACGCGCGGCGCAACGGGCACCAGATCCTGGCGGTGGTGCGCGGCTCCGCCGTGAACCAGGACGGCGCGAGCAACGGCCTGACGGCCCCCAACGGCCCCTCGCAGCGCAGGGTGATCCGGCAGGCCCTGGAGAACTGCGAGCTGACCCCCGGTCAGATCGACGCCGTCGAGGCGCACGGTACGGGTACGACGCTGGGTGATCCGATCGAGGCGCAGGCGCTGCTCGCGACGTACGGGCAGGACCGGCCGGAGGGGCGGCCGCTGTGGCTGGGCTCGGCGAAGTCGAACTTCGGCCACACGCAGGCGGCTGCCGGTATGGCCGGCGTCATCAAGATGGTGATGGCGATGCGGCATGGTGTGCTGCCGAAGACACTGCATGTCGACGCTCCGTCGAGCCACGTGGACTGGTCCGAGGGCCAGGTCGAGCTGCTGACCGAGGCGAGGCCGTGGCCGGAAACGGGCGAGCCGCGCAGGGCCGGTGTGTCCTCGTTCGGCGTGAGCGGGACGAACGCCCATGTGATCCTGGAGCAGGCTCCGGAGGCTGAGGCGGCCGAGACCGAGGCTGCCGAGGAGCCTGACGAGGGTGGCATCGCGGGTCCGGTGGCGTGGGTGGTGTCGGGCAAGAGCGACACCGCGTTGCGGGCGCAGGCCGGGCGGTTGCGGGAGTTCGTGGCGGCCCGTCCGGAGCTGGACGCCGCCGATGTGGCGCTCTCCCTGGCGACGACCAGGTTCGCGTTCGAGCAGCGCGCCGTGGTGACCGGGACCAGCCGTGAGGAGCTCCTCGAGCGCCTGGAGGGGGTGGCAGAGGGGGCGAAGCTCCCCGGTGTGGTCTGGGGGAAGGACGCCGAGACCCCTGGTCGCTCGGTGTTCGTGTTCCCGGGTCAGGGGCGCAGTGGGTGGG
>NZ_JAEEAP010000940.1 GCF_016103465.1 Streptomyces sabulosicollis
CATTGTACTAAGCTACGACTGTTAGCTGATCAGTGGTGTGGCTGTTTTTTTTTTCAAGCAGAAGACGGCATACGAGGTTAGCGAGTGTCTCGTGGTCTCGGAGACGTGTATAAGAGACAGCCCGAGGACTGCCCCCGTCCGGGGACTGCCCCCGTCCGAGGGCTGACGGCGGGCATTAGCCGGGCGTTAGCGGATCGGCAGCGGTCGTTAAGGGAACGCCAGCGGCGGCCGACACCATGGATGGTGCGTGAGCAGGAACCGCACGAACCAGAAGCCCATGGGGGTCGTCATGTCGCACCACAGTCTCAACCGCCGCATCCGTAAGGCCGGTGCGGCCGCGCTGATCGCCGCCGCCTCGGCCGTTGCCCTCACCGCCTGCGGGAGCAACGACTCCTCATCCGACGCCAAGGGGAGCTCCTCCTCCCACGCGTCCTCCGCCGCGAAGTCGTCCCAGTCGGACACCTCGATCCACAGCCAGGCGGGCAACCAGACCGGGACCGGCAGCAAGGCAACGGCCGTGGGCTCGGGCGCCAACAAGGCCCAGGCCACCTCCGAATGCCAGCCGGGAACGCTGCGGGCGACCCTGGACTCCGCCGGCACCTCCCAGGCCGGCATGAACCACCGGGGCACCTTCCTGCGGGTGACGAACACCGGCGACGAGACCTGCGTCATCAGCGGCTACGCCGGGGTCGCCCTGGAGGGCGCCGGCCACACCGCCATCAAGACCACCGCCCGCCACGGCAGCACCTACTTCGCCACCGACCCGGGCACCCACCCGATCACCCTCGCCCCGGGCAAGAGCGCCTGGGCCGACCTGGTGTGGACCACCACCGGCGCCGACACCGCCCACGCGAAGTACCTGCAGATCTCCCCGACGGGCAGCAACTCCCACAGCACGGTCCCCTTCAACCAGGACCTCGACAACAGCACCCTCTCCCTGACCGCCTGGTCCGCCAAGCCCCCCATCAACGACTGAACCCCCGAAAACCCAAAGAACCCCAGCCCGGACCATGTCCGAGCTGGGGTTCTCACTGAGCCGCCTAAGGGAATCGAACCCTTGACCTACGCATTACGAGTGCGTCGCTCTGGCCGACTGAGCTAAGGCGGCATGCTGCGGAGCCAGATTGGCAGCAGCAGCGTCGCCAAGTCTACACAGTTTCGAGGGGTGCTCCGTACGGGGTCGAGTGGGGCCTGGGC
>NZ_JAEEAP010000941.1 GCF_016103465.1 Streptomyces sabulosicollis
GCGGGGAGGCGGTCGGGGTGGCCAGGCACACCTCGATCCCGCCCTCGTGGAGCAGGTCCATGACCCGGTCCAGCCAGTCGAAGTCCCGTGCGCCGGGGCGGGGTTCGAGCCGGGCCCAGGAGAACACGCCGAGGGTGACGGTGGTGACGCCCGCCCGGCGCATCAGCCGGATGTCGTCGTGCCAGACGCTCTCGGGCCACTGTTCGGGGTTGTAGTCGCCGCCGTAGAGGACGCGGCCGCGGGTGGCGTCGTTCAGGTCGGGCATACCGGCTCCCGTCTCGGGTCGGCTGGGTACGGGGGCAACCGGTGTCAGCCCTTGACGGCGCCGGTGAGCATGCCCTTGGTGAAGTGCTTCTGGACGAAGGGGTAGAGCACCGCGACCGGGATCAGCGCGAGCACCATGACGGCCATCTGGACGGCCAGTCCGGGGATCTGCTGGGTGGAGATCATCTGGGACATGCCCTGCGGCGCCTGCTGCTTGATCACCAGCTGGCGCAGGATCATCTGCAGCGGCCACTTGTCCTGGTCGTTGAGGTAGAGCATGGCGTTGAACCACTGGCTCCAGTAGCCGACCGCGTAGAAGAGCGAGACCACCGCGATCACGGCCTTGGACAGCGGCAGCACGATGCGGAACAGGATCCGCCAGTCCCCCGCGCCGTCGATCCGGGCGCTGTCGAGCAGCTCGGGCGCGATGTTCTGGAAGAACGCCCGCAGCACCAGGACGTTGAAGACCGAGACGGCCCCGGGCAGGATCATCGACCAGTAGCTGCCCTCCAGGCCGACGCCGGTGACCAGCAGGTACGTGGGGATGAGACCGGCGTTGAAGAACATGGTGACCAGCAGCACCATCAGGATCGGCCGGTGCAGGAAGGACCCCGAGCGGGACAGGCCGTAGGCGCACAGGACCGAGACGACGGTGCTGATCACCGTGCCCACGGCGGTGAGCGCGAGGCTGACGAGCGTCGCCCGGGTCACCGTGCCGCCGCTCAGCAGCTCGGTGTAGGCCCGGAAGGTGATCGTCTTGGGGACGATCACCAGGCCCCCGGCGTCGGTGATGGTCTCCTGGTCGGAGAGGCTGGTGACGACCACCACCCACAGCGGGCCGAGGATCGCCAGACACACCCCGACCAGCGTGGCCCCCTTGAGCCCCTGGCCGACCCTGCCGGGCTCCTCCTCCCACACCGGGCGCCGCTC
>NZ_JAEEAP010000942.1 GCF_016103465.1 Streptomyces sabulosicollis
GCGCGGAGCGGGCGGGCGCGGGCGGCGGGGCCGCGGACGCGCCGGGCGTACCCGGTGTGCCGGGGGACGAACTCCGGGGCGGCGGCAGCGGGGAGACGGTCATCGGGGGCCGCCTATCGGAGGACGGCTGGTGACGAGCCCGGCGCGGTCGGCGACGATCGCCGCCTGGACGCGGTTGAGCCCGCCCAACTTGCCGAGCACCGCCCGCACATGGTCCTTGACGGTGCTGGGCGCCAGCCCCATCCGGTCGGCGATCTGCGGATTGGCGAGCCCCTCGCCCAGCAGCGCCAGCACCTCGCGTTCGCGCGGGGTGAGCGCCTCGACGGCCTCGGCGGCCGTCGCCTCCGCCTCGGCGGCCAGATAGCCGCCGATCACGGCGCGGGTGACGGCCGGGTCGAGGACGCTGCCGCCGTCGGCGAGCGTGCGCACGGCCCGTACGAGCTGTTCCGGATCGGTGTCCTTGAGGAGGAAGCCCGCGGCCCCGGCGCGCAACGCGGCCGCCAGGTACTCCTGGACGTCGAAGGTCGTCAGCATCGCCACGGCGGGGGAGCGGGGCGCGGCGCGCAACTGTCTGAGGACGCTGAGCCCGTCGGCGTCCGGCATCCGGATGTCGAGCAGGACCACATCGGCCTTGCTGCGCAGCACCGTGTCCGCCGCGGAGGCCCCGGAACACTCGGCCACCACCTCGATGTCCGGGGCGGTGCCCAGGATCAGTCGCAGACCGGACCGTACGAGTGCCTCGTCATCCACCACAGCCACACGGATCACCGGCCGCTCCCTCTCCTCAGCTGTCATGCCCATTGCCCGGACAGCCTGCCTCATCGGAGAGCGAATATGGAGTGGTTGGCTCCGTCAGTGGGCGGGAACACCCCCGCCGGTCGGAGGGGGTGACGGCAGCCCCATGGTGGATTTCCCCGGCGGCTCCCGGCAGGCAGAGTGGATCTCAAGCCGCATCACCCCGTGGGGTCGTCCCGAACCCCAGCCCCGTGAACGCGCCGGAGTGCCTCCCGATGCGCGATCGGCGGACACGGCAGCGGGGCGTTGCCGCGGTCAGGCCGCCGCGACCCCCACACGCGGCGGCCTGTTCGTCTCTCCGACCGCCTGCCGTGCGGTGCGCCCCGACCAGGCGCTCCGCCCGGCGACCCAGGCGCCGGCCGGCCCCCGACACGCTACGGGGAGGGGC
>NZ_JAEEAP010000943.1 GCF_016103465.1 Streptomyces sabulosicollis
CGGGGCAGGGGGAGCATGGCGGACATCAGGCTGATCCAGGGCCGGTACCGGCTGCTGGACCGGATCGGACGCGGGGGGATGGGCGAGGTGTGGCGGGCGCGGGATGAGTCGCTCGGCCGCCGCGTCGCCGTGAAATGCCTCAAACCGCTGGGGTCGCGGCACGACCCCTCGTTCACCGGGGTGGTGCGCGAGCGCTTCCGCCGGGAGGCGCGGGTGGCCGCCGCGCTCCAGCACCGCGGGGTCACGGTGGTGCATGACTTCGGCGAGCACGAGGGCGTGCTCTACCTCGTCATGGAGCTGCTGGAGGGCCATGACCTCGGCCGGCTGCTGGACGACAACGCGCGCCGGCCGCTGCCGGTCCCCGAGGTGCTGGACATCGCCGAGCAGATGGCCGAGGCCCTCGCCTACACCCATGACCAGGGCGTGGTGCACCGCGATCTGAAGCCGGCCAACATCATGCGGCTCACCGACGGCACCGTGAAGCTGTGCGACTTCGGCATCGCCCGCCTCGGCCATGACGTCGGCTTCACCTCCCGGCTCACCGGCACCGGTGTCGCCATGGGCACCCCGCACTACATGTCGCCCGAGCAGATCGCGGGCGGCCCGGTCGACCACCGCAGCGATCTGTACTCGCTGGGCTGTGTGCTCTACGAACTGGCCACCGGGGCGCCGCCGTTCGCGCTCGACGACGCCTGGGCGGTCCTCGTCGGCCACCGACACACCCCGCCCGCCCCGCCGCGCCGACAGCGGCCCGAACTCCCCGAGCCGTTCGAGCGCGCCGTCCTCGATCTGCTGGCCAAGACCCCGGAGGACCGTCCGCGGGACGCCGCCGAGTTCGCCGGGCGGATCGCCCCGGGGCGCGGGTCCCGGCGGCCGCCGCCGTTCCCCGAGCCGCGCGGTGCGCTCCCGGCCGCCGGGCCGCCCGCTCCACTCCTTCTGACCGCCGGGCCGCTCGCCCCGCGCCTCCCGGCCTGGGCCCGTCACATGACCACCGGGTCCAAGGCGCACACCAGCGGCGTGGGACTGCTGTCGGAGCTCCCGCCCGACGCGTCGGCCGCGCTCACCGGCCCCTGGACCGGGGGCCGCGCCACCGCGCGCCCCGCCCCGCCGGTCCCGCCCGGAGCACGGGCCCGGCTCGCCGAGCGGCACCGCGCCGGGCTGGACCTGGGGCG
>NZ_JAEEAP010000944.1 GCF_016103465.1 Streptomyces sabulosicollis
CACACAGGCCCTCCTCCGCCTGGCCCGCCACCGCATCAGCGTGCTGTTCGCCATGCTCCGCGACGGCACCTTCTACGAACCCAGAACCCCACGCCTCGCTTGATGAAAGACATAGAGGCACCCCCCCGGCGCCGGGGCTCGCTTGTGTCCGTGGGGCTTGTCCGGGGACGGCTCGCCCGGGGAGGGAGGCGGCCGGTCGGGCGGACTGTGGGAGCGGTCGGACCGACTGTGGGAGCGGTCGGACCGACTGTGGGAGCGGCCGGTCAGGCGGCGAAGCCGCCGTCCACGGCGATCGACGCCCCGGTGATGTAGCGGCCGCTGTCGCCCGCGAGATGGGCCACGGTCGCCGCGATCTCCGTGGGGCGGCCGTAGCGCCCGAGGGCGGTGAAGCCGCTCTGGAACGCCGCGCTCTCGCCGTCCGCCGGGTTCATATCGGTGTCCACGGGGCCGGGGTGGATCAGGTTGGCGGTGATACCGCGCGGCCCGAGCTCACGGGCCAGGGCCTTGGTGAGGCCGGTGAGCGCGCTCTTGCTGGTCGCGTAGAGGCTGCCGCCGGGGAAGGCGACCCGCTCGGCCATACAGCTGCCGATGTTGATGATCCGCCCGCCGTCCGCCATCTGCGCGGCCGCGGCCTGGGCCAGGAGGAACGGCGCCCGGACGTTCACGGCGAGGACCCGGTCCACATCGTCCAACGACAGCTCGGCGATGGGGCCGAGGGCGCCGACGCCCGCGTTGTTGACCAGGATGTCCAGGCGGCCGAATTCGGCGGTGGCTCCCTCCACGGCGGCCCGCACCGCCTGCGCGTCGGCGCCGTCCGCCTGCACCGCCCAGGCGCGGCGGCCGAGTGCCTTGATCCGGTCGACGACATCCGCCGCGCGGTCGGCCTGGCTGTGGTAGGTCAGGGCGACATCGGCGCCCTCCTCGGCGAGCCGGACCGCCACGGCCTCGCCAATGCCCCGGCTGCCGCCGGTGACCAGGGCCGCCTTGCCGTCGAGTGTCATGCCTTCTCCTCTGTTCCCTGTACTTCCGTTATGGGGTGAAAATCCCGCTGTGCGGTGGTCCCTGAGGACATGACTCGATCCTGGCCGGGCGGGTCACGGAAGTCCGGCGGGATTCGGACGGTGCGCTGCGGTGATGGGCGGCGCCGGGGAGGCGGTCAGGGGC
>NZ_JAEEAP010000945.1 GCF_016103465.1 Streptomyces sabulosicollis
CACCCCCACCGTCCGGCGCCGCGCCCCCAAGGAGCCCCTCAGCCGGCGCCGCCGGATCACCCGGCTGGCCATCGTGGCGGTCTCCGCACTGCTCCTCGCCTCCGGCAGCGCCTACGTCTGGGCCGACACCCAGCTCAACCGCCAGGTCGACCTCGGCAAGTCACCGGACCGCCCGCCGCCCGGCAAGGGCACCAACTACCTCATCGTGGGCTCCGACAGCCGGGAGGGCCTCTCCGAGGAGGCCAGGAAGAACCTGCGCACCGGCTCGGCCGAGGGCCGCCGCACCGACTCGATGATGGTGCTGCACACCGGCGCGGGCGGCACCACGATGATGAGCCTGCCGCGCGACTCCTGGGTGACCATCCCCGGCTTCGTCCGCCCCGAGACCGGCAGGCGCTACGACCCGTCCCAGAACAAGCTGAACGCGGCCTATTCGATGGGCGGCCCCGATCTGCTCGTCTCGACCATCGAGCGCAACACGGGGCTGCGCATCGACCACTACGCGGAGATCGGCTTCTCCGGGTTCGTGGACGTCGTGGACGCGGTCGGCGGGGTGCGAATGTGCGTGGACCGGGACATCAAGGACCCCAAGTCCGGCCTTGACCTGACGAAGGGCTGCCACACCCTCGACGGCGCGAAGGCGCTCGCCTTCGTCCGCCAGCGCAAGCAGGAGGCCGAGGGCGACCTGGGCCGCACCCGGAACCAGCAGAAATTCCTGGCCGCGCTCGCCGACAAGGCCGCCACCCCGGGCGTCCTGGCCAACCCGTTCGCCGCCTTCCCGACCGTGCGCGCCGGTCTCGACACGCTCATCGTGGACAAGGACATGGGCCTGCCCACCCTGATGTCCCTGTTCGAGGCGGTGAAGGGCGTCACCTCGGGCAACGGCAAGCAGCTCAACGTCCCGGTGTCCAACACCAACCTCCGGACCTCCAAGGGCAGCGCGGTGCAGTGGAACGTGCCGCAGGCGCGGCGCCTCTTCGACCAGTTGCGGAACGACCAGCCGGTGACCATCGCCCCGCCGGCGCCGTAAGGCCGGGAGGAACCGCGCACGCGTCTTCCCCAACGCGAGGCACAACCGGTTTCATGGACGGACGCTGATCGACTGCGCTCGCAAGCGCGCGAGGAGGTCCGAGGTTGTCCGCGCTCTCCGCCCG
>NZ_JAEEAP010000946.1 GCF_016103465.1 Streptomyces sabulosicollis
CAATGTCGTAGGCATTATTTTTTTTTTTTTCAAGCAGAAGACGGCATACGAGCTTAGCGAGTGTCTCGTGGGCTCGGAGATGTTTATAAGAGACAGCGTTCATCCACCCCACCTCGTCACACCGGTAACGGACTGCCATGGCCCCCACCCTGACCGACGTCGCCAAGGGCGCCAATGTCGCGCTGTCCACGGCGTCCCGGGCGTTCAGCGACCCCGGCCGGCTCGGCCCCCAGACCCTGCGCAAGGTGCTGACCGTCGCGCGGGAGCTGGGATACGAACCTCCCGTGGCGCGTACCACCGACAGCGCCACCGGAGCACGGGCCGAGACCGCCACCGTCGCGCTCGTCGTCCCCGATATCGCCAACCCCGTCTTCGGGGCCTTCGTGAAGGCCGCACAGGGCGAGTGCCGACACCGCGGGCAGACCGTCGTCCTCGCCGACACCGACCTCGACCCGGACCGCGAACGCGAGGTCCTCGCACACCTGAAGGGACGGGCGGACGGCCTGGTCGTGTGCTCTCCCCGGTTGGACGCGGACGATGTGCTCGACATCTGCGGCCGCACCCCCGCCGTGCTGGTCAACCGCGAAACGTCCGGCACCGACTGTGTGCTCGCCGACGCAGCCCACGGCATGCGTCAGGCCGTGGAATACCTCGCCGCCCTGGGACACCGGCGGATCGCCTACGTCCAGGGCATGCGCCGCTCCTGGTCCAACGCCCACCGCGTCGACCTCGTCCGCGCCGAGACCGAACGCGCAGGGCTGGACCTGGAGTTGCTCGGCTGGCAGTCCGAGACGGCGGCGGGCGGCACCGCCGCCGCCGCGAGCGTCATGGCCTCGGGCGCCTCCGCCGTCATCACCCACAACGACCTGATGGCCTTCGGCGTGCTGACCGGCGCCCGGGCGCTCGGGCTGAGCGTGCCCGGGGACCTCAGCGTCATCGGGTTCGACGACATCCCCTTCGCCGAGGTCTCCCAGCCGTCCCTGACCAGCGTCGTCGTGCCGATGGCCCGTGCCGGGGCGCTGAGCCTGCAGATGCTGGGGCAGGTCCTCGCGGGCGAGCGGAAGATCCCCCGTACGCACCGGCTGCCCACCCAGCTCATCGTCCGCGACTCCACCGGCCCCGCCGCCACCACTCGCACCCCACCGGAC
>NZ_JAEEAP010000947.1 GCF_016103465.1 Streptomyces sabulosicollis
GAGCGCGAAGGGCCCCGCCCCACCGCAGAACGCGCGGGGCCCCGCCCCACGACGAGGGGCGGGGCCCCGCGCCTTCCTCACCGGCAGAGCACATCGCGCGTCGGCCGCTCACCGGTCAGCAGGAAGCGCGTCACCCTCCGGTCCGCGCAGGCGCTGCCGTTGTTCTCCACATAGGCCGCGCCGTGCCCCATCGCGTCCACGCTGACCATCCGGGCCCGGTCGCCATAGGCGCGCCGCAGGCCCAGCGCCCCGCTGTACGGGGTGGCCACATCGCGCGTGTTCTGCACCAGCAGGACGTTCGACGGCCCCTGGTCGGTGATCCGCACCGGCTTGTCCCGCGGCTCGTCGTGCCAGAACGCGCAGGGGGTGACGTTCACCGGCATGCCCGCGGTGAGCGGATGGCTCTTCCGGCTGGCGGCGACGTCCCGCGCGTAGTCGGGCAGGGAGGTGGGCCACTCCACGTCGTTGCAGATGGTCGCGAGGGACACGGCCGCGGCGTCCTGAGGGGGGTCGGCCGGTGCCCGGGCGGGCACCTTGCCCGCGTCCGCGTCGAGGATCAGCTTGGCCAGGCCCTCGAAGCCGTCCCGGGAGTACAGGGCGTCCAGCATGCTCTGGCGCAGCGCGTTGCCGTTCAGCTCGGGCGGGTTGGCGCCGGGCCACGGCAGGGGCTTCGCGTCCAGCCGGGCGGCGAGGTCCAGGACCCGCCGCCGCACCCCGTCGGGGGTCTCGGCGAGCCGGACGGGGCTGCCGGGGGCGGAGGCCCAGGCGGCGAAGTCGGGGAAGGTGTCCTCGACGCCCACCGCGTAGTTGGCCAGCCAGCGGCGCTCCACCCGCTCCGGGTCCGGGTCGTCATTGCTGTCCAGCACCCAGCGGTCGGTGTGCTCGGGGAACATCTGCGCGTAGACGGAACCCACATACGTCCCGTACGAGATGCCCCATGCGGACAGCTTCCGCTCGCCGAGCGCCCGGCGGACGCTGTCGATGTCCCGCGCCTCGTTGACGGTGCTGATGGTGCGCAGCAGTTCACCACCGTTGCGGGCGCAGGTGTCGGCGATGCCTGTCTCTTATACACCTCT
>NZ_JAEEAP010000948.1 GCF_016103465.1 Streptomyces sabulosicollis
CCTGGCCCAGCACCCCGCTGCCCGGCGGCACCAACGACGGCTCGTACGTCCACGCGTGGCCCACCCAGGGGTCGGCGAGGTGGTCGTCGGGCACCGGCGTGATCCGCAGCAGCGACCGCCACAGCGGGTCCAGCACCGGACCGTAGGCCCGCGCGTCCTCGCGGTCGGCGACCATCATCAGATGCACGCCCACCGAGGGCCCCTCGTCCGCCAGATAGCGCAGCTGGTTGACGGCACGGTCGTCGAAGCCGTGCGGGAAGTCATGGACGATCAGCAGCTGCTCGGCGGTGTCCAGGTCGGGCGGCAGGGCGTCCGTGGCCCCGCTGCGGATCGCCATCTGCAGCAGGTCGACGCGCTGGATCAGCGCGGCGAGCACTGCCGAGACGCCCTGGGCCCCGGCCGCCGGCGGCTCGGCCAGCGCACCCGACCCCACCAGCGGGGCCAACGAGCCCGCGGCCGAACCCGCCGGGTCGATCACATGCACCGCGAACTCCCCGGCCGGATAGACGGCCAGCAGTCGCGCGGCGATCGCCACCGCCGCGTCCGCGGCCAGCCTGCGCAGCTCACCGGAGTCGGCCGGCCCGTCGAACGAGCCCGAACGCCCGGCGTCGATCCACAGCCCCCGCTCCAGCGGCAGCCGCACCAGCATGGGGATGCGCAGATCGGCGCGCTCCGGGAGGTGCAGATCGCCCAGGCGCAAGGCCATCGGGACCTCCATCGGCACCTGGTACGCCTGCCACACCGGGCTGTCCCAGCGGGCGTAGGCGGGCGGCAGCGCGGGCTCCACCACCTCGGCCTCGGCGGTGAGCTGCGCCAGATCGCGGTCGAGCGCGGCCCGGGCCTGCTCGACGAGGTCGGTGTGTTTCGCCCGCGCCGCGGCGCGGGCGGAGTCGGCGGCCGGGCCCACCCGGGTGCGCGGGTCGGAGAGCACCCGGTCCAGCTCCTGCTCCATGCGGGACTCGGCGAAGTCCACGGCGCTGCGGTAGGCCGCGGTCGTCCGGGCCAGGTCCTCGAACATCCCCCAGACCTGGTTGTAGAGCCGCTCGTCCATGGTCCAGCCGGAGGCGTCGCCCGCGACCGGCTGGGCGAGCTGTCCGGGCGCGGCGGGCGGCGCGGCGGGCGGGGGCGTGG
>NZ_JAEEAP010000949.1 GCF_016103465.1 Streptomyces sabulosicollis
CCTGGGGACGGGGCCGGGGGATGGAAGCTCATGGTGAGGGCCTGGGGTGAGGTCCCGGTGTGGGAAGTGCTGCTACCGGGTGACGTAGATGTGGGATGTCTCGCTGCTGACGTTTGTTGACGCCTGCCGACGTCTGCTGACGCCTGTCGACGTAGGGGATGTCTCGCTATCGGGTGATGGACCAGCGTCCGGCGCCGGGCGGCGAGGCCGTGTGGAGGTCGCGCAGCCGGACGACCGCCTCTCCCTTCTCGGCGAGCGCGTCGACGGCGTCGGTGAAGCGCTGGATGGACGGTGGTGTGGCGGGGCCGAGGAGAAACTCCTTCACCTCGTGGCGGGCGGTGCGCAGCTCGTCGAGGGAGGGGTCGAAGAGCGGACGCAGGAGGTTGTCCATTCCGGATGCCCCGGGACCGAGCGGATAGGCCGCCCTGGCCATGACGTTCTGCCGCCGGAACTCCTCCTCGCCGAGCCCCGCCGGGGTGATGAGGGCGTACGGCTTGAGGGTGGCGAGGAAGTCGCCGACCACGTCGGAGGGGTCGCCGATCAGCAGATCGGCCTGGTCGAAGCAGGAGTGGAGGGTCGGGGCGTCCCCCTCGACGACCTGGTGGAGCCAGGGCGGTGAGGCCGCCCAGTGGGCCTGGTGCCACTCCCGGCGCAGCCCCTCGGCCTCGGTGAGCAGGGCCGGATCGGGTGCGGCGCGGTCCCTGGTGAGCATGGCCTCGTCGGCGTCCGCCCGGCGCAGGCGGGCGTCGAGCGCGGCGATGCGCTTGGTCAACTCGGCGCGGCGGCGGGCGGCTTCGGCGTGCGGGTCCTCGCTGTGGGGGGCCTCGTCGGGCTCTTCGCCCGGAGGGTCCTCGCCGAGGGTGCCGGGGAGGGCGTCGGCGGCGAGGGCGTCCTCGCCGGGGGCGCCCGCGGCGACGGCGTCCGCCGCGAGGGCCTCCGCGGCGCGCCGCTCGTTCGCGGCCTGGATCAGGGCGACGATACGGCGGTGGGCGGCCTGGTCCTCGGGGGAGCGGTGGCCGGTGGGCGGATGGGGCCGGTAGACCACCCGGACCGGGCGTGCGCTCTCCAGCAGCGCTCGGACGATCGGCTCTCCCGCGGCGAGGTCACGGGTGGGCGCGTACAGCACCGTGG
>NZ_JAEEAP010000094.1 GCF_016103465.1 Streptomyces sabulosicollis
CCTGCGGGCTGCCCGCGGCCTACGACGACTGCTGCGGACGACTGCACCGCGGCCAGGCCCGGGCGACCACCGCCGAGCAGCTGATGCGCTCGCGCTACAGCGCCTTCGCCGTCGGGGACGAGGCGTACCTGCTGCGCAGCTGGCACCCCACCACCCGGCCACCCGGCGCGGGCCTCGACCCGGGGCTGCGCTGGGTGCGCCTGGAGATCCTGGGCACCACCGAGGGCAGCGCGTTCCACACCGCCGGCACCGTCGAGTTCCGCGCCCACTACACCCAGGGCGGCCGCGCGGGCTCGCTCCACGAGAACAGCCGCTTCGTACGCCACGAAGGCGCCTGGGTCTATCTCGACGGCGTGACCCACGACTGACCCCACACCGCGTCAGCCATCACGGTCCGCGCCGACTTGGTCATGTGTTTCCCGTGTCGTCGCCGACGCCTTCTGGTGCCCGGTCAACTCCGGGGCGATGCTGGGGCGCTGTGCGTGTGAACCACGCGTGTCCCCCGGCCCCATGGAGTTGCCGTGCCTCCTGTCGCGTTCGCCAGACCACTGGCGGCCCTGGCCGCGGTGTCCGCCCTCGTACTGGGCGCCGCCGGCCAGGCCACCGCCGACCACACCCCCGCCCCGGCGCCCGAACCCGTACCCCGGTCGTCCTCGGAAATGCTGCGCCCGGTCGCGCCCCCGCCCGCCAGCGGCACGACGGGCACCCGGTCCGTGGCCGACGGCGACGGGCTGCAGACCGCCCGCTCCTCCCGGCCGGTCGCCCCCGGCGTGCGGCTGACCTCGTACGACCGGCTGGAGTCGGACAAATGGCTGCGGGTCGACTCGCTGTCGGTGGACCTGGCCGGTGGCACCAGGGTCGACTACCTCCACCCCGACAAGGTCGCCGAGCGCCGTACCGTCTCCCAACTGGCCGCCGAGCACGACCCCGGGCCGGGGCGCCGCACGGTCGCGGCCATCAACGGTGACTTCTTCGACATCAACCAGACCGGCGCCCCCGAGGGCAACGGCATCGGCGACGGCCACCTCGTCAACTCCGCCTCCGCCAACGGGCCCGCCCGTGCCGTCGGCATCGGCCCGGCCGACGCGGGCCGCGTCCTCCAGCTCTACTTCGACGGCACCCTGACCCTCCCCGACGGCCCCCACCCGCTCGCGGCGCTCAACGCCGCCAACGTCCCGGCCACCGGGATCGGCGCGTACACCGCCCAGTGGGGCGAGGCGGACCGCGCCCAGACCGTGGACGGCGCACGGCGCACCGCCGAGGTCACGGTCGTGGACGGCAAGGTCACCCGGGCCGCCGGCCCGCCCGGCAAGGGCCCGATCCCGGCCGGCGCCACCGTGCTGGTCGGCCGCGACGCCGGGGCCGACACACTGTCCGAACTGGCCGTCGGCGACGCGGTGTCGATGGAGTACCGGCCCCGCACCGACGGCGGCGACCTGCCGCGCACCGCCCTCGGTGGCCGGGAACTGCTGGTCGTGGACGGCAAGGCGGTCGACCACGAGGGCGAGGGCAACAACACCACGGCGCCGCGCACCGCGGTCGGCTTCTCCCGCGACGGCCGCACCATGCGAATCCTCACCGTGGACGGGCGGCAGGCCGACAGCGGCGGCGTCACCCTCACCGAGCTGGGCCTGATGATGAAGGACGCGGGCGCCTACAGCGCGCTCAACCTCGACGGCGGCGGCTCCTCCACCCTCGTCGCCCGCGAACCCGGCAGCGACACCACACGCGTGGAGAACAGCCCGTCCGACGGCACCGAGCGCACCGTCCCCAACGGCCTGGCCCTCACCGCCCCCGACGGCAGCGGACGCCTCAAGGGCTTCTGGGTCGACACCGCGATGGACCGCGCCTCCGCGCCCACCGCCGATCCGGTCCGCGGCGGCCACCCCGAGCGGGTCTTCCCCGGACTCACCCGCCGCCTCACCGCCGCCGGTTACGACGAGACGTACGGCCCCGCCGAGGGCACGCCACAGTGGCGGACGGACGATTCCCACATCGGCCGGGTCGGCGCCGACGGCACCTTCACCGCCCGCCACGGCGGCGACACCACCATCACCGCCCGGTGCGGCGCCGCCCACGGCGAGCTCGGCCTCACCGTCCTGGACCGGCTGGACCGGATCCAGCCCACCAGCCGACTGGTCGGCCTGGCCGACGCCGAGGCCACGGGCCGGTTCGGCATCGTCGGCCTGGACGCGCACGGCACCAGCGCCCCCATCGAACCCTCCGATGTGCGACTTTCCTACGACCACGCGCTGTTCGACATCGCCCCCGACCCCCGGACCGGCACCTTCACCGTCACGGCACGCCACGACCAGGCCGCCGGGCAGGTCAAGGTCGCCGTCGGCGGCGCCACCACGGTGCTCGCCGTCACCGTCGGCCTGACCGAGCGGCAGGAAGCCTCCTTCGACGACGCCGATCACTGGACCTTCAGCCAGGCCCGCGCCTCCGGTTCGGCCGAGGCCACGCCCGACGGCCACACCGGCACCGGGCTCCAGCTGAACTACGACTTCACCCAGTCCACGGCCACCCGCGCCGGCTATGTCACCCCGCCCCAGCAGATCGCCGTGGACGGGCAGCCGCAGTCCTTCGGCCTGTGGATCAAGGGCGACGGCAAGGGGGCGTGGCCCACCCTGCACCTGAAGGACGCGGCGGGCTCGGACCAGTTGCTGCGCGGTCCGTATGTGACCTGGACCGGGTGGCGACATGTCGACTTCGCCGTACCGGCCGGGGTCGCCTATCCGCTGAAGGTCAACCGCTTCTACCTCGCGGAGACCTCCGCCACCCGCCAGTACACCGGCAGCGTGGTCATCGACGACCTCACCGCCCGGGTGCCGCCCTCCGTCGACCTGCCCGCGGAGAGCGTGCGCCCCGACCCGCTGATCTCCACCGCCGCCCGGACGCGAGGACGCGACTGGCGGTTCGCGGTGATGTCCGACGCGCAGTTCGTCGCCCGTGATCCGGACAGCCCCATCGTCGCCCGGGCCCGCCGCACCCTGCGCGAGATCAAGGCGGCCGCACCCGACTTCCTGGTGATCAACGGCGACTTGGTGGACGAGGGCTCCCCCGCCGACCTGTCCTTCGCCCGCACCGTGCTCGAGGAGGAGCTGGGCGATGAGCTGCCCTGGACTTACGTGCCCGGCAACCACGAGGTGATGGGCGGCTCCATCGACAACTTCACCACCGAATTCGGCCCCGCCCACCGCACGTTCGACCACCGGGGCACCCGCTTCCTCACCCTGGACACCTCCCGGCTGGGGCTGCGCGCCGGTGGCTTCGACCAGATCAAGGAGTTGCGCGCCCAACTGGACGCGGCCGCCGAGGACCCGGACATCGGGTCGGTCATGGTGATCGAGCACGTACCGCCGCGTGACCCCACCCCGCAGCAGGGCAGCCAGCTGGGCGACCGCAAGGAGGCGGCGCTGCTGGAGGGCTGGCTGGCCGACTTCCGCCGCACGACCGGCAAGGGCGCGGGGTTCATCGGCAGCCACGTCGGCACCTTCCACGCCTCCCGGGTGGACGGCGTCCCGTACCTGATCAACGGCAACGCGGGCAAGAACCCCGCCACCCCGCCCGGCCAGGGCGGCTTCACCGGCTGGTCGATGGTCGGCGTGGACCACGTCTCGGCGCGGGAGCGGGCGGCCGCGCGCCACGCACCGTGGAGGGGCGGCCCGGACTGGGTGTCCGCGCAGACCCGCGCCCATGTGGACGGGCTGACCGTCACCGCCCCGGCCGAACTGCGGACCGGGCAGGACGCCGATGTCACCGCGACCGTCCTCCAGGGCGAGGGGACCGCTGCCCGCCGGGTACCGGTCGGCTTCCCGCTCAGCGCGGACTGGACCGGTTCGCCCACCCTCCACATCGGCGATCCGGACGACGCCGGGCGCCGTGACGTGGCCGCGTACGACCCGGCCAGCGGCAGGCTGACCGCGCTGCGCCCGGGAACGGCCACCCTCGCGGTGAGCGTGAACGGCGCCGTCGCACAGGCGCGGTTCACCGTCACCGCGGCGGCCGCGGCCCCGGCGGCCTAGCCGGGCCGGTGGGGGCGGGCCGGTTCGAGCGCCCCGCCCCCACCGGGGCCGGGCGCGCCCACCGGCCCCGTCGCCACGCCGTGTTCAGGTGTCCCAGACGCGGCGGACCTGCTCGAAGCGGGTGGGCAGCGGCGGGCGGCGACCGGCGTACCGGGCGTTCGTACGGTGGACGAACCGGCGCCAGGAGAGCACCAGCCCCTGCCGGGTGATCGGCAGCCCGGCGGCCACGGTCACGCCGTTGTCATGGGTGTGGTGCACCGTCAGCAGCAGCGCGTCCGGCACCGAACCCTCCAGCTCGGCGCAGAGTTCCTGCCGCACCCGCAGCCAGCGGCGCAGCACCAGCACGGTGCTGCGGTCCAGTCCGTGCCGGCGCGGGACGCGGTGTTTGCCGTGCTCGATGGTCACCCATCCGGAGTCCAGGTCCAGCGCCGACAGGGTGCAGCGCAGCAGCCCGCCGTACCGGGCGCCGCTGGCCCGCGCCAGACCCACCACCACGGCGAGCCGTACGGTCTCCGGCTTCGCGCCGTCCTCCATCGCCTGCACCGACAGCTGCCGCCAGATCCACTCCGCCTCCGCCGCCGACACCACCGGGCGCGGATAGCGGTCCCGCGCCGCGTCCTTCTCCGTCCGCGCCTGTGCCCGCGCCGCCATGTCCACCCCCCTGGGAGCCTCCTGATCGAACCGCTTGGCACACTATTTCTCACGTCGGCGTCCTCGTCAACGGATGCGTGGCGGTACGGTCGTCCGTGTGCGCCTTCTGCTGATGTCCGACACCCATCTCCCCCGGCGCGCCAAGGCGCTGCCCGGGGAGCTGCTGGAGCGGCTGCCGGACGCCGACGTGGTGATCCACGCGGGCGACTGGGTCGACCTCGCCACCCTCGATCTGCTCGAGGAGCGCTCGCGGCGGCTGATCGGGGTGTACGGCAACAACGACGGGCCCGAGCTGCGGGCGCGGCTGCCGGAGGTGGCCCGGACCGAGCTGGCCGGGGTGCGGCTGGGCGTGGTCCACGAGACCGGCCAGGCGAAGGGGCGGGAGCGGCGCTGCGCCGAGCGGTTCCCCGACCTCGATGTGCTGGTGTTCGGCCACAGCCACATCCCGTGGGACACCACGGCCGAGGGGCGGCTGCGGCTGCTCAACCCCGGCTCCCCCACCGACCGGCGCCGGCAGCCGCACTGTACGTTCATGACGGCCGCGATCGAGGCCGGGCGGCTGACCGCCGTGGAACTGCACCGGCTGCCGCCCCGGCGCTGACCGATCGCCGCATCCCGGGCGTATCGCCGTCCCCGAGCGTATCGCCGCTCTCCAGGCGTATCGCCGTTTCCCGGGTGTATCGCCGCTCCCCGGGCGTAGACAGCCGCGCCCGCGAACGACGGGGCGAGTCCGCGGGCGACCCGGCTCCCGCGCTGACGAGTATCCGGATTAGACCCCGCGGGCGGGTGGAATAAAGAGTAATTAAGGTGCAAAACGGATACCGGCTCGGTGATCCGCGCCGAGCCCGACCAGACGAGGGCGCCATGTCTGATTCCCCTCACGAGAACGCCCCGGAGAACGCCCCCGCGCCCGCCCGGCACTCGCCCAGGTCCGCGGCGCACGTACTCCGCGCCCATGACGTCGGTCTGCTGGTCATCCGGCTCGGCGTCGGGCTGGTCGTCGCCGCGCGCGGCGCACAGCACCTCTTCGGCTGGTGGGGTGGTCTGGGCGTCGACAAGACGGCGGTGGCCTTCGCGCAGTTCGGCTATCCGGCACCCAAGGCCATGGCCGTGATCGCCGGGATCGCCGAGACCTTCGGCGGTCTGGCGCTCGCCGTGGGGCTGCTCACCCCGCTCGCCGGTGCGGCCGTCGCGGGCACGATGGCCAACGCGGTGGCCGCCTCCACACCGCTCGGCTATTTCGGCGGCTTCGAGTTTCCGCTGCTCGTGGGCGTCGGCGCGGCCGGGCTCGCGCTGTCCGGAGCCGGGCGGATCTCCCTCGACGCGCTCCTCCCGGTCCTGCGGTCGCAGCGGCTGATCTACGGCATCGCCCTGCTGGTGCTGGCGGCGATCCTGGCGACGGTGACGATCATCCTCAGCAAGACCTGACGGCCCTCCGGCGGTCAGGTGAACGCCAGGGGCCGGTCCTCCGTATGGCTCTGTGTGCGTCCTGCCCTCGGGACGCGCGCCGTCCGCACAGGCCGATACCGAGACCGGAGGCCCCCGTTCCATGAATGACCGGTTCATCCCTCCCATCCAGGCGCTGCCGGATGGCGACGCCGAAGTCCGCGTGGTGCTCCACCTGCCCTGGGAAGTGGTCGCCTCCCTGGGCCAGGAGGCCGGTCGGCTGGCGGCCCAGTCGCAACGGCCGGTGAGCCTCGACGAGGCGGTCAGCCACCGGCTGCGCCACGGGACGGCCCACACCATCGGCGTCCACGCCAAGCCCGAGCGGGAGCGGAACCAGCCCGCGCCCGCCGCGCCCCACGCCGCACCCCCGCTGGCGGCCCGTTCCCCCGGTGAGCAGGCCCGGCAGGCGATCGAGAAGATCAACGGCTCGGCGCATCCGCACAACGGCACCGCGAACGGCTCCGCCGAGTCCACGGGCCCGCAGCACACCACCGGCGCGCCGGATCCGGCCCCACCCGACGCCCGCGGCATCCTGGAGCGCCCCACACGGGCCACCGGAACGGTGAACGGCACGGCGACGGAGGTGCCGAGATAGCACCGGACCCCGACAGAGGGAAAGCGGCTGGAAAGGCCGCGGATACGAGGGTGCCGTCCCCATCCGGGCGGCACCCTCGCTTGAGCAGTCGGTGAGAAGCCAGCGGGCGCGCTGGGTATCGGTGATCCGGGCTCCCGGCACGCGACGGTCGCTCTGCACAGGCCAGAGGGTGATAGTGGCCGCGACCAGCACCCGTATCCGCTTGCGAGGACGTCACGGCGGGCTAAGGCCGGGGGCCCGGACCTACGCCGATGGGTATCTCGGCGGTCATCTCAGCAGCAGCCGACCGGTACCGCGACGACCAGGCCGCGGTCGCGCGGGGGCGGCAGGACCCCGTCCAGTCGGACCTTCGGCACTCACGATCGGTGGGCCGATCAAGGGAAATACGATTCGAGTGTGCCGCGACGCCGGATATCGAGCGTCGCGCAGTGGAATGAGCCGCCGAATGGCGCGTAGTGCAACAGATCGCACGGGATGGGCTCGAACCCCCACCTCTCGAGCGCCCTCAGCGTATCGGTGTGGTGCCGCTCCGCGATCACCCGTTTGCCGTCGAGCACGAGAACGTTCATGCTGAGCCACTTGCCGCACATGGACGTGATCTTGAGCAAACGCTCATCGATCGGGTTGGGCTCGGGGGCGAGCAGGATGTCCCACGAGCTCAGGACGTCAGGCAGGCGGTTGACATCGATGTATTCGGGATTGACCAGAGCCTTGCCGGGCGAGAGCAGGACGAATGTCGTATCGATGTGCATGGGCGCGCGGCAGCGGCTCTCGATCTCGTGGATGCGATAGCCGGGTCCGAGATGGCGGCGCAACCAGTCGATCCCCATTCGGTTGGTGACATTACTTCGCGTAACGAACAGGTCGCGTCCCGCGCGCACGAAGTCCGCCGCGTCGAATACCGGCTCGAACTCGGTGAGGATGTGACGCACCGGCTCGCCGACCTTGGACATACGGAAATCCGCCTCGTACAGCGCGTCCGTGAGCTGTGGTTTCGGCGCCGCCGTCCAGCGCGCGCCGCGCCGGAAGTACTCCTTGAGGATCGCGCGATAGGAGTGGGTCTCGAAGTACCGGGACGGCCACGCCATCGGAGTCTCGATGACCTCGTCACCGATCACGAGCATGCTGTCGCGCGGGCAGGTGTTGCCGAAACCGCGCGACGACCAGTCGGGCGTGCCGAAGCGTCGCCGGTGATCAACCGCCTCCGGGCGCCTGACCGTGACGCCGAGGGACTGCAGGAGGCCGACGAACTGATCGAGCTCATGCTGCGCCCGCTCGACCAGCAGACGCGGATACCTGAAGCCGCCGACGAGCCCCAGCAATCGGGCCGCCCATGATGGGACGTTGCACGCCACGACCGCATGGCTGGAGGGGATTGTCGCACCGTCGAGACGCCCGACGATGACCTCTTCCAGCGGATCCCACTCGTTGTGTGAATGGACCGGCGACGCAAGGAGTTCCGAAGGGTTGTCATCGCCGGCCGATGACTCCGCCCTCACGCGCATTCCGCAGCCCGCGCATGAGTGCCTTCGTCTCCCGCCAGCCCATTACCGGGCCCGTGCGCCACCGCCATGTTCAACCGCTTTCATCGCAGAAATGAGTGATTCAGTGTAACCAATTGGTCACCTGTGGTGACGCATCAATGACGCGCGTGCCCCCGGCACATCGGCCGGATCACGGGAAGCGCCACCCGACGACGCCAACCTCGATCAACCCGCACAAGGACGCTTTCCGGAAGCACCATGAGACGCACCGCGCTGCGGGTCGGCGCACCCCGCCGCCGGGAAGACAACCACCGTCGGATGCTCCAGACTTGAATGAGGGCTGCCGATCGATCGCGCTTGAAAGGTCGGACCTGCGCATGGATGTGCCGCTCTGGCTGTGGTTGGCGTTCGCCGCCACCGTGCTGGTGTCGTTGACAGTCGATCTGCTCGCGCACCGGCAGGCACACGTCATCGGCTTCCGGGAGGCCGCCGCCTGGAGCGGAGTCTGGGTGGGACTCGCGATCGCCTTCGGCGCGGTCGTCTTCCTCGTGGTCGGCACGACGGCTGGTGTGGAATATACGACCGCGTGGCTGCTGGAGAAGAGTCTGTCGGTCGACAACCTCTTCGTCTTCGCGCTGATCTTCGGCTACTTCAAAGTACCGCGCGCGTACCAGCACCGCGTACTGTTCCTCGGCGTCCTCGGCGCATTGGTCTTCCGTGGCCTTTTCCTCGCCGCCGGCGTCGCCGTGGTCAGCCGCTTCACCGCCGTCCTGTTCGCCTTCGCGGCCATCCTCTTCTACAGCACCTACAAGATCCTCAGAGAGGAAGAAGACTCCTTCGACCCCGGTAGGAGCATCGCCGTACGACTGCTCCGCAAGATCATCCCCGTGCGGGACGATTACGCCGGCGCTCACTTCTTCGTCAAGGAAGCCGGAAAACTCGTCGCCACTCCCCTGCTCGCCGTCGTCGCGGCGGTCGAAGCCGCCGACCTCGTCTTCGCGGTCGACAGCGTGCCCGCCGTCCTGGCCGTCAGCAATGACGCCTTCATCGTCTACACCAGCAACGCCTTCGCCATCCTCGGCCTGCGCGCCCTCTACTTCATGCTCGCCGGGCTTCTGGACCGCTTCCACTACCTCAGCAAGGGCCTGGCGCTCATCCTGGCCTTCATCGGCGTGAAACTCATCCTCCAGGCGTCCCACAAGACAATCAGCCCGGCCATACCCGAAGTCCCCTCGCTTCTCAGCCTTGCCGTCATCGTCACCGTCCTTGCCATCTCCGTCGGGCTGAGCATGCTGCGCCCCCCGCCGTCCGGCCACCCCGACGGCCGACCCCGGATGGAAACCTCGCGTCATCCCGCCCCGGAGCCAACAGCCGATCCACATAGCCCCGCCGAACCGCCTGACGACAGGTGACCCGATTGATGCGTGGTACCTGCGGAAACCGGCATCTCGCCGCAACCGAAAGGTCAAGTAAGCACCAAAGAATCTTAAAGTCATTGTAAAATGGCGAGTATGAGGAACTGGCGCAATCCCAAGGCGAGCTCGCCACCCAGACGTATCTGCCGCTCGTGCAAGCAGGAGGTGACCACCGTCGTGGAGCGGCGCAAAACCATGGGCATCTTCGTCCCCGTCTGGACCGCGGGTCCCTGCCACAACCCGTTCTGCGAGCAGTACGTGCCACAGGAGGCGCCGATCAGCTCAGAGCGTCGCTCACGTGGCAGGACCTGACCGGTCGATCGGTCCCGAGGGCGGCGCCGACGTCCAGGCCCGGCCACCACATGTGCCGCGAGGAGCTCTCCGGGCGCGACACCTGCCGACGTCGCCGAGTCCCCGTCCGGGAAGGTGAGTTGTTCCGGGCGCCGAGGCGCGAGTAGGGCGACTCCGAAGCGTGTCCGGCTTGTCACGGCTATGGCAGCGGGCCATGATCTGCGGATGAGCAGAGGGCGGGACGACGGCAGGGCTGTCACGTCCAACACGGTGACGGGAGACGTCTGCGGAGTAGTCGTGCAGGCTGGTTCGGTCGTCGGCGGAGTGCACTTCCACCATCACACGACACCCGGCCAACCCGTCTCCCGGGTAGGGCGATTGGCGCGGCAGCCCCCATGGCTGGCACGGCTGCCGTGCGGGGACAACACGGTCGCCGGGGCGGGCATGCTCGTCGACGAGCGGCACGTGGTGACGTGTGCCCACGTTGTGGGTCAGCAGGTGGGGCGGCCCCTGGCCACGGCAGGTGCCGGGCAGCGGGTGCGGGGCGAAGTCCTCGTCGAGTTCCCGTTCGCGGCCGGTGTGACCACTCGCCGTGCGACGGTCGTGGGCTGGCAACCCATCGCCGGTGATGGATCCGGGGACGCCGCGGTACTGCGACTG
This sequence comes from Streptomyces sabulosicollis, assembly GCF_016103465.1. Classification (GTDB taxonomy): domain Bacteria; phylum Actinomycetota; class Actinomycetes; order Streptomycetales; family Streptomycetaceae; genus Streptomyces; species Streptomyces sabulosicollis. Next base: position 10,571 of record NZ_JAEEAP010000094.1, read on the forward strand.
GTCGAGCCGGTCGCGCTGACACCAGCGCCCCTGGCGTGCGGGCCACCGCCGCACGGTCACGGTTTCTGGACGCACGGCTTCCCAGGAGGCCGCCCCGCGGCTGGACAGGCGCGGGGACGACTGGGCGGTTCCAGCGGTCCGGCCGGCGAGTGGATCGACGTCGAGCCGGGCGACACAGACCAGGCACTGCCCGACGCCGGCTTCTGCGGGGCGCCGGTGTTCGACCAGGAAGCCGACGCGGTGGTGGGGATCTACGTGTCCCGCGATGAGCGCGGCAATCCGTACCTCCTGCCCGTGTCCTACCTCCGGGCGCTGTGGCCGTGGCTGGAGCTCAGAGCCGGTTGGCGGCTGGATCTGGATCCGGCCCTGAAGACGCACTGGCTTCCGCGGGCCCGTGGTTCGGAGGTCGAGTCCGACAGCGGTGTCTGGTATTTCTCCGGACGGCGGGCGGCTCGTCAGAGGATCTGTGATTGGCTGGCCGATCCTGATCAACCGGCGCTGGTGGTGACAGGCGGCCCGGGGACGGGGAAGTCCGCACTCCTCTCCCACCTGCTGGTCGCCGCGGATCCCATCCTCGCGAGCAGCGTGCCCACCGGTGGCCCGCGCCCGCCCCGTGGTGCCTTCGACGTGGCCGTACAGGTCACCGGGATGTCGCATGACGAGGTGGTGGAGCGGCTGGCCGCCGCCTCCGGAGTCGAGGCCGCGACTCCGCAGGAGCTGCTGGTCGCGCTGCGGGAACGCCGCCAAACCGACCGCCGGGCCTTCACCGTGCTGGCCGACGCGTTGGAGGAAGCAGCCACCCATGAGGAAGCCCTGCGCATCGTGGCGCTCTTGCGCAACCTGGCCACCAGTCGCGCGGCGCGGGTCCTGGCCGGTGTGCGTACAGCCCCGGCCGGCAGTGACCGCGCCCGCATCCTCGAGTCGTTCGGCCGCAGCACACCACGCGTCGACCTCGAGTCCTACGAGTTCCTACGCAACCACGACATCGCCGATTACGCCGAACGCCGCCTCACCGGGGAGGACAGCGTATCCACCCGGTACCGCAACCGTCCTCGCCATGAGTTGCGCACGATCGGACGCGCGGTGGCGCGCAAGGCCCGCTACAACTTTCTCATCGCCCAGCTGGCGACCCGCTGGCTCACCCACCCCGCCACACCCCCGCTCGATCTGGATGACCCGGCGTGGGAACACGGCCTCCCCGAAACCATCGGCCAGGCCATGGACGCCTATCTCGACACCTGCGGTCCCGAGACGGCCCTGGTGCGGCGCCTGCTGACCGCGCTGGCCTTCGCCCGCGGCGACGGCCTGCCCCGCGACGACTCCTGGCTGACCATCGCCGACGCCCTCCACCGCGGGCGCGCACACAGCCCCGGCGAGCTGGAGACCGTATTCCACGGGGCCGCGAACTACCTCATCGAACGCTCCAGCGACAACGGCGAACAGCCCTCCTACCGGCTCTATCACAACGCTCTCGACGAGCACTTGCGCGAGCAGTGCCCCGCCCACGAGCCGCAACGAGCCATCGCCGACGCCCTCATCGCCGCGGCACCGCTGCGAGACGGTCGGCGCGACTGGGCCACCGCCGCCCCTTATACCCGCACCCACCTCGCCGGCCACGCCGCACAGGCACACCAACTCGACGATCTGCTGGCAGACGTCGGCTTCCTCCTCCACGCGGAACCCGGCCCCCTGCTGATGGCCTTGCCCCACGCCACGACCGAGAAGGGGCACCTCACCGCGGTTGTCTATCGCATGACCAACCACCAGCACCGCCAGGCCCACCCCGGCACCCGCTGCCGCGTCCTCGCGCTCGACGCCGCTCGACTCGGAGCCAGGGATCTCCAACACCGGCTCAACGCCGCCCAGTCCCGGCTGGGCAAGGACACCGCGGGATCCGCTTGGCGCGTGCGCTTCGCCACCGGAAGCTCCCTCCCCACGGCCACGATCGGCACCCTCACCGGCCATGAACACGGTGTCGGAGCGGTGGCTGTCACCGAACTCGACGACCGGCCCATCGCCGTCGTCGGCGGATACAACAGCGGCACGTTATGGCTGTGGGACCTCGCTGAGCAACAACTGCTCGGCCGGTTCTCCGCCAGGTACGCGGGAGGCGTCAGGGCGGTCGCGGCGGGAGAGCTGGACGGCCGCCCCATCGCCTTGACGGGTGGCCTCATCGGTGCCGACGTTCCGGTGTGGGACCTGACGGAACAACGGCAGATCGGCAGCTGCCGTGACTTCAGCGGAGCCACCAGTCTGGCGGTGGGAGAGTGGGACGGCCGCCCCATCGCCGTCACCGGACAACACCGGGGCCGAACAGTACGTGTATGGGATCTGGCCGAGTGCCGGCTGCTCGCCGAGATCGCGACTGGCTGCCGCCGCGGCGTCCATGGGGTCGCGCTAGGGGAGCTGGACGGACGGCCCATCGCCGTCATCGGCGGCATCGGCGATGCCCATGTGCGGGTGTGGGACCTGGCCGGACAGCATCAGATCGGACAACCCCTCACCGGACACGCCCAAGGTATCGGGGCGGTGGCGGTGGGGAAGCTCAACGGCCGCACCGTCGCCGTCACCGGCGGCATCTCCGGCGACTGCACCGTGCGCGTATGGGACCTCGCCGAACAGCGCCAGATCGGACAACCCCTCACCGGACACGCCGAGGGCATCAACGCGATCGCGGTAGGAACGCTCGGCGACCGCGCCATCGCCGTGACCGGCGGCGGCGTGGGGGACGGAACCGTGCGCGTGTGGGACCTGGCCGAGCAGCGCCAGATCGGGCGGCCCCTCATCGGACACGCCCAGGACGTGAGCGCCGTGGCAGTGGCCGAACTGGACGGCCTCCCCATCGCGATCACCGGAGGCGGCGGCGACGAAACAGTACGGGTGTGGAACCTCGCCGAACAGCACCGGATCGGCCACCCTGTCACCGGCCACCGGAGCGATGTCAAGGCAGTGGCGGTGGGAGAGCTGGACGGCCGCTCCATCGCCGTCACCGGCGACAGCTTCGGCGACTGTGCCGTGCGGGTGTGGGACCTGGCCGGACAGCGCCAGATCGGGCAGCCCCTCACCGGACACAGCGCAGGTATCGACGCCATGGCCGTGGGGGAACTGGACGATCTTCCCGTGGCCATCACCGCCAGCGGCCTCGACAGAACGGCACGGATCTGGGACCTGGCCGACCAACGCGAGATCGGGCGGTTCCCCGTTGGCGACCTGATCGGCAGCGACGCCGTGGCCATCGGGGAGCTGAACGGCCGCCCGATCACCATCCACAGCGGGATCGGGCTCCAGGTGAGGGTGTGGGACCTCGTCGAGCAGCGCGAGATCGGGCAGCCCCTCACCGGACACACCCACAAGGTCAACTCGATCGCCGTGGGCGAGCTCGACGGCCGCACCATCGTGGTCACCGGTGGCGTCGAGAACGTGGTGCGGGTGTGGGACCTCGCCGAGCAGCGCCAGATCGGACACATCTCGACCACGCACAGCCGTGGCGTCACCGCGGTGGCGGTCGGAGAACACGACGGCCGGGCCGTCACCGTCACTGGCGGCGGCACCTGGGACGAGACGGTCCGGATCTGGGACCTGCGGGACGGCTCTTGCGTCGACGAGCTCACCGTGCCCGGTCCCGTCGCCTGCATGGCCCTCGGGCGGGACGGGACACTCGCCCTCGGGTTCGGCCACGACTTCGCGGTCTTCGACACGGATGTCCTCAACACGGCCCGCGTACGCCTGCGCACCGCGTCTCTCAGAATGCCGCCTGGAGGCAGCTGAGGGCCACCGTGGTCGAAGTTCATGCCGTACATCCCGCAGGGTTTGTGCGCCACCAGCGTGGTGTCGGCCCGCGGGCTCAGGCGAGGGCGGCGACCAGCAGGGCGAAGGCGGCGATGATGACGGCTACGCGGACGTAGTGGAAACGGTCCCAGCGGTTCATCTGCTCCTTCCAGTCCTCGGGCCGGTTCTCGGTGGTCCACGTCTTGCCCCGGTTGTTGATCGGGACGAGCAGCAGGAGCGACATGACCACGCTGAGGATCAGCAGCGCGCCGGCGGTGACGACGAGTCCGGCGCCGCCGTGGTGCCATCCGGCGATGGCCCAGACCGCAACGAGGACGAGCGAGCCGATGTACCAGACCGGCATGACGGCTCCGAGCATCCGGCCCCCGTGGGCGCGGCCGAGCACGATGCTGTCATCGGGGAGTCCGTTGAGGATCGGGTTGATGACGAAGGCGACGGAGAACTCCACCCCCACCATCAGTCCGACGAGCACGGTGGTGACGATCTCAAGTGCGTTGAGCATGATGACCCCCCTGGGATCTAGCGCCGCTAGATGATGAGGCAACGCTAGTACTGCCGCCGCTCGATTGTCTAGCGACGCTAGGCGCCTGCTTCGGGACACCCCGGAGCCGCTGAAGGACGCCTTCGCCGCCCTGCTGGAGACTCTCGGCGAGGTCGCCGGGGACGGCGCCCACCCGGCACTGTTCACCGAGGCGTACTGGGCGGCCCCGCACGGACCGGCCACCCGACCCGGGCGGGACGGCTCCCGCCGGAGGACACCGAGCGCAGGGTGGAATTGCTGGTGGACCGGCTCGCCATGGTCTGACACACCGTCCCGGCGGACACGCAGCCGGGCCTCCGGGCCCCGCTTCCCGCCCGCGGCATCGCGGCCCTCGACCACACGCCACGGAGCTCCGCATCCGCCACGTGATGCACCGTCAGCACAGTCAGCGATCGGTCGGCAATCGGTCGGCATAAGACCCGCCACCGAGGCCCGCCGCCAACCGCCCCGATGCGCCGACAAGCGCCGGGACCACCCGTCGGCTGACCCGCCGCGCACCCGTCGCATGCCCGCCGCCCGCCCATCACGCACCTTGTGGACATCCCACAATCCTGCGCATCGCCCGCATGGGAGAAAAATGACACACCCCAGCCGCATTCTCCGGACACTCATCCGCCGCCACGCACATCGTGCAACTATGGCCGGGCGAAACCCGGCTGATCGAGGGGGAAGATCCCCGCTCCCCTCGGCGTTGCTGCCTCGCATAAGCTTTCGATGCGCGTGACAGGAGTGGAACACCGTATGCCCAGCCCTTCCACCGCCCAGCCCACGGCCCAGATCGGCGTCACCGGGCTCGCCGTCATGGGCAGCAACCTCGCCCGCAACTTCGCCCGGCACGGGCACACCGTCGCCCTCCACAACCGCACGTTCGCCAAGACCAAGGCGCTGATGGAGGAGCACGGCCACGAGGGGAACTTCGTGCCGACCGAGAGCGCCGAGGAGTTCGTCGCCGCCCTGCAGCGGCCCCGGCGGCTGATCATCATGGTGAAGGCGGGTGCGCCCACCGACGCCGTCATCGAGGAGTTCGCCCCCCTCCTCGAAGAGGGTGACGTGATCATCGACGGCGGCAACGCCCACTTCGAGGACACCCGGCGCCGGGAGAAGTCCCTGCGCGAGCGCGGTCTGCACTTCGTGGGCACCGGCATCTCCGGCGGCGAGGAGGGCTCGCTCAACGGGCCCAGCATCATGCCCGGCGGATCGGTGGAATCCTACAAGTCCCTCGGTCCGCTGCTGGAGTCCATCTCCGCCAAGGTGGACGGCACACCGTGCTGCACCCACATCGGCCCGGACGGCGCCGGCCACTTCGTGAAGATGGTGCACAACGGCATCGAGTACGCGGACATGCAGCTCATCGCCGAGTCGTACGACCTGCTGCGGCGGGCACTGGGCATGTCGCCGGGTGAGATCGCGGAGGTGTTCCGCACCTGGAACGGCGGCCGCCTGGAGTCGTATCTGATCGAGATCACCGCCGAGGTGCTCGGGCACACCGACGCCGCGACCGGCAAGCCGTTCGTGGACGTCGTACAGGACCAGGCCGAGCAGAAGGGCACCGGCCGCTGGACCGTGCAGACCGCGCTGGACCTGGGCGTGCCGGTGAGCGGGATCGCCGAGGCGGTGTTCGCGCGTTCGCTGTCCGGCCACGCGGATCTGCGGAACGCCTCGCAGGGGCTGCCGGGGCCGTCCGGCAAGGGCCTCACGGGCGCCGCGGCGGAGCGGTTCGCCGACGATGTCGAGCAGGCGCTCTACGCCTCGAAGATCGTGGCGTACGCGCAGGGCATCCACCAGATCGAGGCGGGCAGCCAGGAGTACGGCTGGGACATCGATCCGGGGGCGGTCGCGCGGATCTGGCGCGGCGGCTGCATCATCCGGGCACGGTTCCTGAACCGGATCACCGAGGCGTACGCCAAGGAGCGCAAGCCCGTCACGCTGCTCACCGACGGCCACTTCGCCGAGGCGCTGGGCGCGGCGCAGGATTCCTGGCGGCGGGTGGTGTCCACCTCGGTCGAGCTGGGCGTTCCGGCGCCGGGCTTCTCGGCGGCGCTGGCCTACTACGACGCGCTGCGCTCGGAGCGGCTGCCCGCCGCGCTGGTGCAGGGGCAGCGCGACTTCTTCGGCGCGCACACCTACCGGCGGGTGGACCGCGAGGGGTCGTTCCACACGCTGTGGGGCGGCGACCGCGACGAGCGTACGGCCTGAACCGTGACGGCCGTGCCCCGGCCCGGGTTCCGGCGGGGGCACGGCCGTCGGGCGTGAGCGGGTGTGAGGGTACGGCCGTCGTTCGCCGCCGCGCGCGCGGCCGCGCCGTCAGGGCGTACAGCGCAGCAGCTCGTCCGGGCGTACAGCGGCTCGTCAGGGCGTATAGCGGCGGAAGGCGGGCACCGCGACGGCCAGCCCCAGTGTGCTGACGGCCACCAGCAGTCCGCCCGCCGCGACCGCCGCGCGGGCTCCGAGGAGGGAGCCCGCGGTGCCGTGCAGCAGATCGGCGATGCGCGGACCGCCCGCCACCACCACGGTGAACACGCCCTGCATCCGGCCCCGCATGTCGTCGGTGGCGGCCGACTGGAGGATCGTCCCGCGGAAGACCATCGAGACCATGTCGGCCACGCCCGCGAGCGCGAGGAACGCCACCGCCCACCACAGGTTGGGGCTGAGCCCGAATCCGGTGATGGCCACGCCCCAGGCCACCACGGCGGCGATGACCATCAGGCCGTGGCGGCGGGCGCGCGAGAAGGTGCCGGACAGCAGACCACCGGCCACCGCGCCGAGCGGGATGGCCGCGAAGAGCAGGCCGAGCGCGAGGCCCTCGCCCCAGGGCGCGTAGGTGTGCGAGGCGAGCTGGGGGAAGAGCGCGCGGGGCATGCCGAAGACCATGGCGATGATGTCCGCGAGGAAGGACATCAGCAGGATGCGGTGGGCGGCGATGTAGCGGAAGCCGTCGGCCACGTCGCGCCATCCGCTCCGCCGCGCCCCGCCCGCACCGCCCTCGCCGAGGGGCGGCATGGCGGGCAGCCGCCAGACGGCCCACAGGGTGACGCACAGCGCTATGGCGTCGATGAGGTAGAGCGCGGGCAGGCCGAGGACGGGGATCAGGGCGCCCGCGAGCAGCGGGCCGAGGATCATGCCCGTCTGGGCGACGGTGGACTGCAGGGCACCCGCGGCGGGCAGTTCGTCGGCGGGGACGAGACGGGCGACGGAGGCGCTGCGGGCCGGGGAGTTCATGCCGAAGAAGCCCTGCTGGGCGGCGAGCAGCACCATGAGCAGCGCCACCGAGTCCAGACCGGCGAAGGACTGGGCCCAGAACAGCAGCGAGGTGACGGCGATGCCGACGTTGGTGACGAGCATCAGGGTGCGCCGGTCCATCCGGTCGGCGACCACCCCGCCCCACAGCGCGAAGACCACCAGCGGGAGGAGCCCGGCGAAGCTGGCGTAGCCGACCCACGCCGATGACCCGGTGATGTCGTAGATCTGCTTGGGCACGGCGACGGCGGTCAGCTGGCTGCCGATGGCGGTGACGGTGGTGGAGCTCCACAGCCGGCGGAAGGGGCGGTGACGCAGCGGCCGGGTGTCCATCACCCAGCGGCGCCAGCCGGGCCTGGGCGGCGGGGCGGGGGCGCCGTCCCCGGCGCCGGTGGTGGCGTCCCCCGCGCCGGGGGTGGCGTCCCCGGCGCCGGGGGTGGCGTCATCCGCGGTGGCGGTGGGTTCTATGTCGTCGTCGCTGCTTCGAGCGGTCTCCACGGCTGGTTCGATTCCTCCTGCATCCATATGGGCCGGGAACCATTGTGACGATCCCCGGCCCGAGCCGTGGCCCGGCCTCAGCCCCCGGCCGCGGGCCGCATCGGCTGCTGGCGGTGGATGCTGCCGCTCAGGGAGGTCAGCCGGGTGCCGCTGCCGCCCCAGCGGTCGGCGATGATCTCGGCCGCGATGCTGACGGCGGTCTCCTCCGGGGTGCGGGCGCCGAGGTCCAGGCCGATCGGCGAGGCGAGCCGGGCCAGCGCCTCCTCGCCGAGGCCGGTGGCGCGCAGCCGGCGGAGCCGGTCGTCGTGGGTGCGGCGGGACCCCATGGCGCCCACGTAGGCCAGCGGCAGGCGCAGTGCGACGTCCAGTAGCGGCACGTCGAACTTCGGGTCGTGGGTGAGCACGCAGACCACCGTGCGTTCGTCGATCCGGCCCGCCTCCGCCTCGGTGCGCAGATAGCGGTGCGGCCAGTCGGCCACCACCTCGTGTGCCTCGGGGAAGCGGCGCGCGGTGGCGAAGACCGGGCGGGCGTCGCACACGGTGACGTGGTAGCCGAGGTACGTGCCGATCCGGGCCATGGCCGCCGCGAAGTCCACGGCGCCGAAGACCAGCATGCGCGGCGGGGTGGCGTGGACCGAGACGAACAGGGTGAGTTCCTCGTCCATGCGGACGCCGTCGTAGCCATAAGCCAGGGTCTCGGTGCGCCCGCCGGCCAGCAGTGCGCGCGCGTCCTCGGCGACGGCCGCGTCCAGCCGCCCGGAGCCGAGGGATCCAAAGGTGCCTTCGGGCCGTACGACCAGCCGGCGGCCCAGCCGTCCCTCCGGGTCGGGTCCGTCGACGGCCACGCAGATCACCTCGGCCACCGGCTCCCCGGCGGCCACCGCCTCGGCCACCTGGTCCAGTTCGGGGAAGCCCGCGGGGTCGATCCGCTCCACATAGACATCGATGATCCCGCCGCAGGTCAGCCCGACCGCGAAGGCGTCGTCGTCGCTGACGCCATAGCGCTCCAGCACGGGCCTGCCGCTGTCGGTCACCTCCTGGGCCAGTTCATAGACGGCGCCCTCGACACAGCCGCCGGAGACGCTGCCGATCGCGGCGCCATCGGGCCCGACCAGCATGGACGTCCCGGGCGGCAGCGGCGAGGAATGCCAGGTCGCCACCACCGTGGCACGGGCGAACGGCTCGCCCTCGCCCCACCATCGGTGCATCTGCGCTACGACGTCCCGCATGGAATTCATATTCTCCTCGCCGCACATGTAAGAGGTTGATACATTCAATGTATGAGCCTCTCACATCGCTCCCCGAGTAGCGACATCACCTTGCGGATCAACGGCACGTCCCACTCCCTGACCATCGACAACCGAACGACCCTGCTCGATGTGCTGCGCGAGCGACTGGGGCTCACCGGCACCAAGAAGGGCTGTGACCACGGTCAGTGCGGGGCCTGCACGGTGCTCATGGACGGTGAGCGGGTGAACAGCTGCCTGATGTTCGCGGTGACCGCCGAGGAGCGCGAGATCGTCTCCATCGAGGGCGTGGCGGCCCTGTCGGACGGCGGGGAGCTGCACCCGGTGCAGCGCGCCTTCCTCGACCACGACGGACTGCAGTGCGGCTATTGCACCCCGGGCCAGATCTGCTCCGCCATCGGGGCGCTGGGCGAGGCCGGGCGCGGCTGGCCCAGCCATGTCACCGAGGACACCGCCGCGGGGGTGGCCGAAGTCTCGGCGCTGGACGCCCGGGAGGTACGCGAGCGCATGAGCGGCAATCTGTGCCGCTGCGGCGCGTACAACGGGATCGTCCAGGCCGTACTGGAGGCCGCGGGTGCCCACGGTGCCGAGGAGACGGCCACCGTCGGGGGCGCCCGATGAAGGAGTTCGCCTACGCCCGCGCGGGCGACGCCGCCGAGGCGGCCGCGCTGATCGCCCAGCGGCCCGACGCCACCTATCTCGGCGGGGGCACCAACCTGGTGGACCTGATGAAGCTCGGCGTCACCGGACCCGGGCTGCTCATCGACGTCTCCCGGCTGCCGTACGACCGGATCGAGCACCGCGAGGACGGCTCCGTGCTCATCGGCGCCACCGTGCGCAACGGCGCGCTGGCGGGCGATCCGGGCATCCGCGAGCGCTTCCCGCTGCTGTCCCAGGCGCTGCTGGCGGGGGCCTCCGGGCAGCTGCGCACGGTCGCCACCGTGGGCGGCAATCTGCTGCAGCGCACCCGCTGCGGGTACTTCCAGGACGTGACCAAGCCGTGCAACAAGCGCGAGCCGGGCACCGGGTGTCCGGCGATCGGGGGCGCGCACCGCGACCTGGCCGTGCTGGGCACCTCCGACCACTGCGTGGCCTCCCACCCCTCGGACATGGCGGTGGCGCTGGTGGCGCTCGACGCGGTGGCACACGTGCGGTCGGTGGACGGCGGCTCGCGCACCGTTCCGGTGGCCGAGCTGTATCTGCTGCCGGGTGACACACCGCACCGGGAGACGGTCCTGGACCACGGCGACCTCATCACCGCCGTGGAGCTGCCCCCGCCGCCGCGCGGCGCCCGGATGCGCTACCGCAAGGTGCGCGACCGCTGGTCGTACGCCTTCGCGCTGGTGAGCGTCGCCACCGCGGTGTCCGTGGCCGAGGACGGCTCGCTGCGGGACGTGCGGATCGCGCTCGGCGGGGTGGCGCCGCGACCCTGGCGCGCCCGGATCGCCGAGGAGCGGCTGCGCGGCGGCCGGCCGGACGGGGAGACGCTGCGCGAAGCGGCGCGGGCCGAGCTGGCCGGGGCGCGGCCGCTGCCGGACAACGCCTTCAAGGTCGACCTGGCCACTGATCTGATCGTCGCGGGCGTCCGCGACCTCGTCGCGAGGAAGGATCGCGCATGACCACCGTCTCACGATGCGTCGGCGCCCCGGTGACCCGGGTCGACGGCCTGGACAAGGTGACCGGCGCGGCGCGCTACGCCTATGAGTTCCCCACCCGGGACGTCAGTTACGTATGGCCGGTGCAGGCCACCATCGCCCGTGGCCGGGTGACGGAGGTGGACCCCGCCCCGGCGCTGGCCCTCCCCGGTGTGCTGACGGTGCTCGACCACACGGGCGCCCCGCGGCTGAACGCGGAGGCGGAGGCGAGCGCGGACCTCTTCGTACTGCAGTCCCCTCAGGTGGCGTACCACGGCCAGATGGTGGCCGCCGTGGTGGCCACCTCGCTGGAGGCGGCCCGCGAGGGCGCGGCGGCGGTCCGGGTGGGCTATGAGCGGGAGCCGCACGATGTGGTGCTGCGCGCCGACGACGAGCGGCTGGAGATCGCGGAGACGGTGACGGACGGCAGCCCGGGCCTGGTGGAGCGCGGTGACGCCGATGGCGCCTGGGCCGCCGCCCCGGTGCGGGTGGACGCCACGTACACCACTCCGGTGGAGCATCCGAGCCCGATGGAGCCGCATGCCACCATCGCGGTGTGGGACGAGGACCGGCTGACGCTGTTCAATTCCGACCAGGGTCCCCATATGAGCGCGCAGCTGATGGCCGCGCTGTTCGGGATCGAGCCGGGCGCGGTGGAGATCGTGGCCGAGTACATCGGCGGGGGCTTCGGGTCCAAGGGCATTCCGCGCTCGCCGACGGTGCTGGCGGCGCTCGCCGCGCGGGCCGTCGGACGGCCGGTGAAGATCGCCCTGACCCGGCAGCAGATGTTCCAGCTGATCCCGTACCGCTCCCCCACGATCCAGCGGGTGCGGCTGGGCGCCGAGCGCGACGGCCGACTGACGGTGGTCCAGCACGAGTCGGTGCAGCAGCGCTCGACCCAGGTGCCGTTCGCCGACCAGACGGTGTCCTCCACGCGGATGATGTACGCGGCGCCCCACGCCCGTACGACGGTGAAGGTGGCGCCGCTGGATGTGATGACGCCCGCCTGGTTCCGCGCCCCCGGCCACACCCCGGGGATGTTCGCGCTGGAGTCGGCCGTCGACGAGCTGGCCGGGGCGCTGGGCATGGATCCGGTGGAGCTGCGGATCCGCAACGAGCCGGAGACCGACCCGGAGAGCGGCAAGCCGTTCAGCAGCCGCAACCTGGTCGCCTGTTTGCGCGAGGGCGCGGCGCGGTTCGGCTGGGAGCGCCGCGATCCGGCGCCGGGGATCCGGCGTGAGGGCCGCTGGCTGCTCGGCACCGGTGTGGCCGCCTCGCACCACCCGGACTACACCTTCCCCTCCTCCGCGGTGGCCCGCGCCGAGGAGGACGGGACGTACCGGGTGCGCATCGGCGCGGCCGACCTGGGCACGGGTGCCCGCACCGCCCTCACCCAGGTGGCGGCGGACGCGCTGGGCGTTCCGCTGTCGCGGCTGCGGCTGGAGATCGGCCGTGCCTCGCTGGGCATGGCGCCGTTCGCGGGCGGTTCGCTCGGCACCGCCTCATGGGGCTGGGCGGTGGACAAGGCGTGCCGTGCGCTGCGAGCGGAGCTGGAGCCCTACGGGGGTGTGGTCCCGGACGGCGGCCTCGAGGTGGTGGCCGACACCTCCGAGGACCTGGAGCAGCGGGCGGATCTGTCGCGGCACACCTTCGGGGCGCAGTTCGCCCAGGTGCGGGTGGACGGCGACACCGGTGAGATCCGGGTGGACCGGATGCTGGGGGTGTTCGCGGCCGGGCGGATCGTCAATCCGCACACCGCGCGCTCGCAGTTCCTGGGGGCCATGACGATGGGTCTGTCGATGGCGCTGCTGGAGATCGGTGAGGTCGATCCGGTCTTCGGTGACTTCGCCAACCATGACTTCGCGGGGTATCACATCGCCGCCCACGCCGACGTTCCGCAGCTGGACGTGGTGCTGCTGGAGGAGGACGACAACACCTCCAATCCGGTGGGTGCCAAGGGCATCGGCGAGTTGGGCATCGTGGGCGCGGCGGCGGCCATCGGCAACGCCTTCCACCATGCCACCGGGGAGCGGGTGCGGGATCTGCCGATCCGCATCGAGCGCTCGCGGGACGCGCTGCGGGCCGCCCGGGCCGCCGAAAGGCGCAGGCCAGGGGCGGGTGAGCCGGAGTCACGGGTCGGGTAGGGTCACCCGAATGGCACCCACCCCGAAGGGACGCGCCACCTACCACCACGGCGACCTGGCCGCCGCGCTGGTGCAGACGACCCTGGAGATCATCGACGAGGTCGGCGTGCGTGGCTTCTCCGTGGCGGAGGCCGCGCGCCGCACCTGTGTGAGCCCCGGTGCGCCGTACCGCCACTTCGCCGACCGTGACGCGCTGCTCGCGGCCGCCGCGCTGGAGGTATCGCGGCGGCTGCGGGCGATCTACCTGGACACGGTGGCCGACGTCGGGTCCGCCCAGGAGCGGCTGGCCACGGTGGCGGGCAGCTTCGTGCGCGCGGCCGCCCGCTACCGCGGCGGGCTGGACATCCTCTTCGCGCCGGGGCTGCGGGCCGCCCATCCGGAGCTACGGGACAGCACCAGGGAGTTCGTGGACCTGCTGCTGCCGAGCGCCTTCGAGGTGGTCGCCCCGGACGAGGCGGCGGTGACCGCCGTGGCCCTGCTCGACGCGCTGCACGCGCTCGCCCGCGGCTATGTCGCCCAATTGCTGGAAGGGAAGTTCGGCGATCCGGATGACGTGGTCGAGGAGGTCGCCGTGCGGGCGACCCGGGCCGCGAGGGCGCTGGTGGCGGGCTACGGCGTGCCGTCGGGGCCGGTCCGCGAGGAGGGCCGGGACCGCTGACGGAGGGACAGAATTTCCCGTTCCGCTTCACGTTCTTCGTTCGGCGCGCATACCGTCGATGCGGAACGGATCGGAGGAACAGATGTCCCTGAAATCCGGTAAGAGCCTGCCTCATACCCCCGTCCGGGGGTATGACACGGGCTCTAAGGGCACCCACCGGGCGCCCTCGCGTCTGCGCTCGCCCTACGCCATCGGCGGACTGGGAGTGGCGGTCACCGCCGCCGTCCTCGCCACCCTCGTACCGGCCAGGGCCTCGACGACCGACCCCGACCACGACCGCGGAACCGACCCCGCCCC
>NZ_JAEEAP010000950.1 GCF_016103465.1 Streptomyces sabulosicollis
GGAACAGGGTGGGGGATGCGGTCGGCGAGGTAGCCGTAGGGCGGCTTGCCGATGTTGTAGCCCTGGATGGTGTGCTCTTCGAAGCCGCCCCACGCCTTCTCCAGCATTTCCAGGACGTACCACTCGGCCACGCCCTGCTTGACGCGGCGGGTAAGGACCTGCGTGGCCTTCTTGGTGCGGGAGCCGGTGAAGTTGATCGGCTCGTCCGCGGCCAGGAGTGGTACGCCAGCGGCTTCGAGGCGGTGCTCGATGAGCGTGCCGAAGTAGGTGCGGCGGGCAACGCGCTCGATGGATTCACAGATGACGGCATCGAAGTGCCGCTCGCCGCTCTCGGCGACAGCGAGGAGGTCCTGGATGCCTCCGTCACGGGGCACGGGGATGTCGAAGCGTTCATGGCCGCGCCCGTGTCCACGCGCGGCCAGGTCTTTGCGGCCGGATTCGACGTCGTAGTAAAAGCCGACGATGACAACGCCGGGCTGGAGGGCCGTCTGGCACGAGCGCACTTGCCGGGGAAGGGAGATGGTGGGGTCCTGCTTGTCCTCCGTCGAGGTGCGGCCGAGGAAGACCAGCCGGGTCAGCTTGGGCGAGGTCCCGTGGGTGGTTCGGGTCCCGCCGCGCGATCTGTGGCGCGGGACTGCGGCGGCGAGGAGTTCCGCAGGGTGCGCTACCGCGTCCGCTGCTGCACGATCCATGTCATGACCTCCACCATGACCTGTCCCTGAAGCCTGCGCAGCGCATCGGCCTCCTCGCCGGTGGCGGTGTGGATCTCGAATGTCACGTCAGGCTTCGGTGACCTTGGGTTTTGTCGTGGACCGTAGCTCTGGGTGGGGGAAGAGCGGACCGCCCCATCCGACGGAACCACAGCTTCCTCGCCGGGCCCGCGTTCCTCCGTGCTGTCGGGGGACGTCACAGCCTTTCCCCTCGCTGCGGGCAGGTGTGCGGGCTCCAGCCCGGGACCAGGACCGTCAAGGCGAGGGTGGCCTGGTGGGGGACGACGGTGTTGCCGAGGAGACGGAGTTGAACGGCGCGGGAAAGGCCCGGAGTGCCGGTGACGTGGCCGTCGAGTCCTATCATCCACTCGACGAAATCGGCCGATAGCCGGCGTGTGCCGGGTTGGGTGGGTAGG
>NZ_JAEEAP010000951.1 GCF_016103465.1 Streptomyces sabulosicollis
ACTCGACTAGCCGTCGGCAGCGTCAGAGGTGTATAAGAGACAGGGGGTTGGGGGCGCGCGTTGTGCGGAGCGGGAGCGCGGGTGTGGAGGCGGGTACGGGGCGGTGGCATGGGGCCACGGCCCCGTACCCGGCCCCGGGGCCCGGTGGGCGGCGGTGGGTCGTAGGGTGGCCGCGTGTGTGTGAGACGTGTCTGGAGTCCCCCGGGGCCCTATGACCTCGCGCGTAACCTCGGCGTACTGCAGCGAGGGCCCGGAGATCCCGCGTTTCAGGTCGGCTCGGACGGCGCGTTCTGGCGGGCGAGCCGGACACCGGCCGGGCCCGGGACCCTACGGATCGCGCGCGAGGGCGCGGAGATCGAGGGGCGGGCCTGGGGGCCGGGTGCGGAGTGGCTGCTGGACGGTCTGCCCGCGCTCCTCGGGGCGGACGACGACCCGTCCGCGTTCGTGCCCCGGCATCGGCTCGTCCACGAGGCGCACCGCCGTCACCCCGGCCTCCGGCTCATCCGCACCGGGCTGGTCCTGGAATCCCTGATCCCCTCGATCCTGGAGCAGAAGGTCACCGGCGTCGAGGCGTACCGGGGCTGGCGGCTGTTGCTCCAGCGCCATGGCGAGCCCGCGCCCGGCCCGGCGGAGGGGATGCGGATGCGGGTCATGCCCGATCCGCGGACCTGGGCGCTGATCCCGTCCTGGGAATGGCATCGCGCGGGCGTCGACACGAAGCGCTCCTCGACGATCCTGCGGGCCGTCCGGGTTGCCCGGCGGCTGGAGGAGGCCGCGTCCATGGATCTCGCCGCCGCTTCGGCGCGGCTGCGGCTGATTCCGGGGATCGGGCCCTGGACGGCGGCGGAGACGTTGCAGCGCAGCAATGGGACGCCGGATGCGATTACGGTTGGGGATCTTCATTTGCCGCGGATTGTCGGGTATGCGCTGACCGGGGAGCGGGGGGCGGATGATGAGGCGATGCTTGAGCTTTTGGCGCCGTATGCGGGGCAGCGGTATCGGGCGGCGCGGCTGATTCTGTTGTCCGGGCGGGTGCCGCCTCGGCGGGCGCCTCGCTTTGCGGTGAGGGACTTTCGGGCGATGTAGCGCCCCGGGGCGGGGCGATGTGCCCCGGGGGAGCGGT
>NZ_JAEEAP010000952.1 GCF_016103465.1 Streptomyces sabulosicollis
ACGCCACCCAGCGGGCCTCCGCACCCAACCCGGCCAACTCGGCGGCCAGTTCGGCCGCACCCTCGGCCTCGCCACCACGACGGCTCACCAACAGCAGATGCCGAACACCACGCTCCACCACCAGATGGCGGGCCAGCAGACCACCCAGCGTGCCACTCGCACCGGTGACCAGCACCGTGCCCTCGGCATCGACATCGAGCGGCTGCTCGATGTCCACGGCGGCCCGCGCCAGACGCGGCGCCCGCAGCACCCCGTCCCGTACGGCCACCTGCGGTTCACCCGACGCCAGCGCGTCCGGCACCGCCGCCAGCGAAGCGGCCGCGCCATCGACGTCGACCAGGGCGAACCGGCCGGGGTTCTCCGCCTGCGCCGAGCGCAGCAGACCCCACACGGCGGCTCCCGCCAGGTCGGCCACCGGCTCATCCGCACCGGTCGCCACGGCACCGGGGGTCAACAGGACCAGGCGCGAGTTGGTGAAGCGGTCGTCAGCCAGCCACCGCTGCAGCAGGCTCAGCGCCTGGGCGGTGGCGTGGTGGGCCGTGTCGGCGGGTGAGGAGCATTCCCCCGTCCCGCCCCTTTCCGCAGCATCGATATGCGGCTCCGCCGCGTGGCCGGGCAAGCCCCAGGCCCCCGGACGCCCTTCGGGCGCGTCCTCGAACGCCGGACGGGCGTGAGAAGCCGCAGCAGCGTGCGGCGCCACAAGACTCGAGGACAGGGCGACCACCACATCATCCGGCAACGCCGTGGCGCCGGACTCGACCGCCGTAGCCAGCGCGTCCAAGTCGGCATAAGCGTCGAACCGCTGCCCGGCCGACGCCAGGCCGAGGACGTCGGACCCCAGCAGCACCCAGCGCCCTGCCCCGTTCCGGGCGGACACCTCGGCCCAGTCCAGCCGGTACAGCGACTCCTGACGGCCGCCCCGCGCCCCGCTGATCTGCTCGACGGACACCGGCCGCAGCACCAGCGAATCCACCGACAGCACCGCACGCCCGGCACCATCCGCCACCGCCAGCGACACCGCGCCCGCACCAGCGGCGGACAACCGCACCCGCAGCACCGAAGCACCCACCGCGTGCAACGACACCCCGGCCCACGAGAACGGCAACCGCGCCCCGTCCCCAC
>NZ_JAEEAP010000953.1 GCF_016103465.1 Streptomyces sabulosicollis
GGCCGGGGCCGCTGCCTTCGCCGGGGCCGTCGGGGGCGCGGACCTGAAGGCCGTCGTGCCGTCGGCGGAAGCGTCGATACGGGCTTCGCGGCGGGTGGAGCGGCCCGGGGTGCGGGACTTGTTGCGGGTGGCCGCCGAGGACGTGAGTCCGCTCAGTGGTACGGGGGCCGGGGAGCACGATCCCGGGTTGTTGCTCGCGCTCGCCCGGGTCGGGGGGACGCCCTGCGTCGTCCTCGGGCACAACCGGCGCAGCGCCCGTGAGGGCGAGACCGCCGAGGGGCCGGGGGAGGGGCAGGCGCTGGGCCCGGCCGGGTTGCGGACCGCGCGGCGCGGCATGCGGATCGCCGCCGAGCTCGGGCTGCCGCTGCTCACCGTCATCGACACCGCGGGCGCCGCGCTCAGCCGCGAGGCCGAGGAGGGCGGGCTCGCGGCGGAGATAGCGCGGTGCCTCGCCGACATGGTGACCCTGCCCGCGCCCACCCTCTGTCTGCTGCTGGGCCAGGGCGCCGGTGGCGCCGCGCTCGCGCTGCTGCCCGCCGACCGGGTGGTGGCGGCGCGCCACGCCTGGCTGTCGCCGCTGCCGCCCGAGGGCGCGTCCGCGATTCTCCACCGCACCACGGAGCGGGCCTACGAGGTCGCCGCCCGCCAGGGCGTACGGTCCGCCGACCTCCTGGCCCAGGGCATCGTCGATCGCATCGTGGAGGAGGACGCTTCCGAGGCCACCTCCGGGGACGCCCCCCGCGCCCGGGACGCCTCGCGCGCTTCCGACGCCTCGGGCGCTTCCGACGCCTCGCGCGCTCCCGACGCCTTCCTTCGTCGCCTCGGCCAGCTCCTCGGTGCCGAACTCGCCGCCCTCCGGGCCCAGGACCCGGGCGAGCGGCTCGCCGCTCGCCGCGTCCGTCATCGCCGTATCGGGCTACCCCGTTGACGCCGGGCGTTGACGATCGTGACGGCTAATCAGGGCCAAACGGGCGGACCGGAACGTCGAATTAGCGGTCTTAGGCATGCCTAACCTAATCTCGGGCCGTGAACGAGAATGATCTCGATGCGGCGTCACGGCCGTTCTCCTCCCCTGCCCTCCGTGGCTCCCCGGCGGCCCCGGTCCCGGCC
>NZ_JAEEAP010000954.1 GCF_016103465.1 Streptomyces sabulosicollis
GACTAGTCGTCGGCAGCGTCAGTGTGTATAAGAGACAGGGTGGTGTGGGGTTGTCGGTGTGGCCTCCGGTGGGTGCGGTGGCGGTGGATCCGGTGGAGGTGGAGGGGCTGTATGACGGTTTGGAAGAGGTGGGGTATCGGTATGGGCCGGTGTTCCAGGGGGTGCGGGCGGCGTGGCGGTTGGATGGTGTGGTGTATGCGGAGGTGGCTCTGCCGGAGGAGCACCGGGTCCAGGCGGCCGGGTTCGGACTGCATCCGGCACTGCTCGACGCGGCCCTGCACGCCGCCGCGTTCCAGCACCGTGCGGAAGGTGCCGACCAGCGGACGGCGCTGCCCTTCGTCTGGCGCGATGTGGCCCTGTACGCCACGGGTGCCACGGCCGTACGGGTACGGGTGGTCCCCACAGGCGAGGACACCCTGACCCTGGAACTGGCTGATGAGACCGGCGCCCCGGTGGCTTCGGTGGGCGCGATGGTGTCCCGCCCGGTCGAGCCCGGGCAGTTCAAGACCGCCTCGGCACATGACCGTCTGCTCCGCCCGGAATGGGAGGAAACATCCCTCACGCCTGACGGCACCACACTGGACGTGGTGCGGGTGGCCACGGCCGAGGACGTGCGCGCACTCGCCGACCGAGACAGCCGGTGCGACGCCGTGACGGTCGAGGTGGCCGACGCCGGAAGTGTGCGCGAGCTGACCGGCCGCGTACTGGAAGTCATCCAGGCGTGGTCAACCGCACCGGCGCTGGACAGCACCCGGATGGTCGTGCTGACCACAGGCGCGGTCGCCGTCAGCCCGGGCGAGCCGGTCGACCCCGCCATCGCCGCCGTATGGGGGCTGGTCGCCACCGCGCAGTCGGAGAACACCGGCCGCATCCTCCTGCTCGACGTCGACAACGCGCCGTCCTCGTACGCGACGCTGAGCACCCTCGTCCCCGCCCTGTTCGCCGCCGACGAGACCCAGGCCGCGGTCCGCGCTGGATCGTGCTTCCTGCGGCGGCTCACTCGTGTGGTGGATGTGTCCGAAGTGGGTCTGGGTGGTTGGGATGGGGGTGGGACGGTGTTGGTGAC
>NZ_JAEEAP010000955.1 GCF_016103465.1 Streptomyces sabulosicollis
CCCTGGCACCCCTGGCACCCCAGGCCCTCCCGGCGCTCCCGGTCCACCTGGTCCCGGCGGCGCGGCGGACTTCGACAGCGCTCAGCAGATCATGACCCGGTTCACCGCACAGCTCACCACCCAGCTCGACCGGCTGGGTCACCACGGTGTCCGCCGGGTCGGCCGCGATCGCCCGCCGACGCTCGTCGCCGTCGCCCACGGCAGCCGGGACCCCGAAGCGCTGCGTACCGTGAACGCCCTCCTGGACCGCGTCCGCGCGCTCCGCCCCGGACTGCCCGTGCGCCTCGGCCACATCGAGCTCAACGAGCCGCTGCTGACCGACACACTGGCCGCGCTGCGCGGCGAGGCCGTGCTCGTCCCGCTGCTGCTGAGCCGCGGCTACCACATCAAACAGGACATCCCGGACGCCGTCGCCGCCGCACCCCACCTCACCGCCCGGATCGCCGCCCCGCTCGGCCCGGACCCGCTGCTCGCCGAGGCCCTGCACGCCCGGCTGACGGAGGCGGACCACCGGGTGGAGGCGGACCACCGGGTGGAGGCGGACCACCGGGTGGAGGCGGGCCACCGGGTGGAGGCAGACCGCCGGACGGCGGACCACCGGGGGGAGGCGGGCCGCCGGAGGGAGGCGGCCCGGCGCGCCGCGGCTCCGCCCAGGACGGGCGGCGTCGTCCTCGCCGCCGCGGGCTCCCGCGATCCGGACGCGGCCGTCGACACGGCCCGCACCGCCGCCCTGCTCAGCACCCGGCTCGGCGGTGTCCCGGTGCTGCCCGGCTACGCCTCCGGCTCCGGCCCCACCGTGCCCGAGGCCGTACGCGCCCTGGCCGCGCTCGGCCACGACCGGATCGCGGTCGCCTCCTACTTCACCGCGCCCGGCCGCTTCGCGGCCCAGTGCGCGAGCGCCGCCCCCGGCCCCGCGGCCGCCCCGCTCGGCGCCCATCCGGCGGTGGCGCGGCTCGTACTGCGCCGTTACGATCAGGCGCTGGCCTCTGCGCCCTTGTCACACCCGGCGGCTACCGTCGGTGTATGAGTGGCAGCGCACCCCCTGATCCGGATCCCGCCCCCTCGGCCGGCCCAGGACCTCCGTGACAGCGGATTCGTCCAGC
>NZ_JAEEAP010000956.1 GCF_016103465.1 Streptomyces sabulosicollis
CCCCTGACGCCCCCGAACCCGGCTCCGGAGCCCCCGCCCCGTTCATCCCAGCACGCTTCAGGCGTCACTTTCTGGCCATTGAGCACGGCAGCCCCGAAGAGGCCGCCGTGCTCACGGAGTACGGCATTCCGGAGGCGGAGCGCTGGTCCTGGGACGCGGTGGCCCAGCCGTACCGCGGACGCCGGTTCACGGGGCGTGACGACTTCCGGCGGTGGCTGCTGGCCTACGCCCACCAGGACGTGGCGCACGCGCGGCTGGGCAATGTCGAGGGCCCGGTCAAGGCGGCCCTCGACGTGTTGCGCGACCTCCGCAACGAGGTGCGTCTGATCGTCGACCACGGCGGGCTGACGGGGGCGTCCCGCCGCGCCCATCTGGACCGCTGGTACACCCCGCTCAACGCCTTCCTGTCGATCGGCCCGCCGCGCCGCCGGATCGAGGAGATGGCCGCGCTGATCGAGGCGGGCGTCCTGGACGTCCTCGGCCCACGGCTCGAGGTGACCTTGGAAAGTCCGGACCAAGGGGCCGAAGTGGCTGGATTCGCCGCGCGGTCGGCCGAGGTGCCGGGTCCGCCGGTGGTGGCCACGACGCTGATCGAGGCGCGGCTGCCGGAACCGGACGTGCGCCGGACCGCCGACGCGCTGCTGATCCATCTGCTGGAGACCGGGCAGGGCCGTCCGCACCGGGTGGAGGGCTACGAGACCGGCGGCCTCGATGTCACCACCGCCCCCTACCGGCTGGTGGACGCCCAGGGCCGCCCGCATCCGCGCCGGTTCGCCCTCGGGGTGCCCACCGAGGGGGTCCACTGGGTGACGGCCGCGGGCGCGCGGCCGGGGGTGAACTCCGTCACCCTCTGCGACACGGACGCGGTGGCACGGGCGGTGCTGCGCGTGACCACCTCGCGGGAGCCCTTGCAGGAAGGTGCCCCGATGTGCGCCGCGGGGCTCTGAGGAGCGGATTCAGGCCGTCAGGAAGGGGTTTCGGGGCACTCACATTGGCAGGAACTTGAACTTGCAACAAAAGGTGAGGGGAACCTAACCTGGCGTTCCGTTGTTCCCCGTCCCCAGGAGCAAGGAGCTCCCCTCCCATGCCTTCTTCCCC
>NZ_JAEEAP010000957.1 GCF_016103465.1 Streptomyces sabulosicollis
GTGCCGGGTGGGGGCGCTCCGGGGAGCCGGACAGCAGCAGGAAGGCCACGGCCGCCGCTGCCGCCACCGCCACCGCGACGGCGGACACGACCCGCCGGACCCGCCGGGCGCCCCAGGCCGGGCCGGCGGGCGGCCGGTACGGGGACAGATCGTGGGCGTCGATGAGCCGAGCACGGGCGTCGAGCGCGGCGCGCAGCCGCTCCTCGATGGGGGAGGGAGTGCTCATCGGGCCGCCTCCAGCAGCTTCTCCAGGGTGACGAGCGCACGGCTCGCGGTGGACTTCACGGTGCCTCGGGAGACGCCCAGCGCCTCGGCTATCTGGGCCTCGGTCAGCTCCGACCAGTAGCGCAGCACCAGCACCTCGCGCTGGCGCGGGGTGAGCCGCGCCAGCGCGTCGAGGACCTGCCGGTGCTCCTCGGCGAGGAGCAGCGGCTCGTCCACGGGCGCCCCCGGCCCCTGGTACGGCGGGGTGTACGCGCGGGCCGTACGCCGTCGGCGCAGCACCGAGCGGGCGGCGTTGACCACGGCGGTGTGCAGATAGGCGTGGGCGTCCTGGAGGCTGTCCAGCCGTGAACCGTGCCGGCGGCAGACGGCGGCGAAGGCGTCCTGGACGACGTCCTCGGCGGTGTGCAGGTCGTCCACCAGGAAGACCGCCAGCCGGATCATGTCCAGCCGCCGGGCCCGGTACAGATCGGCCAGCGTGGGGCCGGGCTCCCCGTCGCCCCGGCCGCCCACCGGCCGCAGAGCCCTCGGCCGCCGCCCGGCGCGCGCCGTCTCCACCGGCGGCGTCGAGGCGGTCGTCCGGGCACGGCGGAGCAGCCGGGCCCACCAGGGCAGCCGGGCCCACCAGGGCAGGACAAGAGTGAGCTGCATCGTCCTCGTTCACCTCATCGGTGCGGCGGGACCGGCTCCGGATCCGGCCCCGCCCCACCCGTGGTCGGGCTAGCGGCTGGCCTTGGTGGGCGCGGGCATGCTGGTGTGCGGCGGCGTGGGCGCGGGCTTGGTGGCCTCGGGCGCGGTGGCTGTCTCTTATACGCATCTGACGCTGCCGACGACTAGTC
>NZ_JAEEAP010000958.1 GCF_016103465.1 Streptomyces sabulosicollis
ACGGCTGTGTATGAATTAGGAACATATATCGGGAACCACATGCGTGTAAATGCTCAAGGAGTCTTTTTTTTTTTCAAGCAGAAGACGGCATACGATATTAGCGAGTGTCTCGTGGGCTCGGAGAGGTGTATAAGAGACAGGTCCTGGGGGTCGGCGGGGATGCCGTACCAGCGGAGCAGACGGCACCAGCGGGCCCGCTCGTGCTCGTCCTCACGCCACGGGGGCCCGGCGGTCCGCTCCGGGGGGTGGGCGTAGGCCAGCAGCCGGGCCGGGCGCAGCCGGGACAGCGGACGGTGGCTGGCCGGGCCGTTGCCGTGGAGGTCCACCGCGACATCGGGCGGCGGCCCGCTCCAGTCGATCCGGCCGGGGACCCCCCGCCCGGGGGCCGAGGCGGGGATCACCCGGTCGACGGCCCCCGTCGCGGCCGCGGCGTGGGCCTGCCGCGCGGGCGCGGCGAGCAGCAGCTCGTGGTCGGGATAAGCCCGCCGCAGCGCGCGCAGGGCAGGGACGGCGGTCAGCAGATCGCCGAGCCCAAGGGCACGCAGCACCAGCAGCCGCGGACGGCCGGGGCCACCGGCGGCAGGGTTGCCGGAGTTGCCTGCGGCGGAGCGGCTGGGGCTTCGGGGGTTGTCGGCGCCAGACCCACCGGAACCACCCGCGGCAGGGCGGCCAGGGCTACCGGCGGCAGAGCTACCGGGACTGCCAGGGCCGTCGGTGACAAGGCGGCTGGGACTTCCTGGACTGTCGGCGGCAGGGCGGCCGGGCCTCTCGGCCGCACAACTCGCGACGGCCGGGCGGCCGGAACTGCCTGGGCCCGAGCCACCGGCACCAGAGCCGCCGAAGCGGCCGGTGACCGGACCGCCGGGGAGGCCGGAGCTGCCAGCAGCGGAACGGCTGGGGCCGTCTCCGGCGCCAGACCCACCGGAACCACCAGCGGCAGGGCGGCCGGACCCCCCTGCCCCGGAACCGCCAGAGCTACCAGCGGCGGAGCGGCCGGAGCCGACGGCGGCAGAGCTACCGGGACTGCCGGTGACCGGGCCGCCGGGGCTGCCGGCGGCAGGGCGGTTGGTGGCGGGG
>NZ_JAEEAP010000959.1 GCF_016103465.1 Streptomyces sabulosicollis
GCCCTGGGCGCCCCGCCGGTCCCGTTCCGGGCCTCCGCCCGGAACGGGACCGGCGGGGCGGGAGGGCTCATGCCTGCTTGACGTAGTCGCGCAGGTGGAAGGCGGTGAGGGAGCCACCGGTGTCCACGAGGTCGGCGGGAGTTCCGGTGAACACCACCTGACCGCCGTCGTGCCCCGCCCCCGGCCCCATGTCGATGATCCAGTCCGCATGGGCCATCACGGCCTGGTGGTGCTCGATGACGACGACCGTGTTGCCCGTGTCGACGAGCCGGTCGAGCAGGGCGAGCAGCTGGTCCACATCGGCGAGGTGCAGCCCGGTGGTCGGCTCGTCCAGGACGTACGTCGTACCGCTCCGCGCCATGTGGATGGCCAGCTTCAGCCGCTGGCGCTCACCCCCGGAGAGCGTGGTGAGCGGCTGGCCCAGCGCCAGATAGCCCAGCCCCACCGCGGCCAGCCGGTCCAGGATCACCCGGGCCTGACCGGTGGTGAAGAACTCCAGCGCCTCCGCCACCGACATGCTCAGGACATCGCTGATGTTCCGTCCGCGCAGCCGGTACGTCAGCACCTCGGGCCGGAACCGCTTCCCCTCGCAGTCCTCGCAGACCGAGGACACCTCGGCCATCATGGCGAGATCGGTGTAGATCAGCCCGATGCCCTTGCACCGCGGGCAGGCCCCCTCCGAATTGGCGCTGAACAGACCCGGTTTGACGCCGTTGGCCTTGGCGAACGCCGTCCGGACCGGGTCGAGGAGTCCCGTATAGGTGGCCGGGTTGCTGCGGCGGGAGCCACGGATCGCCGACTGGTCGGCGACGATCACCTCCTCCCGCCCGGACAGCGACCCGTGGATCAGGGAGCTCTTGCCCGATCCGGCGACACCGGTGACGACCGTGAGCACACCGAGCGGGATGTCCACGCTCACATCCCGCAGATTGTGCAGCCGCGCGCCCCGGACCGGCAGCCACCCGGTGGGCTGCCGCACCTTCTCCCGCAGCCGCACCCGATGGTCCAGATAGCGCCCGGTCAGGGTGGAGGAGGCGCGCAGGCCCGCCAGGTCGCCCTGGTAGCAGATC
>NZ_JAEEAP010000095.1 GCF_016103465.1 Streptomyces sabulosicollis
GCCCCGGCCCCTGCCGCGCCCGTGCTGGGCGCCTTCGGCCCGCCCGACCCGTCGTACGCAGGGAAGCCGCTCGCGGAGGACCGGCCCGTCGCCCCACCGCTCCCCGCACCGCCGTCGTCGAAGCCGGGCGGCGGCCGCAGTGTCTCGCTCTCCGCGGCCGTCGGCGGTAAGAAGCGCCCCAAGGCGCTGAGCTGCACGCTGGTGCTGTCCGTCGCGGGCGCGCTGGCCGCCGCGACGACCGCCGCCGTGCTCTTCAAGGTGCTCCCGGGCGACTCCGGTGGAAGTAACGACCAGAGCGCGGGCAAGCCCCACCCGTCCGCCACGGAACGGGAGCCGGGAGCCGGAGACACCGGCGCCGACAAGGGCGATGTGCCCAAGGCGTTCGTCGGCACCTGGCAGGGCGATCTGACTTCCGACTCGGGCATCCCGGTGGGCACCCTGACCATCACCTTCCGGCAGGGGCACACCGGACAGGACGTCGCCAGCGGCCGGGTCAAGCTGTCGGTGCTGCGCTGCGACAGCACCTGGAAGCTGGTCTCCGCGGCCCCGAAACAACTCCACCTCGACGCGCGGCTCAAGGGCTCCGAGCCCCAGCAGGGGTGCAGCGACGCCTCCACGGACGAGCAGTTCACCCTCGCCTCCGACGGAACGATCAGCTACAAGGCGAAGGACGAACAGGCGGGCGACCCCACGGGCACCCTCCGCAAGCTCAAGTGAGCGGGGAGCGACGGGGGCGGCGGGAGCGTCGGGGGCGGCGGTCACAAACGGCGGGTACGGCGGTGTGACAGATGTGCCTGACACGTACTCGTACAGGCGTACAGGCCCTGGCGTACTCTGGGTCGGTCCACCCATAAACCTCCGAAAGGTACGCCCCGGTGACCGCAAACGCAGAGGTGCAGGCAGTCCTCGACCGCGCCGCCGACGGGGGTCGGATCACCCCACAAGAGGCGCTCGACCTTTACCGCTCGGCTCCGCTGCACGCGCTGGGGGCCGCGGCCGACGCGGTCCGGCGCCGTCGTTACGCGGGCACCGAGCACATCGCGACGTACATCATCGAACGGAACATCAACTACACCAACGTCTGCGTGACGGCGTGCAAGTTCTGCGCCTTCTACGCCCCTCCGAAGGACACCGCGAAGGGCTGGACCCGCGATCTCGACGACATCCTGCGGCGCTGCGCGGAGACCGTCGAGCTGGGCGGCACGCAGATCATGTTCCAGGGCGGCCACCACCCGGACTACGGCGTGGAGTACTACGAGAAGCACTTCTCGGCCATCAAGCAGGCGTTCCCGCAGCTGGTGATCCACTCGCTGGGGGCCTCCGAGGTCGAGCACATGGCGCGGATCTCGGGCGTCTCGGCCGAGGAGGCCATCCGCCGCATCCACGCGGCCGGTCTTGACTCCTTCGCGGGCGCGGGCGCCGAGCTGCTGCCCGAGCGGCCGCGCAAGGCCATCGCTCCGCTGAAGGAGTCCGGTGAGCGCTGGCTGGAGATCATGGAGATCGCCCACAACCTCGGTGTGGAGTCCACCACCACCATGCTGATGGGCACCGGCGAGACCAACGCCGAGCGGATCGAGCACCTCCGCATGATCCGCGACGTACAGGACCGGACGGGCGGCTTCCGCGCCTTCATCCCGTACACCTACCAGCCCGAGAACAACCATCTGAAGGGCCGTACGCAGGCGACCGTCTTCGAGTACCTGCGGATGATCGCCATCGCGCGGCTCTTCCTCGACAACGTGGCCCACATCCAGGGCTCCTGGCTGACCGTCGGCAAGGAGGCCGGTCAGCTGGCCCTGCACTACGGGGCGGACGACCTCGGCTCGGTGATGCTGGAGGAGAACGTGGTCTCCTCTGCTGGCGCCCGCCACCGGTCCAACCGGATGGAGCTGCTCCACCTCATCCGCGCGGCCGGCCGGGTCCCCGCGCAGCGCGCCACGACGTACGAGCACCTGGTGGTGCACGACGACCCGGCGAACGACCCGGTCGACGACCACGTCGTCTCGCACCTGTCCTCGACGGCGATCGACGGTGGCACGGCCCACCCCGAGCTGACGGTGATCCAGGCGTCCTGATGCTCACGCTCCACGCGGCGCCCGTCGTCCGGGTCACGCCCGGCGACGCGGCGCCGCTGCACGACGCCGCCGTCGCGGTCGACGGCGACCGCATCGCCGCCATCGGCCCCCTGGAGGAGCTGCGGGAGACCTATCCGCGGGCCCGGGTGCGGGAGTGGCCGGGGGAGCTCGGCCCGGCCCTGGTCCACGAGGGCCCGGTGCCGGACGCGCCGAGCCCGCGGGAGCGGATCCACGCCCTGCTGCGGCGGGGCGCGACCGCCGTTCTCGAGCGCCACCTCGGTGACGCCGAGCTGCTTGCGGCCGCCCACCGGGGCGGCATCGCCGTCCTGGACCGGCCGCGCCCGCCCGTCCTCGCCCCGGCGGGCCGCGCCGACCTGGCCGTCTTCGACGCGGACGGAGCGTGCCTCGCCACGGTGGTGGCCGGGCGGCTGGTGCACCGGCGCCGCTGAGGCACGGCGGGCCCCGGGCGGGGACGCGGGGCCCGCGAGGTGAACAATGGGGGCGTGAGCCGAGCATCCCTGGACAAGCAGCCGCACGAAGTCGCCGCCATGTTCGACGACGTGGCGGCCAAATACGACCTCACCAACGATGTGCTGTCGCTCGGGCAGGCCCGGCTATGGCGCAAGGCCGTGGCCCGGGCCGTGAACGCGCGCGCCGGTGAGCGGGTGCTCGACCTCGCCGCCGGTACCGGGACGTCATCGCTGCCGTTCCGGGAGGCGGGCGCGTACGTGGTGCCGTGCGACTTCTCGCTCGGGATGCTCCGCGAGGGCAAGAAGCGCCATCCGGGGCTGCCGCTGACGGCGGGCGACGCGACCCGGCTGCCCTTCGCGGACGGGGTCTTCGACGCCGTCACGATCTCCTTCGGGCTGCGGAACGTCCAGGACACACAGGGGGCCCTGGGCGAGATGCTGCGGGTGACCCGGCCCGGCGGACGAATCGTCATCTGCGAGTTCAGCCACCCCACATGGCAGCCGTTCCGCACGGTCTACACCGAGTACCTGATGCGTGCGCTGCCGCCGATCGCGACGTCGGTCAGCAGCAACCCGGACGCGTACGTCTACCTCGCCGAGTCCATCCGGGCCTGGCCAGACCAACCCGGTCTCGCCGCCCGGCTGCGGTCGGCGGGCTGGGAGCGCCCGGCCTGGCGGAATCTCACCGGCGGCGTGGTGGCCCTGCACCGGGCGTACAAGCCGTAAGGCCGCCGTACAAGGCGTAAGGCCGCCGTCAAGCCGTAAGGCCGCCGTACAAGCCGTAAGCCGCCGCGGGGGCGAGGGGCCGGGGGTGGCCCTTCGCGAGTGCCGGAGTGTGGTCCCCCATAGACTGCAGATGTCCAGTGCCCGGCCCGACCGGCACGCCGTTACCGAGGCTTGGGGAGACCCCGCGTGAGCGAGACCGCACCCACCGAGAGCGCGTCCTCCGGGATCTCGGAGCGCAGCGCCGATGTGATCGTCGTCGGCGCCGGACCGGCCGGCTCCACCACCGCGTACTACCTCGCCAAGGCGGGGCTGGACGTGCTGCTGCTGGAGAAGACGGCCTTTCCGCGCGAGAAGGTGTGCGGTGACGGCCTGACTCCGCGCGCCACCAAGCAGCTCGTGGCCATGGGCATCGACATCTCCGAGGAGGCCGGCTGGCTGCGCAACCGCGGCCTGCGGATCCTCGCCGGCGGGGTGCGGCTGCAACTGGACTGGCCGGAGCTGGCCGCGTACCCCAACTACGGCCTGGTCCGTAAGCGCGACGACTTCGACGAGCAGCTGGCGCGGCAGGCGCAGAAGGCCGGGGCCCGGCTGTACGAGCGCTGCAATGTGGGCGCCCCGATCGTCGACGGGCGCACCGGCCGGATCACCGGGGTCGAGGCCAAGCTGGGCGAGGAGAAGACGCCCGTCACCTTCCACGCGCCCCTGGTGGTCGCCGCCGACGGCAACTCCACCCGGCTCTCGCTCGCCATGGGGCTGCACCGGCGCGAGGACCGCCCGATGGGCGTGGCCGTGCGGACGTACTTCACCTCGCCCCGCCACGACGACGACTACCTGGAGTCCTGGCTGGAGTTGTGGGACCGGCGCGGTGCGGAGGACCGGCTGCTGCCCGGCTACGGCTGGATCTTCGGCATGGGCGACGGCACGAGCAATGTGGGCCTGGGCGTCCTCAACACCTCGTCCTCCTTCAAGGAGCTCGACTGGCGCGAGGTCCTCAAGGCGTGGTGCGCCTCGATGCCGGAGGAGTGGGGCTACACCCCGGAGAACATGACCGGTCCGATCCGCGGCGCCGCGCTCCCCATGGCCTTCAACCGGCAGCCGCACTACACCCGCGGGCTGCTGCTCGTCGGGGACGCGGGCGGCATGGTCAACCCGTTCAACGGGGAGGGCATCGCCTATGCGATGGAATCCGGGCAGATCGCCGCGGACGTGATCGTCCAGGCCCATGCCCGCGCCACCGCCGCCCAGCGCGAACTGGCTCTCCAGCGCTACCCGAAGGTCCTCAAGGACACCTACGGCGGCTACTACACGCTGGGCCGGGCGTTCGTGAAGCTGATCGGCAATCCGAAGGTCATGAAGCTGGCGGCGCAGCGCGGGCTGACGCATCCGATGCTGATGCGGTTCACGCTCAAGCTGCTGGCGAACCTGACGGATCCGACGGGCGGCGACGCGATGGACCGCATCATCAACGGCCTCACCAAGGTGACCCCGCGCGCCTGACGGCCCCGTAAGGGGCGCGGGGCTGTATCAATCGCGGCTCCGCCGCGGGGCGCGCCCAGCCAGCGGCGCCGCAGCCGATCGACAACGTATCCGGGCACATCCAGCGGAGCGCTCACGCGCCCGGGCCGCCGCTGGCTATGACGCCGAACGGCGCCCGGCCCACGTCCGCCAGCCAGGCCATCCGGCCGATCCCCTCGGCCGACATGGCGGGCATCAGCACCGAGCCGCCCAGGTCCTGCCCCTTGGCCACCACCGCGTCGCAGTCCGTCACCTCGAAGTAGGGCAGCCACTGCGGCGGTGTCGAATGCCCCTCCTGGAGCTGGGCGACGCCGCCGAAGGACCCCTCCCGGCCGGCGCCGGACGTCATCAGCACCGTGTACGTCCCGCCGGGGAAGGACATCTCCTCGGTGTCCCAGCCGAAGATCTTGCGGTAGAAGGCAAGGTCCTTCGCGGGGTCGGGGGAGTGCAGCTCGGTCCAGCACAGGGTGCCGGGGTCGGTGACCGCGTCCAGCCCCGCGGTGTTGCCGGGCTGCCAGACGGCGAAGCGGGCGCCGCCGGGGTCCGTGAACTGGGCCATCCGCCCTTCCTCGAAGACGTCGAACGGAGCGAGCCGCACCGTGCCGCCCGCCTGCTCGACGGTTTTCGCGGTCGCCTCGGCGTCGGGGGTGTGGAAGTACGGCGTCCAGGCGGCGCGCGCGCCCTCCTCGGTGAGCGGCCCGACGGCGGCGACGGTCTTCCGGTCCAGGGTGAAGAAGCCGTACCCGCCCGCTTCGGGGCCTGCCGACTCGAAGCGCCAGCCCAGCAGGGAGCCGTAGAAGGCCACGGCCGCTTCGGGGTCGGGGGCGCCCAGATCGAGCCAGTTGGGGGCGCCGGGGACGTAATCGGTGGTGAGCATGGGGCGCTCCTTCGACGGTCGGGCGCGAAGGCGCAGGAGAGTTCTGCCGGAGTTTGCCTTGTTCTGTCTGGGACTGCCTCGTTACTCAGTCTGGCACCGGGCACCGACGGCCGCCGCCGGGCTCGACATGCCGTCGGCGTGCGGCGGTGGTGACAATGAAGGCAGGGGGGCGCCGTGTGCGCCAGCCGCGGCGACGCCGGACCGATGGGGCCCACGGGGCCGGACCGCCGGTGGGCCTGGCAGGAGGTACACCATGACGAAGGCAGCGGACATCATGCACCCGGGCGCGCAGTGGATTCCGGAGAACGAGACGGTGCTGCGTGCCGCCGAGATGATGCGGGACCTGGACGTAGGGGCTCTGCCGGTCAGCGACGCCAACGAGCGGCTGTGCGGCATCGTCACCGACCGCGACATCGTCGTCGGGTGCGTCGCGGAGAACGCCGACCCCTCGGAGACGCCCGTCGGGGCGCTCACCAAGGGCACCCCGCGCTGGATCCCCGCGGACGCCGATGTCCGGGATGTCCTGCGGGAGATGGAGGAGCACAAGATCCGCAGACTTCCGGTGATCGACCAGAACAAGCGGCTGGTCGGAATGATCTCCGAGGCGGATCTTGCCCATCACCTCAGTGACGACCTCCTCGGCGAGTTCGTCGAAAAGGTCTACGCGCAGTAGGGCGCGATCGCGGAGGTCTGGGAGCGAGAGGGACGTGAGGCCGCCGTCCACGATGGGTACGGCGGCCCCAGGGGTCCCGGACAATGACCGGCGGGCGCCTTACAGGACGCGCACGGCCCCGGTGGGCATGTCGTAGTCCAGCGGGCGCTCGACGATCCCGGTGCTCGAGTTCTGGGCGCCGATGAACTTGCCGCCGCCGATGTAGACGCCGACGTGGTACGCGCTGCCGGCGCTGCCCCAGTAGAGCAGGTCACCCGGCTGCAGGGAGTCCAGCGACACCGGGGTGCCGGCGGTGGACTGTTCCTGTGAGACCCGCGGCAGGCTCACGCCGACCTGCTTGAAGGCGGCCTGGGTCAGCCCGGAGCAGTCGTAGGAGGACGGACCGCTGGAGCCGAGCACATAAGCCTTGCCCAGCTGCGCCTTCAGGAAGCTGATCAGCGTCGCGGCATTGCCGGAGGCGTTGCTGACGCTGGTGGTGGAGAGCGTGGTGCGCTCGGCGGAGCGCGACGCCTTCGCCGCCTGGGCCTTGGCCTCGGCCGCGCGCTCGGCGGCCGCCTTACGGGCCGCCTCCCGGGCTTCCTTCGCCTTACGGTCGGCCTCCGCCTTGGCCTTCTTGGCGGCGGCCTTGGCGTGGGCGGCCGCCTGGTCCTGCTGTGCCTGGAGCTCGTAGTCGGACGCCGCCTGCTGTGTGGCGTCGGCGGTCTGGGCGGCCGTGCTCGCCAGCGTGGCGCTGACGGTCGGCATCTCCAGGGTGGACTCGGCCGGAGCGGCGTTGTTCTCCGTGGCGGAGGCGGGCACGGCGGCACCGGCCACCGCGAGGGTGAGGAAGCCACCGGTCACCCCTGCGCGGAGCGCACGCGTCGACGCGGCACGGCGGGGCTTCCGGTGGCTGGGTATGTGTGCGACTGGGGACATAGGTCACTGGCTACCAGGGCCCTAAGGCCCAGATCAACAAAAGTGGGGTGCGCCACATTTGGCGTGCACACGCCCAAAATCCGGGCCAAATGATCTCTGCACCCCACTCAGCCGGCTTGCCCGAATTTCGCGATCATGTGTCTACGCACGGCATTTGATGGCCAAACGGGGGCTGCGCGGGACCTACCACCGATACGGCCCGCGTACAAAGGATTCCCGTGAAATCTAGATCCACAACCCGTCCGGCCGTGGGATACCTCACTCGCTCCGACCCGCTCGTGAACGCGTGCGCGAAGCGGTGATCACGAGCGGGGGTGAACCGGTGATCGTTCGTCCCGGGACGAAGGTCACCCATGAGGATGGAAGGCGCGTATCAGCTGACGTCGCCCAGGGCAAATTTGCATGTATGTACCATGTCTTGGTAAGAGCGCAACGCGCTCACCTGTGATGACGTCTCCGAATGTCACTTCTCGTGGTCGTTCGGATGCTTCATGTACAAGATCACCGCTCATCCGACTTCATGATCCTTCGTCAGGTGGTGGAGATCACAAAGACGTTGTCGTACCCCGTGTCGCAGATCACAGACCGACGGGCATAGGATGCAGGCGAAACGGGCTTGTGAACTGCCTCACATGTGCGCGATCTTCGTGGGGTGGCGGCATGTCCGTGCGGTCCGCCAAGCAGTCATCGTCGACTGAAGGGAGCGAGGACGGTGAACGCATACGCGCCCATCCTCGTACTGGGAGCCCTCGGGGCAGGTTTTGCGATCTTCTCGGTTTTCATGGCCGCGATCATCGGCCCCAAGCGCTACAACCGGGCCAAGCTCGAAGCCTATGAGTGCGGCATCGAGCCGACTCCGCATCCGGCCGGCGGTGGGCGCTTCCCCATCAAGTACTACCTGACGGCGATGCTCTTCATCGTCTTCGACATCGAGATCGTCTTTCTCTACCCCTGGGCCGTCACCTTCGACGCCCTCGGCCTGTTCGGGCTCGTGGAGATGCTCCTCTTCGTGCTCACCGTCTTCGTCGCCTATGCGTACGTATGGCGGCGCGGCGGCCTGGAGTGGGACTAAAGGGGCTCAAGAGGAGATAGGGGAAACATCGCATGGGTATCGAAGAGAAGCTCCCGAGTGGGTTCCTGCTCACCACCGTGGAACAGGCCGCCGGGCTGGCCCGTAAGTCCTCCGTCTTCCCGGCCACCTTCGGCCTGGCCTGTTGCGCCATCGAAATGATGACCACCGGGGCGGGGCGCTACGACCTCGCGCGCTTCGGTATGGAGGTCTTCCGCGGCTCGCCCCGCCAGGCCGATCTGATGATCGTCGCCGGGCGCGTCAGCCAGAAGATGGCTCCGGTGCTGCGCCAGGTCTACGACCAGATGCCGAACCCCAAGTGGGTCATCTCCATGGGCGTCTGCGCCTCCTCCGGGGGGATGTTCAACAACTACGCGATCGTGCAGGGCGTCGATCACATCGTCCCGGTCGACATCTATCTGCCCGGCTGTCCGCCGCGGCCCGAGATGCTCATGGACTCGATCCTCAAGCTGCACGAGAAGATCCGCGAGGAGAAGCTCGGCGTCAATCGCGAGCGTGCGGCCCGTGAGGCGGAGGAAGCGGCGCTGAAGGCGCTGCCGATGATCGAGATGAAGGGGCTGCTCCGGTGAGCGACGCACACGAGGCCGCCGGGCCGCAGGTGGCGATGAAGGCCGCACCTCTGCGCCTCGTGGGCGGAGAAGCGAACGGAGGGACACGGTGAGCGACGCACACGAGGCCAACGGGGTCAACCCGGACAAGGACCTCAACGCCGAGAACCTCCCCGGCCGCCGGGGCGACCAGGGCGAGCCCATCCGCGTCCAGCGCGGGATGTTCGGCGCCAACAACGGCGGCGACACCACCGGCTACGGCGGGCTGGTGCGCCCCGTAAGGCTGCCCGGCCAGGCCACCCGGCCCTACGGGGGCTGGTTCGACGAGGTCGCCGACGAGCTCGAGGGCGCGCTCGAGGAGCAGTCGCTGCTCCCCGAGAACGCGATCGAGAAGACCGTCGTGGACCGCGGTGAGCTGACCTTCCACATCGCCCGGGAGCACCTCCCGCGCGTCGCCCGGACCCTGCGCGACGATCCGGCACTCCGCTTCGAGCTGTGCACCGGCGTCAGCGGAGTGCACTTCCCCGGCGACAAGGGCCGCGAGCTGCACGCCGTCTACCACCTGCGGTCGATCACCCACAGCCGGATGATCCGGCTGGAGGTGAGCGCTCCCGACAGCGATCCGCACATCCCGTCGATCGTCGACGTCTATCCGACCAACGACTGGCATGAGCGCGAGACCTACGACTTCTTCGGCC
This sequence comes from Streptomyces sabulosicollis, assembly GCF_016103465.1. Taxonomy (GTDB): domain Bacteria; phylum Actinomycetota; class Actinomycetes; order Streptomycetales; family Streptomycetaceae; genus Streptomyces; species Streptomyces sabulosicollis. The sequence continues at coordinate 9,588 of NZ_JAEEAP010000095.1, forward strand.
TGATCTTCGACGGTCATCCCGCGCTGACGCGGATCATGATGCCCGACGACTGGCAGGGCTTCCCGCAACGCAAGGACTACCCGCTCGGCGGCATCCCCGTCGAGTACAAGGGCGCCCAGATCCCGGCTCCGGACCAGCGGAGGTCGTACAGCTGATGACTGCCCCCCACGCAACGCCTTCTGCCTCGGCGCGCGAGACGACCGAAGGCACCGTCTACACCGTCACCGGCGGCGACTGGGACGAGGTCGTGGCCGCCCAGGCGAAGGCCGACGACGAGCGGATCATCGTCAACATGGGTCCGCAGCACCCCTCCACCCACGGGGTGCTCCGGCTGATCCTGGAGATCGACGGTGAGACGGTCACCGAGGCCCGCTGCGGAATCGGTTATCTGCACACCGGAATCGAGAAGAACCTCGAATTCCGGAACTGGACGCAGGGCACCACCTTCGTGACGCGCATGGACTATCTGACGCCCTTCTACAACGAGGCGGCGTACTGCCTGGGCGTCGAGAAGCTGCTCGGCATCCAGGACCAGATCCCGGACCGCGCCTCGGTGATCCGGGTGCTGCTGATGGAGCTCAACCGGCTCTCCTCGCACCTGGTGGCCATCGCCACCGGCGGTATGGAGCTCGGCGCGACCACCATCATGATCTACGGCTTCCGGGACCGCGAGCTGATCCTGGACATCTTCGAGCTGATCACCGGCCTGCGGATGAACCACGCGTACATCCGGCCCGGCGGGCTCGCCCAGGACCTGCCGCCGGGGGCGGTCGACCAGATCCGGGCCTTCCTGAAGACGATGCGGAAGAACCTGCCCGAGTACGACAAGCTCGCCACCGGGAACCCGATCTTCAAGGCCCGGCTCCAGGACGTGGGCTATCTCGACCTCGCCGGCTGCATGGCGCTCGGCGTGACCGGCCCGATACTGCGGGCCACCGGACTGCCGCACGATCTGCGCAAGTCCGATCCGTACTGCGGCTATGACACCTATGACTTCGAGGTGCCGACCGCCGAGACCTGTGACGCCTATGGCCGCTTCCTGATCCGGCTGGAGGAGATGCGCCAGTCGCTGCGGATCGTCGAGCAGTGCCTGGAGCGGCTGGAGCCGGGTCCGGTGATGGTCGCCGACAAGAAGATCGCCTGGCCCGCGCAGCTCGCACTCGGCCCGGACGGCCTCGGCAACTCCCTGGACCACATCAAGAACATCATGGGCACCTCGATGGAGGCCCTGATCCACCACTTCAAGCTGGTGACCGAGGGATTCCGGGTCCCGCCCGGACAGGCGTACACGGCGATCGAGTCGCCCAAGGGCGAACTGGGCGCCCATGTGGTCAGCGATGGCGGCACCCGCCCCTATCGCGTCCACTTCCGCGACCCGTCCTTCACCAATCTGCAGGCCGTGGCGGCGATGTGCGAGGGCGGCCAGGTCGCCGATGTGATCGTCGCTGTCGCGTCCATCGACCCCGTGATGGGAGGAGTGGACCGGTGAGTGCCGAAGTGCAGCTGGGGATGCCGGAGCTGCCGGCCCCCGACTACCCGACCGAGGTACGCGCCCGGCTCGAGGAGGACGCCCGGGAGGTGATCGCCCGCTACCCGGACAGCCGCAGCGCGCTGCTGCCGCTGCTGCACCTGGTGCAGTCCGAGGAGGGCCATGTCACCCGCACCGGCATGCGGTTCTGCGCCGAGATGCTGGATCTCACCACCGCCGAGGTCACCGCGGTCGCCACCTTCTACACGATGTACCGGCGCAAGCCCTCCGGCGACTACCAGGTGGGGGTGTGCACCAACACCCTGTGCGCGGTGATGGGCGGCGACGCGATCTTCGAGGAGCTGCAGAGCCATCTGGGGGTGGGCAACGGGGAGACCACCGAGGACGGCAAGGTCACCCTGGAGCACATCGAGTGCAACGCGGCCTGCGACTACGCACCCGTGGTGATGGTCAACTGGGAGTTCTTCGACAACCAGACCGTCGAGTCCGCCAAGGCGCTGGTCGACGACCTGCGGGCGGGCCGGGCCGTCGAGCCGACCCGGGGCGCGCCGCTGTGCACCTACAAGGAGACCGCCCGCATCCTGGCCGGTTTCCCCGACGCCCGTCCGGGCGCCGTCGAGGCCGGTGGCTCCGCGGGGCCCGCCTCGCTGGTCGGGCTGCGGCTGGCCAAGGGTGAGGCCGCCCCCGGCCGGGTCGTCTCGCCGAGGTCCGCGGACGCCCCGCAGGACGAGACGCCGCCGACGCACCCCAGCTCGCATGACGCGCCGCAGCAGACCTCCGCCTCCGATCCGCACCACCCGGCCGGTCCGGTCGCCGAGGAGGGGGAGTGATGACCGTGACAACCGAGATCAATGGGCACAGCCCCGAGAAGCTGCTGGCACCCGTGCTCTCCGCGTTCTGGGACCAGCCGAACTCCTGGGCCCTGCGCACCTATCTGCGGCACGAGGGCTACGAGGGGATGCGCAAGGCCCTCGCGATGGACCCCGACGCGGTGATCGCGCTGGTGAAGGACGCGGGTCTGCGCGGCCGCGGCGGCGCCGGCTTCCCCACCGGAATGAAGTGGCAGTTCATTCCGCAGGGCGACGGCAAGCCGCACTACCTCGTCGTCAACGCCGATGAGTCGGAACCGGGCACCTGCAAGGACATCCCCCTCCTCTACGCCAATCCGCACTCCCTCATCGAGGGAATGATCATCGCCTGTCACGCCATCCGCTCCGAACACGCCTTCATCTATCTGCGCGGCGAGGTCGTTCCCGTGCTGCGGCGGCTGCACGAGGCCGTGCGCGAGGCGTACGAGGCGGGCTACCTCGGCACGGCGGAGCGGCGGCGGCAGAAGCTCGGGGTGGACGGACTTCCCGGTCTCGACATCACCGTGCACGCGGGCGCCGGCGCGTACATCTGTGGTGAGGAGACGGCACTGCTGGACTCGTTGGAGGGACGCCGCGGCCAGCCCCGGCTGCGGCCTCCCTTCCCCGCGGTCGCCGGTCTGTACGCGTGCCCCACTGTTGTCAACAACGTCGAATCCATCGCCTCGGTTCCCGCGATCCTCAACAAGGGCAAGGAATGGTTCCGTTCGATGGGCAGCGAGAAGTCCCCGGGCTTCACGCTCTACTCGCTGTCCGGCCATGTGGCCAACCCCGGACAGTACGAGGGCCCGCTCGGGATCACCCTGCGCCAGCTGCTCGAGATGAGCGGCGGGATGCGCCCCGGCCACCGGCTGAAGTTCTGGACCCCGGGCGGCTCGTCCACCCCGCTGCTCACCGATGAGCACCTCGACGTCCCGCTGGACTACGAGGGCGTGGGCGCGGCCGGGTCGATGCTGGGCACCAAGGCGCTCCAGTGCTTCGACGAGACCACCTGCGTGGTGCGGGCCGTGACCCGCTGGACCGAGTTCTACGCGCATGAGTCCTGCGGCAAGTGCACACCCTGCCGCGAGGGCACGTACTGGCTGGTCCAGCTGTTGCGCGACCTGGAGGCCGGCAAGGGCCGCATGGAGGACCTCGACAAGCTGGCCGACATCGCCGACAACATCAACGGCAAGTCCTTCTGCGCCCTCGGCGACGGCGCTGCCAGCCCCATCTTCTCCTCGCTGAAGTACTTCCGCGAGGAGTACGAGCAGCACATCACCGGCGGAGGCTGTCCGTTCGATCCGGCCAAGTCCACCGTCTGGGCCGACGAGCCGCGCTCCACTCACCTGGGGGTGAACGCATGACCGTGACCACCAACGCACCCTCGTCGGGCGGGGAGGCGGCGGTGCCGCGAGAAGATCTGGTCTCCGTCACCATCGACGGGATCGAGATCTCCGTCCCCAAGGGGACGCTGGTCATCCGCGCCGCCGAACTGCTCGGCATCGAGATCCCGCGGTTCTGCGACCACCCGCTCCTCGACCCGGCCGGCGCCTGCCGCCAGTGCATCGTCGAGGTGGAGGGCCAGCGCAAGCCGATGGCCTCCTGCACCATCACCTGCACCGACGGGATGGTGGTCAGGACGCAGCTCACCTCGCCGGTGGCCGAGAAGGCCCAGCGCGGGGTGATGGAGCTGCTGCTGATCAACCACCCGCTGGACTGCCCGGTCTGCGACAAGGGCGGTGAATGCCCGCTGCAGAACCAGGCGATGAGCACGGGCTCGGCGGAGAGCCGCTTCGAGGGGCAGAAGCGCACCTTCGCCAAGCCGGTGCCGATCTCGGCCCAGGTGCTGCTGGACCGCGAGCGCTGTGTGCTGTGCGCGCGCTGCACCCGCTTCTCCAACCAGATCGCGGGCGACCCGATGATCGAGCTGCTGGAGCGGGGCGCGCTGCAGCAGGTGGGCACCGGCGAGGGCGACCCGTTCCAGTCGTACTTCTCCGGCAACACCATCCAGATCTGCCCGGTGGGCGCCCTGACCTCGGCGGCGTACCGCTTCCGCTCCCGCCCCTTCGACCTGGTCTCCTCGCCGAGCGTGTGCGAGCACTGCGCGGGCGGCTGCGCGACCCGCACCGACCACCGGCGCGGCAAGGTCATGCGGCGGCTGGCGGCGGACGACCCCGAGGTCAACGAGGAGTGGATCTGCGACAAGGGCCGCTTCGCCTTCCGCTACGCCCAGCTGCCGGAGCGGCTCACCACCCCGCTGGTGCGTGACCGCGAGACGGGGAAGCTGGAGCCGGCGAGCTGGCCCGAGGCGCTGGACGCGGCGGCCGAGGGGCTCAGCATGGCGCGCGGCCGCACCGGCGTTCTCACCGGCGGCCGGCTGACCGTCGAGGACGCCTACGCCTACGCGAAGTTCGCGCGGCTCGCCCTGGACACCAACGACATCGACTTCCGGGCCCGGCTCCACAGCGACGAGGAGGCCGACTTCCTGGCCACCCACATCGCGGGCCGGGGGCGCGACCTGGACGGCGGCGGACTCACCTACGGCGCGCTGGAGAAGGCCCCGGCCGTGCTGCTGGTGGGGTTCGAGGCCGAGGAGGAGTCGCCCGGCGTCTTCCTGCGGTTGCGCAAGGCGCACCGCAAGCACGGACAGCGCACCTTCTCGCTGGCCACTCACGCGACCCGGGGCCTTGAGAAGGCGGGCGGCACCCTGCTCCCGGCCGCCCCCGGCACCGAGACCGAATGGCTGGACGCCATCGCGGGCCGCACCGGTCTGGACGCGGGCGGGGAGCTGGCCGCCGAGGCGCTGCGCGAAGAGGGCGCGGTGATCATCGTGGGCGAGCGGCTGGCGTCCGTGGCCGGCGGGCTCACCGCCGCCGTACGGGCCGCCGCCGCCACCGGGGCCACGCTCGCCTGGATTCCGCGCCGGGCGGGGGAGCGGGGCGCGATCGAGGCGGGCGCCCTTCCCGGGCTGCTGCCCGGCGGCCGCCCGGCCCACGACCCGCGGGCCCGCGAGGAGGTCTCCTCCGTGTGGGGCACCACCGACCTGCCGCACCAGGTGGGCCGGGACACCGGCCAGATCATCGAGGCCGCGGCGGTCGGCGGGCTCGGCGCGCTGCTGGTCGCGGGCGTCGAGGTCGCCGATCTGCCCGATCCGGCGCGGGCCCTGGAGGCCCTCGACGCGGTGGACTTCGTGGTCAGCCTGGAGCAGCGGCCCTCGGAGGTCACCGAGCGGGCCGATGTGGTGCTGCCGGTCGCGGCGGTCGTCGAGAAGTCCGGCACCTTCCTCAACTGGGAGGGGCGGGCCCGGCCGTTCGAGGCGGCGCTCAAGCCCGACCAGATGACCCGCCGCCATACGCTCCCGGACGCCCGGGTGCTGCACATGCTGGCCGACGCGCTGGACGCCCCCCTGGGCCTGCCGGACGTCGAGGCCGTACGCGCCGAGATGACCCGGCTGGGCACCTGGCAGGGCCCGCGCGCCACGGCCTCGCTGGAGACGGGCGGCCCGCTGCCCCGGCCGGCCGAGGGCGAGGCGGTGCTCGCCGGCCATCGGCTGCTGCTGGACCAGGGCCGGCTGCAGGACGGCGATCCGGCGCTGGCCGGGACCCGCCACGCGGCCGTGGCCCGGCTGTCGGCGGCGACGGCGGATGAGGCGGGGATCGAGGACGGCCAGATCGTCCGGGTCACCGGCCCGGCCGGTTCGGTCCAACTGCCGCTGAGCGTCACCCCGATGCCCGACCGGGTGGTCTGGCTGCCGCTGGCCTCCGTCGGCGGCGGTGTCCAGCGCGATCTGGGGGCCCGGCCCGGCGATGTCGTGACGATCACTGCCCCCGCGACGGAGGTGACCCAGTGAGGATTCTCGCCGCAGAGGACCTGTCGATGTTCGGCCGCGACCCGTGGTGGCTGATCGCGATCAAGGCCGTCTTCTGCTTCGCGTTCCTGATGGTGACGGTGCTCATCTCCATCGTCATGGAGCGCAAGGTGGTCGGCTGGATGCAGCTGCGCATCGGGCCCAACCGCCACGGCCCCTGGGGCATGCTGCAGTCCCTCGCGGACGGCGTGAAGCTGATGCTCAAGGAGGACGTGGTCGTCAAGGGCGCCGACAAGGTGGTCTACGTCCTGGCGCCGGTCGTCGCGGCCATCCCGGCCTTCATGGCGGTCGCGGTGATGCCGTTCGGCCCGGCCGGCGGCGAGGTCTCGGTCTTCGGGCACCGCACCGCGATGCAGCTGACCGACCTGCCGATCGCCGTCCTCTACATCCTCGCCACCGCCTCGGTCGGCATCTACGGCATCGTGCTGGCGGGCTGGTCCTCCGGATCGACGTATCCGCTCCTGGGCGGCCTGCGCTCCTGTGCCCAGATGATCAGCTACGAGATCGCGATGGGGCTCTCCTTCGCGGCGGTCTTCCTCTACTCCGGGTCGATGTCGACCTCGCAGATCGTCGAATCGCAGCAGGACCGCTGGTACGCGGTGCTGCTGCCGGTTTCGTTCCTCATCTACATCGTCTCGATGATCGGTGAGACCAACCGGGCGCCGTTCGACATGCCGGAGTCCGAGGGCGACCTGGTCGGCGGCTTCAACACCGAGTACTCCTCGATCAAGTTCGCGATGTTCATGCTCGCCGAGTACATCAACATGGTCACCGTCTCGATGGTCGCCGTCACCCTCTTCCTCGGCGGCTGGCGGGCGCCCTGGCCGATCAGCACCTTCTGGGAGGGCGCCAACCACGGCTGGTGGCCGCTGCTGTGGTTCGTCGGCAAGGTCGTGACATCGCTGTTCGTCTTCATCTGGGTGCGCGGCACGCTTCCGCGCGTGCGCTACGACCAGTTCATGAAGCTGGGCTGGAAGGTGCTCATCCCGATCTCGATGGTCTGGCTGATGCTGGTCGCCACCGTCCGGGCGCTGCGCAATGAGAACTACGACTACCAGGACATCGTGCTCTACGTGGGCGGCGCGGTGATCGCGCTGCTGCTGCTGTCCTTCGTGGTCGACTTCTTCCGCGACCGCTCGGCGCAGGCCGAGGCCGGAGCGGAACAGGGACCGGAGCCCGCCTTCGATCCGATGGCGGGAGGTTTCCCGGTGCCGCCGCTGCCCGGCCAGACCTTGCCGCCCGTCCCCCGCCGACGTCCGCGCACCGAGCGTGAGCTGATTGTCAGTGGTGGCCCCGACACTGTCAGTGACGGAAAGGAGGCCGACGGTGTCTGACTTCCAGAATCCGGTGGCCGGCTTCGGCGTGACCTTCAAGGCCATGTTCAAGAAGCGGCTCACCGAACAGTACCCAGAGGTGAAGAAGCCCACCGCGCCCCGCTTCCACGGGCGCCACCAGCTCAACCGGCATCCGGACGGGCTGGAGAAGTGCGTCGGCTGCGAGCTGTGCGCCTGGGCCTGCCCCGCCGACGCGATCTATGTGGAGGGCGCGGACAACACCGACGAGGAGCGCTACTCGCCCGGCGAGCGCTACGGCCGCACCTACCAGATCAACTATCTGCGCTGCATCCTGTGCGGCCTGTGCGTCGAGGCGTGCCCCACCCGGGCGCTGACCATGACCAATGAGTACGAGCTCGCCGACCGCAGCCGCGAATCGCTCATCTACACCAAGGAGGAGCTGCTCGCGGGCCTCGAGGACGGGATGGTCGACACCCCGCACGCCATCTACCCCGGCACCGACGAGCAGGACTACTACCGGGGTCTGGTGACCGAGGCCGCGCCCGGCACCACCCGGCAGGTCGCGGTCAGCAAGGGCGAGACCCTGTCCGACCAGGCCGCGGGGAACGAGGAGCTGCAGGACCGGCAGCAGGGGGTGCAGGGATGAGCGGCGGCACTCTGGCCGCGGCGGCCTCCACCACCTCCACCGGTGAGGCCCTCCAGTTCTGGGTGCTCGGCACCGTCGCCGTGATCGGCGCGCTGTGCACGATCCTGATGCGCAAGGCCGTGCACAGCGCCCTGTGCCTGGCGGGCACCATGATCATCCTGGCGGTCTTCTACCTCGCCAACGGCGCGTACTTCCTGGGTGTCGTCCAGATCGTCGTCTATACCGGCGCGATCATGATGCTCTTCCTCTTCGTGGTGATGCTGGTCGGTGTCACCGCCGCCGACTCCCTCAAGGAGACCCTGAAGGGGCAGCGCTGGCTCGCCGCCCTCTGCGGGCTGGGCTTCGGCATCCTGCTGTGCGCCGGGATCGGGAACGCCTCGCTGAAGACGTGGAACGGCCTGGGCCAGGCCAACTCCGGCGGCAATGTGGAGGGCCTGGCGGCCCTGGTCTTCACCAAGTACGTCTTCGCCTTCGAGATCACCGGTGCGCTGCTGATCACCGCGGCGGTCGGCGCCATGGTGCTGACCCACCGGGAGCGCACTGAGCGGGCCCGCACCCAGCGCGAGCAGTCCGAGGCGCGGGTGCGCACCGGACGGAACGTCCCGCCGCTGCCCGCCCCCGGCGTGTACGCGCGGCACAACGCGGTGGACATCCCCGGTCTGCTGCCCGACGGCACCCCGTCCGACCTCACCGTCAACGCCACGCTGCGCGGCCGCGGCCAGATCCGGGACGTCTCCCGCGAGGCGCTGGCCGAGCTGGCGGCGCTGGAACGGCGCTCGCAGCGCTGGCTGGGCCGGGAGGGCAACGGAACCGGCAAGCCGTCCGGGAGCGCCGGCGAGCCGGGCACTTCCGAGAACGGCGAAGACGGCCAGAACGCGGGCAGCGCGCCGAACCCGAGGGGAGTCGCCAAGTGAATCCGGTCAACTACCTCTACCTGGCCGCCCTGTTGTTCACCATTGGTGCGGCCGGCGTCGTCATCAGGCGGAACGCGATCGTCCTCTTCATGTGCGTGGAGCTGATGCTGAACGCGTGCAACCTGGCGTTCGTCACCTTCTCCCGGCTGCACGGCAATCTCGACGGCCAGATCATCGCCTTCTTCACGATGGTCGTGGCCGCGGCGGAGGTCGTGGTCGGTCTCGCGATCATCGTGACCGTCTTCCGCTCCCGCCACTCGGCCTCGGTCGACGACGCCAGCCTGATGAAGCTCTAGAAGGGGTCGCGTTCACGTGGAGAACCTCATCGGATTGCTTGTCGCGGTCCCGCTGCTCGGCGCGGCCCTGCTGCTGTGCGGAGGGCGGCGGCTGGACGGCAAGGGCCACTACATCGGCACGGTGCTCGCCGCCGCCTCCTTCGTCATCGGCGCCGTGCTCTTCGCCGACATGCTCGGCCGCGGCGAGCACGACCGGGCCCTGCACAGCAAGGTCTTCAGCTGGATCCCGGTGGGCGGCTTCCGCGCGGACGTCGCCTTCCAGCTCGACCAGCTGTCCATGACCTTCGTCCTGCTGATCACCGGTGTGGGCACGCTGATCCACATCTACTCGATCGGCTATATGGAGCACGACGAGCGCCGTCGCCGCTTCTTCGGCTATCTCAACCTCTTCCTCGCGGCCATGCTGCTGCTCGTCCTCGCCGACAACTACCTGCTGCTGTACGTCGGCTGGGAGGGCGTGGGCCTCGCCTCGTACCTGCTCATCGGCTTCTGGCAGCACAAGCCCAGCGCGGCCACGGCGGCGAAGAAGGCGTTCATCGTCAACCGCGTCGGCGATGTGGGCCTGTCCATCGCGATCATGCTGATGTTCACGACGTTCGGGACCTTCACCTTCGCCCCGGTGCTGACGAACGCGGACCACGCCGGCGAGGGCAAGCTCACCGCGATCGGGCTGATGCTGCTGCTCGCCGCCTGCGGTAAGTCGGCCCAGGTGCCGCTGCAGTCCTGGCTCGGGGACGCGATGGAGGGCCCGACCCCGGTCTCGGCCCTGATCCACGCGGCGACCATGGTGACCGCGGGCGTGTATCTGATCACCCGCTCCGGCGCGATCTTCAACGCCGCGCCGGATGCCCAGGCCGCGGTGGTCGCGGTCGGCGCGGTCACGCTCCTCTTCGGTGCGATCGTCGGTTGTGCCAAGGACGACATCAAGAAGGCCCTGGCCGGGTCCACCATGTCGCAGATCGGGTACATGATCCTGGCCGCCGGGCTCGGCCCGATCGGCTATGTCTTCGCGATCATGCACCTGGTGACCCACGGCTTCTTCAAGGCGGGGCTCTTCCTCGGGGCCGGTTCGGTCATGCACGCCATGAACGACGAGGTCGACATGCGCAAGTACGGCGGTCTGCGGAAGTACATGCCGATCACCTTCGTCACCTTCGGGCTCGGCTATCTCGCGATCATCGGCTTCCCCGGGCTGTCCGGCTTCTGGTCCAAGGACAAGATCATCGAGGCGGCGTTCGCCAAGGGCGGCACCGAGGGCTGGATCCTCGGCGGCGCGGCCCTGCTGGGCGCGGCCATCACCGCGTACTACATGACGCGGGTGATGCTGCTGACCTTCTTCGGCGAGAAGCGCTGGGGCACCACGCCGTCGCCGGAGGAGCCCAGCGCCGAGCCCGCCGCCGAGTCGGCCGGGGCGCACGCCGAGCCGCATCCGCACGAGTCGCCCTCGTCCATGACCATCCCCATGATCGTCCTGGCCGTGGGGTCGGTCTTCGCGGGCGGCCTGTTCAGCGTCAACGACGCGTTCCTGAAGTGGCTGGAGCCGGTCACCGGCCACAGCCACGGCGACTCCCCGCTCAGCGCCGCGGCGGTCACCGCCGGGACGATGGTGGTGCTGGTGATCGGTGTCGCCCTCGCCTGGGCGCAGTACGGACGCCGGCCGGTGCCGCGCACCGCCCCCCGCGGGTCGCTGCTCACCCGGGCCGCCCGGCGCGATCTGCTGCAGGACGACTTCAACCATGTCGCGCTCGTCAAACCCGGCCAGTATCTGACCCGCGGTCTGGTCTATGTCGACCACAAGCTGGTCGACGGGGTGGTCAACGGCACCGCGGCCTCGGTCGGCGGGCTCTCCGGCCGGCTGCGGAAGCTGCAGAACGGCTACGCCCGTACGTACGCGGTCTCGATGTTCGGCGGTACGGCGGTGCTCATCGCCGCGACCCTGCTGATGAGGGCGGTCTGAGTCATGTCATTTCCCCTGCTGACGGCCACGGCCGTGGTGCCCGCGCTCGGCGCGGTGGCCACCGCCGCCGTGCCCGCCGCCCAGCGCGCCGCCGCCAAGTGGGTGGCGCTGGGCTTCTCCCTGGTCACGCTCGCCCTCGCGGCGGTCGTGCTGATCCGGTTCGACCCCGGCGGCGCCCGCTTCCAGCTGACCGAATCCCATGCCTGGATCAAGGACTTCGGCGTCCGCTACGAACTGGGCGTGGACGGGATCGCGGTCGCGCTGATCGCGCTCACCGCGGTGCTCATCCCCTTCATCATCCTGGCGGGGTGGCATGACGCCGATCCGCTGGAAAGTGCCCGGCCCAACCGCCGCTGGCGGCCCACCCAGGGCTTCTTCGCGCTGATCCTGATGGTCGAGGCGATGGTGGTGATCTCCTTCGAGGCCACCGACGTCTTCCTCTTCTACATCTTCTTCGAGGCCATGCTGATCCCGATGTACTTCCTCATCGGGGGCTTCGGGGACCGGGCCGGGGGCCGCTCCGAGGAGGAGACGGCCACTCAGCGCTCCTACGCCGCGGTGAAGTTCCTGCTCTACAACCTGGCGGGCGGGCTGATCATGCTCGCCGCGGTCGTCGGTCTGTACGCGGTCACCGCCGATCAGCTCGGCACCGGCACCTTCTCGCTCCAGGAGATCGTCCAGGCGCGGGCGGGCGGCCATCTGGACATGGCGGCCGGCACCGAGCGGCTGCTCTTCCTCGGCTTCTTCTTCGCCTTCGCGGTGAAGGCGCCGCTGTGGCCGCTGCACACCTGGCTGCCCAACGCGATGGGGGAGTCCACCGCCCCGGTCGCCGTGCTGATCACCGCGGTGGTCGACAAGGTCGGCACCTTCGCGATGCTCCGTTTCTGCCTCCAGCTCTTCCCGGAGGCCAGCAAGTGGGCCACCCCGGCGATCATGATCCTGGCGCTCATCAGCATCATCTACGGGGCGCTGCTGGCGATCGGCCAGCGGGACATCAAGCGGCTGATCGCCTACGCCTCGATCTCCCACTTCGGCTTCATCATCCTGGGCATCTTCGCGATGACCACCCAGGGCCAGGGCGGCGCCACCCTCTACATGGTCAACCACGGCATCTCCACGGCCGCGCTGATGCTGGTGGCCGGATTCCTGATCACCCGGCGCGGTTCGCGGCTCATCGCCGACTACGGCGGGGTGCAGAAGGTGGCCCCGGTGCTCGCCGGCACCTTCCTGATCGGCGGGCTGGCCACCCTCTCGCTGCCCGGGCTCGCGCCGTTCATCAGCGAATTCCTGGTCCTGGTCGGCACGTTCAGCCGCTATCCGGCGCTCGGCGTGATCGCGACCGTCGGAATAGTGCTGGCGGCGCTCTACGTCCTGATCCTCTACCAGCGCACCATGACCGGTCCGGTGAAGGCCGAGGTGCGGTCCATGCCCGATCTGCGGGTGCGTGAGCTGGTCGTCGTGGCCCCGCTCATCGCGCTGCTGATCTTCCTCGGGGTCTATCCGAAGCCGCTGGCCGACATCGTCAACCCGGCGGTCGACCACACGATGTCCGTGGTGGACAAGAAGGATCCCAAGCCCGATCACCCCGTCACCGACGCGGGCTGGTTCAGCTACAGCCCGAAGTCCGACGGTGCGTCCCACGACGGTGCTTCCGGAGGTGCCAAGTGACCCACGCGGCCACTGTCCACAGCCTGTGGACAACAGCGGCGGCGGCGCCCGACAAGATCCCGTCGCCCGATTTCGAGTACGGCCAGCTGTCGCCCACGCTGATCGTGCTCGGCGCCGCGATCGTCGGCGTCCTGATCGAGGCGTTCCTCCCGCGCCGCCAGCGGTACGTGGCGCAGCTGTTCGTCTCGGTGGTCGCCCTGGCCGCGGCCTTCGCCGCCGTGATCGGCCTCGCCGCCGGTGACTACGGCACCAGTAAGGCCCATGTCGCGGCCATGGGCGCGATCGCGGTCGACGGACCGTCGCTCTTCCTCCAGGGGACCATTCTCCTGGTGGCGCTGGTGGCGGTGTTCACCTTCGCCGAGCGGCGGCTGGATCCGGTGGTGCACGGCAACCGCGTCGACTCCTTCGCGGCGCAGGCCGCCGCCGTGCCCGGCGGCGAGGCCGAAAAGGCCGCGGTCAAGGCGGGGTTCACCACCACCGAGGTCTTTCCGCTGGTCCTCTTCGCGGTCGGCGGCATGCTGGTCTTCCCGTCCGCCAACGACCTGCTGACGCTCTTCGTGGCGCTGGAGGTCTTCTCCCTGCCGCTGTACATCCTGTGCGCGCTCGCCCGGCGCCATCGCGCGCTGTCGCAGGAGGCCGCCGTCAAGTACTTCCTGCTGGGCGCCTTCTCCTCGGCGTTCCTGCTCTTCGGCATCGCCCTGCTGTACGGCTACGCGGGCACGGTCGCCTACTCGGGGATCGCGGACGTCGTCGACGGACAGGTCAGGAACGTCACCCCGGCGCTCGCCGGAACCATGGGCAATGACGCGCTGCTGCTGATCGGCGGGGCGATGGTGCTGATGGGGCTGCTGTTCAAGATCGGCGCCGTGCCGTTCCACATGTGGACCCCGGACGTCTACCAGGGCGCGCCGACCCCGGTGACCGGCTTCATGGCGGCGGCCACCAAGGTGGCGGCCTTCGGCGCGCTGCTGCGGCTGCTGTACGTCGTGCTGCCGGGGCTGCGCTGGGACTGGCGGCCGGTGATGTGGGGCGTCGCCATCGTCACCATGCTGGGCGGCGCGATCGTGGCCGTCACCCAGACCGATGTGAAGCGGCTGCTGGCGTACTCCTCGATCGCCCACGCCGGGTTCATCCTGGCCGGTGTCATCGCCACCACGCCCGACGGCATCTCCTCCGTCCTCTTCTACCTCGCCGCGTACTCCTTCGTGACCCTCGGCGCCTTCGCGGTGGTCACGCTGGTGCGGGACGCGGGCGGGGAGGCCACCCACCTGTCCAAGTGGGCCGGGCTCGGCCGCCGTTCGCCCCTGGTGGCCGCCGTCTTCGCGGTCTTCCTGCTGGCCTTCGCCGGTATCCCGCTGACCAGCGGCTTCGCCGGGAAGTTCGCGGTCTTCAAGGCGGCGGCCGACGGTGGGGCGGGCGCGCTGGTGGTGATCGGTGTGATCTCCTCGGCGGTCGCCGCGTTCTTCTACATCCGGGTGATCGTCCTGATGTTCTTCAGCGAGCCGCGCACGGACGGCCCGTCCGTGGCCGTGCCGAGCCCGCTGACCTCGTCGGCCATCGCGATCGGGGTGGCGGTCACGCTGGTCCTGGGCGTCGCCCCGCAGTACTTCCTGGATCTCGCGAGCCAGGCGGGGGTCTTCGTCCGCTAGCCCTCTTCCTTCGCGCCCCCGGCCGGGCACGGACACCACAACGGTGCCGTGCCCGGCCGGGACATTTTCGGCCCCCCGGCGGTCCCGTATACCGGTTGTTGAGGGAAGGGGCGGGCCTGTCTCTTATACACCTCTCCGCGCCCACGAGACACTCGCTAAC
>NZ_JAEEAP010000960.1 GCF_016103465.1 Streptomyces sabulosicollis
GCCCCGCCCCGGCACCCCCAGCAGCGTCCCGCACACCACCAGCGCCACCACGGCCACCAGCACCGCCCGCAGATGCTGGCGGCGGCGCATCAGATCGGTGGGCCGCGCCTGGAGCGAACACGGGTCGAACTCGGCGGACTCCAACAGCGATCCGTCCCGGCTGCCCGCCGGGTCCGGCACCGACTCCGCCTCGTCCAGCGCGTCCCGCGCGTCGGTGACTCCCGCGGCGCGCAGCAGACCGCGCGTCTCGTGCTCGTCGAGCTGCTCCAGCTCGAGCAGCACGTACGCGGCGCGGCCGGGGGCGGACAGCTCCGACAGCGCCTTCTCCAGGGCGAGTTCATCGGCGCCGCCGGAGCGCGGGAACAGCCGCAGCCCGAACACCTGCGGCAGCGCCGGGGGCCGCTGCCACCAGCGCCGCGGCCGGGCGGCCCGCAGCGCCAGGCGCAGCACCCGCAGCCGCACATAGGCGTAGCCGGTGTCGGCCCCGGGGCCCTTCGTCCCGCGCTGCCAGGGCAGTTCGATGTCGGGGTGCGGGTCCGGGCCGGTGCCGTGGCCCCGGTTGCGGGGCAGCGCGCGCTGCGCGAGGGCGTGCGCCGCGAGCACCCGGCGGGTGCGCCCGATGCCCGGCGGCAGGATGAGGTACGCGAGCCGCACCAGCCGCGGATAGTGCTCGACGATGGCGGCCTCGGCCTGCTCGACGTCGATCAGGCCGGTGGTTTCGTCGTCGGTGGCGACTGTCGCCTGCTGCTGGTCCACGTGTCGTGAACGAGTGGCGGGCCGGGTTGGTCACCTACGGGGGTGTCCGGCGGGACCTGGCGCCTGCGGCGGGCTGCTTTCCCCTCCCCGCGCCTTCCCGAAACCGGGGCTCCGCCCCGGCCCCCGGGGGCATCGGTATGTGCCCGGCGTGTGGCAGGGGCGCCACCCCTGGACGCCCGGGGGCGACGAGCCGACCGTCGCCGCCGTGGGCACCCGCACCGGCGGGCTGATCGCGGCCGGCGCGGCGGATGACCGGGCGGACGCCCCGCACCGGTCGTCCGCCGGGGGCTGGGGCGGAGCCCCAGGTGCGGGA
>NZ_JAEEAP010000961.1 GCF_016103465.1 Streptomyces sabulosicollis
CCACCTGCGAAAACACACCCACCACACGCCGACCCACCCCATCCGGCGCACCCACCGACAACTGCACCCGCACCCCACCACGCTCAGGCACCACCAACGGCGCCTCCAACGTCAACTCCTCCAACCGCCCACAACCCACCCCATCACCCGCACGCAACACCAACTCCACCAACGCCGCCCCCGGCACCACCACCACACCCCACACCGCATGATCAGCCAACCAACCATGCGAACCCAACGACAACCGCCCCGTCAACAACACCCCATCCACATCCGCCAACCCCACCACCGCACCCAACAACGGATGATCAGCCGAACCCAGACCTGCGGACGTCACATCGCCAACAGCCGACGAAGGGGTCTCGATCCAGTAGTGCTGGTGCTGGAAGGCATACGTGGGCAGTTCGACCCGTCGAGCACCCGTCCCCCGGAACACCGTGGACCAGTCAACACCGGCCCCGCCGACATACGCCTCGGCCAAGGAGGTCATGAAGCGCTCCAGGCCGCCTTCGTCCCGGCGCAGCGAACCGACGGCGGTGACCCGGGTGCCATGGTCCTCGGCCGTCTGCTCCACGCCCATCGTCAGGACAGGGTGGGCACTGGCCTCGATGAACGTATCGAAACCGTTGGCCAGCAGGGCGCGTACGGTCTCGTCGAAACGCACCGTCTGACGCAGATTGCGGTACCAGTACCCGGCGTCGAGTTCCTGGGTGTCCAGCACACCTGCCGTGACCGTGGAGTAGAACGGCACCGACGACGACCGAGGACTGATCCCCGCCAGGGCCTGCCGCAGCTCGCCCTCGATCGCCTCGACATCAGCACAGTGCGAGGCGTAGTCCACGGGGACGCGACGCGCCCGGATCTCCTCCACCTCGCACGCCGCCAGCAGCTCGTCCAACGCGTCGGCGTCACCGGAGACCACCACAGCCGAGGGTCCGTTCACCGCCGCCACCGACAGCCGCTCGCCCCACACCGCCAGCCGCTCCCGCACACGCTCCACCGGCAGCGACACCGACACCATCCCGCCCAGCCCCGACAACGCCCGCAGCGCCTTGCTCCTGTC
>NZ_JAEEAP010000962.1 GCF_016103465.1 Streptomyces sabulosicollis
GACTAGTCGTCGGCAGCGTCAGATGTGTATAAGAGACAGCCGTCGTGCCGGTGTTCTCCTGCGCCAAGGGCCTGGTGAGCGTCTGCGCCCACCTCCTCGCGCAGGAGGGGCGGCTGGACCTCGACGCCCCGGTGAGCCGGTACTGGCCGGAGTTCGGCCGGTACGGCAAGGAGGCCATCACCTGCCGCATGGTCCTCGGGCACCGGGCGGGGATCCCCGTACTCGACCGGGTGGTGCCGTTCGAGGAGATCGCCGACTGGGCGCCGGTGATCCGCGCCGTCGAGGCGCAGACGCCGCTGTGGGAGCCGGATACGGCGTACGAGTACCACGGCCATGTCTTCGGCTTCCTCATCGGCGAGGTCATCCGGCGGATCACCGGGCACACCCCGGGCGCGTACTTCCGCCGGGCCGTGGGCGATCCGCTGGGGCTGCGGGCCTGGATCGGGCTGCCCGGGGCGGAGATGGACGGGCGGGCCCGGCTGGTCGAGGCCGAGGGGCGGCCCGGGATGCCGGGGCCCGAGCACCTGCTGACCCGCATCGTGACCATGAACGGCGCCCTGGTCTTCCCCGGCCTCGAGGAGCCGCACGGCTGGAACGACCCGGCGCTGCTCGGCATGGAGCTGCCCGGCGCGGGCGCCACCGCGTCGGCGAGCGGGCTCGCCGGGCTGTACGCGGCGGCCGTGACCGGTGTCGAGGGCCGACGGCGGCTGCTGGCCCCCGAGACCGTGACGGACGCGGTCCGCGAACTCTCGTCCGGCAAGGGGTGGCTGGGCTTCGACATGGGAGCGCGCTGGGGCTCGGGCTTTCTGCTCGACTCGCCGTCCTTCCGGCCGATGCTGGGGGAGCGCAGCTTCGGGAACGACGGGGCGGGCGGACAGTTCGCCTTCGGCGACGACGAGTTCGGCGTGGGGTTCGCCTATGTGGCCAACCGGATGATCGGCCATGGCGATGCCCGTGCGTCGCGGCTCGTCGCCGCCGTGCGGGAGTGTCTGCGCGGCTGATCACTCCCCACC
>NZ_JAEEAP010000963.1 GCF_016103465.1 Streptomyces sabulosicollis
AGATGTGTATAAGAGCCAGCTCCTGGGGCGTGGGGGCGGGGCGGTGTCTGTCGCACCCATTGTGTGCCCCTTGTGTTCCCCTTGTGTGCCAGGGAAGCCGCTGCCCGGCCGACGGTCAGTGGGGGCGACGCAGCCCCGCGATGAGGAGCCCGACGAGGTGGCGGGCGTCGTAGCGGGGGTTGCCGCCGGCGCCCGCGCAGAGGCTGCCGACGCCGCGCATCAGCTCATAGGCGTCCTGGCCGGAGCGGATCTCGCCCGAGGCGACCGCGGCGTCGAGCAGTCGGGTGCACACGGGCAGGAGCCGGTCGAGGAAGTACGCGTGCAGGGGGTCGAAGCAGGGGTCGTCGGACTGCAGCACGGCGGCGAGCCCGTGCTTGGTGACCAGGAAGTCGACAAAGAGGTCGATCCACTGCCTCAGGGCGGCGTGCGGGGTCTCGCCTCCGGCCAGCAGCGCGGGCCCGGCCTCGGCGAGGGCCTCGACCTGGTGCCGGTAGACGGCGACGATGAGGTCCGCCCGCGTCGGGAAGTGGCGGTAGATCGTGGCCGTCCCGACACCGGCCTTGGCCGCGATGTCACGTATCGGCGCTTCCACGCCCGAGCTGACGAAGACCGCGGCGGCCGCCTCCAGCAGCGCCTTCTCGTTGCGCCGCGCATCGGCTCGCTTGGGCCGGGCCGCGCGCTCCGGGTTCCGCTCGTCGTCGTTCACCGCACACCCTTCCCTTCCCGCTTGAGTCTAGCTAACCGGAACAACGTCCCAGAATGCCCGGCCGTCAGAGCGGGGCCAGCCGGTCGGGCCCTCCCGGGGCGTACGCGATGGGGTCGTCCGGCTCATGCCAGTGGAGGGCGAAGCGGTGCCCCGCGCGATACGCCTCCAGGCCCGCGCGGCAGTACGCCACCATGTCGTCCGGCAGCGCGTCCAGCGGGAACCAGCCGAGCTCCGAACACTTCTCGGGCTCCCGGTTCACCGGCTCGGGCCCGCCCCCGCCCC
>NZ_JAEEAP010000964.1 GCF_016103465.1 Streptomyces sabulosicollis
TTTCGGGGCTTGCGGGGCTTGCGGGGCTTGCGGGGCTTGCGGCGGTTTTGGAGGTTTTGGAGGTTCCGGGGCCTCCAGGGTTTCCGTGCTCCTCAGGGTTCTCGCGGTTCTCGCGATGCTCGCGGTTCTCGGGGTTCTCGGGGTTCTCGGGGTTCTCGCGGGCGAGGCGGGCCAGCAGCATCGGGTGGCCGGGGCGCACCGCCACCCCGTCCACCAGCAGCTCGGCGCCCAGGCGGCGCAGGGTGGGGTGGACGTGGTCCACGGGGCCCGCGGCCGTGCCCCCGGTCGTCACGACGACGTCGGCGGAGGACTCGGCCACCGCCGCGTACACCGCGTCCGCCTCGTCGGCCAGCCGCCGGGTGCCCATGACCTCGGCGCCGAGCGCCCGCAGCCACGGTCCGACCATCGGCCCCAGCGCGTCCCGGATCCGGCCGTCGTGCGGCAGCCCCTCGGTGAGCAGTTCATCGCCGAGGACGAGCACCTCGACGCGCGGCCTGCGCACCGTCGGCAACTCGTCGTACCCGGCCGCGGCGGCAAGGCCCAGGACGGCGGGGGTGACCAGGGTCCCGGCGGGGAGCAGTTGATCACCGCTGCGGCACTCCTGGCCGCGGGTGCGGATGTCCTGGCCGAGGACCACGGGGTGGGCGGCGGACGCGTGGAGCCAGCCGTCGCCCGCGTCGGTGCCGTACTCGCTGCGCAGTACGGCGGTGGCGCCCGGCGGGACGCGGGCGCCGGTGGCGATGCGGACGGCGTGACCGTCGGGGAGGACGGCCGTCCCGTCGTGTCCGGCGAGGATGCCCTGGTGTTCCTGACCCTTCGGACCGGTTGGCAGCCGCCAGGGGCCGGGGCCCGAGAGCGCCCAGCCGTCCATCGCGGAGGTGTCGAAGGGCGGCAGATCGGTGAGCGCGGCGAGCGGCGCGGCCAGGACCTGGCCGAGCGCCTCGGCCAGCGGCCGCATCACCGGGGCGGCGTGGGCGGCCTCCTTGACGGCGGCGCGGGCGGCGATGGCGCGGGCGTCGGGCCAGGAGGTGGGGCTGCGGTGCGGTGGGTTCAT
>NZ_JAEEAP010000965.1 GCF_016103465.1 Streptomyces sabulosicollis
GGGCATGAGACGGGGGTAGGGGCGGCGCGGCCGGACAAGGTAGCGTGCGTAACCGCGCCACCGAGGGTCGTTCCTGGCCGTGTGCCGAGTAGCCATCCCGCAGAATGGGACGTACAAGGTGCGCCCGAAGGCCGGATGGGCGCGGACGTCGACGCGGCCCCATGGTCCGCTCCGTCCGCGGTCCCGCGACGGCCGTACGGCTGGCGCACCAGGTCAGACGGCTGCGACGGCGTGGAAGAGAGAATCGATCCTGTGAGTGCGATGCGAAGCCGTACCCCCGACCGCCTGTGCGCCGAGGCGGTCGAACTCGCCCGTGAGGCGGCCGCGGAAGCCGCCCATCCGGGGAAGGTGGGCGAGTATCTGGGCGCTGTCGCCGAGGGCGACCGCGTGGTCACGCATCTCTTCGAGAGCGCCGAGCCGGGCTACCGCGGCTGGCGCTGGGCGGTCACGGTGACCCGCGCCTCCCGCGCCAAGGCCGTCACCCTGGACGAGACGGTGCTGCTCCCGGGGCCCGACGCGCTGCTCGCGCCGGAGTGGGTGCCCTGGAGCGAGCGGCTGCGCCCCGGCGACATGGGGCCGGGCGACCTGCTCCCCACCGAGGCCGAGGACCTGCGGCTGGAGCCGGGCTACACGGGCGAGGACGCCCCGCCGCCCAACTCCGTGGTCTCGGAGGAGATGCAGCAGCTCGCGGCGGCGGAGGAGGCCGATGTGACGGCCGGCCCCCCCGCCGCGCAGAACGCCGCGCCCAGGACCGGCTCGATCGCGGCCGTCGCCGAGGAACTGGGCATGCGGCGCGCCCGGGTGCTGTCCCGTTACGGCCTCCACGTCGCGGCCGACCGCTGGGACGAGGCGTACGGCCCCAAGACCCCCATGGCCCAGGCGGCCCCCGGCACCTGCGCGAGCTGTGGATTCCTGGTGGCCCTCGGCGGCTCGCTGGGGCAGGCGTTCGGGGTCTGCGCGAACGAGTTCAGCCCGGCGGACGGCCGCGTCGTCTCCCTCTCCTACGGCTGCGGCGCCCACTCCGAGGCCGCCGTCATGCCCAAGCCCCCCCG
>NZ_JAEEAP010000966.1 GCF_016103465.1 Streptomyces sabulosicollis
TAAGAGACAGGGGGTGTTGGGTGAGCGGTTGGTGGGGTGTGGTGGGTTGGTTGCGGTGAGGTGTGGCGAGGTGGTGTTGTCGTATGGGGAGTTGGGGTCGCGGTCGGATCGGTTGGCGCGGTTTTTGGTGGGGTGTGGGGTGGGGCCGGAGCGGTTGGTGGCGGTGGCGATGTCGCGTTCGGTGGATGTGGTGGTGGTGTTGTTGGCGGTGTTGAAGGCGGGTGGTGGTTTTGTGCCGGTGGATGCGGGGTTTCCGGCGGAGCGGGTGCGGTTCATGGTGGAGGATGCTGGGCCGGTGTTGGTGGTGGCGTCGGGTGATGTGGTGGGGCGGTTGCCGTCGTTGGGTGTTCCGGTGGTGGTGGTGGATGATCCGGGGACGGTGCGGGAGGTGGCGGGTCATCGGGATGGTGAGGTGACCGACGCGGATCGTCTGGCGCCGCTGTGTCCGTCGCATCCGGCGTATGTGATGTACACCTCCGGCTCGACCGGCACCCCCAAGGGCGTGGTGGTGACCCACCAGAGCCTGGTCAACACCATCGCGTGGGCGGTCGAGACCCTGGGGGCGCGAGCCCTCTCCCACGTGATGATGTCGACCTCGGCGAGTTTCGACGTATCCGCCTTCGAACTGTTCGCGCCGCTCGCGTCCGGCGGGTGTGTGGAGATCGTGGACAACGCCGTGGCCCTGGTGGGCCGGTTGCCCCACCGGCCGGAAGCGAGCCTGGTGAGCGGGGTCCCCTCGGCCCTGGTCCAGGTCGCGAAGGCGGTCGGGCCGCGGGAGTTTCCCGGCGTCGTGGTCTGCGCCGGGGAGGCACTGACGGGCCCGGCGGCCCGCGTCATCGGTGACGCCCTGCCCGGTTGCCGGGTGCTCAACGCCTACGGCCCGACGGAGGCCACGGTCTACGCGACGGCCGGGTGGTATGACGGTGAGGCCGAGGGCGCCGCACCGATCGGCGGGCCGATCGCCAATACGCGGGTGTATGTGGTGGATGGTGGGTTGGGTTTGGTGCCGGTGGGTGTGGTGGGTGAGTTGTATGTGGCGGGTGTGGGGTT
>NZ_JAEEAP010000967.1 GCF_016103465.1 Streptomyces sabulosicollis
GCCCTGGCCATGGCCGAGCGGTCCGCCCGGCAGGTGCTCGGACCCGCGGCCCTGAACCGGCTCACCGAACTCCTCGACCTCGACCCCGGCCTCGTCCTCGACGACTTCACCACCCCCGCCGCCCGCCGCGCACTCGCCGACACCGAACTGCTGGTCACCGGCTGGGGCTGCCCGCCCCTGGACCGCCGCACCCTCGACGCCGCGCCCCGGCTGCGCGCCGTGGTCCACACCGCGGGCACCGTGCGCCACCACATCACCGACGCCTGCTGGGAGCGCGGCATCGCGGTCTCCTCGGCGGCCGCGGCCAACGCCCTGCCCGTCGCCGAGTACACCGTCGCCATGATCCTGCTGTCCAACAAGCGCGTCCTGGACATCGCCCGGGACTACCGCGCCGAGCGGCGCACGATCGACTGGAACGAGCGCTATCCGGACGCCGGAAACTACCGCCGGACGGTGGGCGTCCTCAGCGCCTCCGCGATCGGCCGCCGGGTGATCGAGCTGCTGCGCCCGTACGACCTCGACCTCCTGCTGTACGACCCGTACGTCACCGCTCAGGAGGCGAAGGAGCTCGGGGCGCGCCAGGTGCCCCTGCGGGAACTCTTCGCCGGCAGCGATGTCATCAGCGTCCACACCCCCCTGCTGCCCGCCACCGAGGGCCTGGTCAGCCGGGAGCTGCTGGCCGCCATGCCGGACGGCGCCACGCTCATCAACACCGCGCGCGGGGCGGTGGTGGACCAGGAGGCGCTGACCGAGGAGGTGGTGGCCGGGCGGATCCGGGCCGTCCTCGACGTCACCGTGCCGGAGGTGCTGCCCGCGAACTCCCCGCTGTACGACTGCGACAACGCGCTCATCACCCCGCACATCGCCGGATCCAAGAGCGGTGAGCTGCGCCGCCTGGCCGACCTCGCCATCGGCGAGATCGAGCACTACGTCACCGGCCGCCCCTTCGCCCACCCCGTACGACCGGAGATCCTCGACCGCTCGGCGTAGGAGGGCGCGCGCCCTCTCACGTCCCGCGACCCCCAGGAG
>NZ_JAEEAP010000968.1 GCF_016103465.1 Streptomyces sabulosicollis
GCATACCCCCGCGCCAACCCCACACCCGCCACATACAACTCACCCACCACACCCACCGGCACCAAACCCAACCCACCATCCACCACATACACCCGCATACCGGCGATCGGCCCACCGATCGGTGGCACGTCCGAACCGGAGAGCTGTCCCGTGGCCGTCACGTACACCGTGGCTTCGGTGGGACCGTAGGCATTCACCATCCGTCGCCCGGCAGACCAGCGTTGGACCAGTTCCCCCGGACATGCCTCGATGCCGATGATCAACGTGCGGAGGTCGGGAAACGCGCCATCGGGAATGCTGCCCAGCACGGTCGGCGACATGACGGCGTGGCTGATGCGCTGATCCCGCAGGACGACGGCCACCTCCTCGCCCACCAACGTCCGGGCGGGCGGAACGATCAGTGTGGCCCCGGTGGTGACGGCCATGACCAGCTCCATCATGGACACATCGAAGCCGGGTGAGGCCAGTTGCAGGACCCGGCTCCCCTCGCCCACCTCGAACCGGTCGGCCTGCGTCAGCGCCAGACTCGCGATTCCGGCCTGCGGCACGGCGACCCCCTTGGGGGTGCCGGTGGAGCCGGAGGTGTAGATGAGATAGGCCGGGTGCAGGGGATGCAGAGGGTGTACGCGGTCCGCGTCGGTGACGTCGGAGCCGGACAGGGCGGCGATCGCGTCAGCGGTGTCCGGGTCGTCGAGCACCACCGTGGGAATGTCGTCGCAGGGCAGATCGCCAAGGGTGCGGCTGGTCGTCACCATCGCGAGAGGCCGCGCGTCGCGCAGCATGAAGCCGATGCGGGACGGGGGGTGCGCCATGTCGATCGGCACATACGTGGCGCCCGACTTGAGGACCGCCAGAACCGCGATGACCATGTCGAGCGAGCGGGGCACCGCCACGGCCACCACCGTTTCCGGCCCGGCTCCGCGCCCGATCAGCAACCGGGCCAGCCGATTCGCCCGTGCGTTGGCCTCCTCGTAGGTGAGGCACTTGTCACCCCATTCCACGGCGGGTGCGTGGGGGGTGTGGGTGGC
>NZ_JAEEAP010000969.1 GCF_016103465.1 Streptomyces sabulosicollis
GACGGGCGGTTCTGGGACGTGGTGGAGCGCGGGGATGTGGCCGCGTTGGCGGCGGAGCTCGCGGTGGATCCGGGGCTTTCGCTGGGTGAGGTGTTGCCCGCGTTGTCGTCGTGGCGGCGGCAGGAGTCGGTGCGTGCGACGGTGGACGGCTGGCGTTACCGGGTGTCGTGGCAGCCGGTGACGGACCGGATGGCGGCGGGTGTCGCGGGTGGCTGCTGGGTGGTTGTGGTGCCCGGCGGCGAGGCCGGGGGCGTCTGGGCCACGGGTGTGGTGCGGACGCTGGCCGGGCGTGGTGTGGATGTGCGCGTGGTCGAGTCGGACGCGGCGGACCGCGCCGGGCTGGCGGAGGAGCTGCGGACGGCGGTGGGCGACGCCTCGGTGACGGGTGTGCTGTCGCTTCTCGCGGTGGGCGAGGGTGAGACGGGGCTGTTGCGCACGGCCGCGTTGGTGCAGGCGTTGGGTGACGCGGGTGTGGGTGCGCCGTTGTGGGTGGCGACGCGGGGTGCGGTGTCGGTCGGGCGCTCGGATGGTGTGGTGCGTCCGGGCCAGGCGTTGGTGTGGGGGCTTGGCCGGGTGGCGGCGTTGGAGCTGCCGGAGCGGTGGGGTGGTCTGGTCGATCTGCCGGAGTCGGTGGATGAGCGTGTGCTGGGGCGGTTGGCGGGTGTGCTGGCCGGGGCCGGTGGTTCGGGTGAGGACCAGGTCGCGGTGCGGGCTTCGGGTGTCTTCGGCCGTCGGCTGGTGCGGGCGGTCGGGAGCCGGATGTCGGGCGATGAGGGTTGGCGGGCCTCGGGTTCGGTGCTGGTGACGGGTGGTACGGGTGCGCTGGGTGCGCGGGTGGCCCGTTGGCTGGTGGCGAACGGTGCCGAGCATGTGGTGCTGACCAGCCGTCGTGGGTTGGAGGCTCCGGGGGCGGTGGAGCTGCGGGACGAGCTGGCGGCGTCGGGTGCTCGGGTGACGGTGGCGGCGTGTGATGTGGCGGACCGGGAGGCGCTCGCGGAGCTGCTGGCGTCCATACCGGCCGAGTT
>NZ_JAEEAP010000096.1 GCF_016103465.1 Streptomyces sabulosicollis
GGTCACCGCTCACCGCTATCGCGCTGTCATCGGTAGCGCTATCATGTCCTGTCATGCAACAGCGTAGCAGCGTGGCCGAACTGGCGGAATCGCTCCGAAGGGAGCTGGACCGCTACTCACCCGGAGAGAAGCTGCCGTCCAGTCGGGCCCTGGTCGAGCGCCACCGGGTGAGCCCGGTGACCGTCTCCCGCGCCCTCTCCGCGCTCGTCGCCGAAGGGCTGGTGGTCACCCGCCCCGGCGCCGGTGCCTTCCGCGTCGACCGGCCACCGGCCGGGGCGCCACGGCCGGGCGACACCTCCTGGCAGGAGGTCGCGCTGAGCGTGGAGACGGCCGGTGAGTCGGTGCCGCGCTCGGTGGACGCCTCCGGCGTCCTGGCCACGCTCGCCGCCCCGCCGCCGGGGATCCTGGAGTTCAACGGCGGCTATCTGCACTCCTCCCTCCAGCCGGAGCGGGCGCTGGCCGCCGCCCTGGCCCGCGCCGGGCGGCGGCCCGGGGCCTGGGGCCGCCCGCCGGTGGAGGGCCTGCCCGAGCTGCGCGCCTGGTTCGCCCGCGAGATCGGCGGCCCGGCCGGGGCCCTCGGCGCCTCCGACGTGCTGGTCACCGCGGGCGGCCAGGCCGCGCTCACCTGCGCGCTGCGGGCGCTCGCGCCGCCCGGCGCGCCCGTCCTCGTCGAGTCCCCCACCTACCCCGGCATGCTCGCCGCCGCCCGCGCCTCCGGGCTGCGCCCCGTCCCGGTCCCGGTGGACGCCGACGGGGTGCGCCCCGAGCTGCTCGCCGAGGCGCTGCGGGCGACCGGCGCCCGGGTCTTCGTCTGCCAGCCGCTGTTCCAGAACCCCACCGGTGCGGTGCTCTCCGCCGAGCGGCGCCGCGAGGTGCTCGCGATCGCCCGTGAGGCGGGCGCGTTCGTGGTGGAGGACGACTTCGCTCGCCGGCTCGTCCACGAGGACGCGGCCCCGCTGCCCGCCACCCTCGCCGCCGACGACCCGGACGGGACGGTGGTCCACGTCTGCTCGCTCACCAAGGCCACCTCGGCCAGCCTGCGGGTGGGCGCGCTCACCGCCCGCGGCCCCGCGCTGGAGCGGCTGCGCGCCATCCAGGTCGTCGACAGCTTCTTCGTGCCCCGCCCGCTGCAGGAGGCCGCCCTGGAACTCGTCGGCGCGCCCTCCTGGCCCCGCCATCTGCGCACCGTCGCCGCCGAGCTGCACACCCGCCGCGAGGCGCTCGTGACCGCCGTACGGCGGGAACTGCCCGCGCTGGAGCTGCGCCATGTCCCGCCCGGCGGCTACCACCTGTGGCTGCGGCTGCCCCAGGGCACCGACGAGGCCGCCCTCGCCTCCGCCGCGCTGCGCGCCGGGGTCGCCGTCGCCCCCGGCCGCCCGTACTTCTGCGCCGAACCGCCCGCGCCGCACGTCCGGCTGAGCTTCGCCTCGGTCGCGGGCACCGGCGAACTGGCCGAGGGGGTGCGGCGGTTGCGCACCGCGTGCGACGAGGTGCTGGTGGGGGCGTAGGGGGGTGTCCGACGGGTCGTGGCGCCCCCGGCGCTCCGCGCCGCCTCCCGCCCGCCACCCGCGATGCGCACGGTGTTCACGGGACGGCCGCTTCGAGCCGCCCGGCGACCCGGCGCACCCCGAAAGGCCCCCGCTCTTCTCCTGGTTACGGGCCCTGGAGCCACGGCCGTGACCTTACGATGCCGGGATGACGTTTCGGCTGACGCTGGTCGCCGCCGGCCGCAGCTCCTCCCGGCTGGGGGAGCGCTTCGGCGACGACCGGCCGCTGGATCCGGAGGGCCGGCTCGCCGCCGAGCGTGCGGCCCCCGCGCTGCTGCCACTGGCCGCGGCGGAGCTGCGCTACTGCTCGCCGTCGGCCCGCAGCCGGGAGACCGGCGACGTCCTGGGCTTCACGCCGCTGGTCCAACTCGCCCTGCGCGACTGTGACATGGGCCGCTGGGCGGGCCGCTCCCTCGCCGATGTGATGGCGCGCGAACCCACGGAGGTGGACGCCTGGCTCGGCGATCCGCGCTCCGCACCGCACGGCGGGGAGTCGCTGCACGCGTTCATCATGCGGATCGGCGGCTGGCTGGACACCCGACCGGCCGAGGACCACGCCAAGATGGTTGCCGTGGCCGAGCCCGGGGTGGTCCGCGCCGCCCTGATGTACGCGATCAAGGCACCGCCGCACTGCTACTGGAACGTCGACATCCGGCCGCTCTCCACGGTCACCCTCACCGGCCGGGCGGGCGAGTGGCGGCTGCGCGTGGGCGGTACGTGACCGAAGCGCCTCACGGGTCCTGGGTGAGCTCCTCGGCCAGCAGATCCATCAGCAGGCCGTCGTGCCACGTACCGTCCGGCCCGCGCTCATAGGACCGCATGACGCCGACGGGCCGGAAGCCGACCTTGGCGTAAGCGCGGATCGCGGCGGCGTTGTCCGCCGCCGGGTCGATCACGATCCGGTGGTGGCCGTGGTCGGCGAACAGATGGCGGGCCAGGGTGCGTACGGCGTCGGTGCCCAGCCCCCGCCCGTGCACCGCCGGGTCCAGATAGATGTCGATGCTCGCGTGCCGGTAGTCCGGGTCGGCCTCGGCCGACCACTGGATCATGCCGATCACCGCGTCCTCGTACTCGATGGTCAGTTGCTCGGCGCCGGGCTCGGCCAGGTCCTCGCGCACCGCCGCCACCAGGTCCGCACCGCCCCGCCAGCGCGCGTACACCTCGGGCGTGGCGCGGATCGCGGCCAGGGAGGGAACATCGGAAGGGGCGGTGGGGCGCAGCGCCACCCGCGTGCCCCGCAGAGTCGTCGGCATGGACGGGACGATCCCACCGGAGCGCCGGCCGTGACCAGGGTGCGGACCAGAGGGCGGACCAGAGCGCGGACCGGGGCTCGGACCAGGGCCCGGACCGGGGCGCGGCTTTCTGCCCAGGGCCCTTTCGGGAAAGCGCCCGGCACCGGATATCTTGATGTCGAGCAATGTTGCAGACGTGGAGCGGAGCACCCGGTGACTGACTCGACCATCATCTATACGCACACGGACGAGGCCCCTGCCCTCGCGACGTACTCGTTCCTGCCGGTGATCGAGGCATATGCCTCCACGGCCGGGGTCACCGTGGAGAGCCGGGACATCTCCCTGGCGGGCCGCATCATCGCCCAGTTCCCCGAGCGCCTCGAGGAGGGCCAGCGCATCCCCGACGCCCTCGCCGAGCTGGGTGACCTCGCCAAGACCCCCGAGGCCAACATCATCAAGCTGCCGAACATCTCGGCCTCGATCCCGCAGCTGAAGGCCGCGATCGCCGAGCTGCAGCAGCAGGGTTACGCGCTGCCGGACTACCCGGACGACCCGAAGACCGACGAGGAGCGGGAGATCCGCGCCCGTTACGACAAGGTCAAGGGCTCCGCGGTGAACCCGGTGCTGCGCGAGGGCAACTCCGACCGCCGCGCCCCCGCCTCGGTGAAGAACTACGCCAAGGCCAACCCGCACCGCATGGGCGCCTGGACGGCCGATTCCAAGACCAATGTGTCCCACATGGACACCGACGACTTCCGCTCCACCGAGAAGTCCGTGGTGATCCCGGAGGACGGCTCGCTGCGCATCGAGCTGGCGGGCGACGACGGCTCCACCACCGTGCTGCGCGAGTCGGTGCCGGTGCTGGCGGGCGAGGTCGTGGACGCCTCCGTGATGCGCGTCGCGGCGCTGCGGGAGTTCCTCTCCGCGCAGGTCGCCCGCGCCAAGGCCGAGGGCGTGCTGTTCTCCCTGCACCTGAAGGCCACGATGATGAAGGTCTCCGACCCGATTGTCTTCGGCCACGCCGTACGCGCCTTCTTCCCCAAGACCTTCGCCGAGCACGGTGAGACCCTCGCCGCCGCCGGCCTGACCCCGAACGACGGTCTGGGCGGCATCCTCAAGGGCCTGGAGGCCCTGCCCGAGGGCGCGGCGATCAAGGCGTCCTTCGACGCCGAGCTGGCCGAGGGCCCGGAGCTGGCCATGGTCGACTCCGACCGCGGCATCACCAACCTGCACGTGCCGTCCGACGTCATCGTCGACGCCTCCATGCCGGCCATGATCCGCACCTCCGGCCACATGTGGGGCCCGGACGGCGAGGAGCACGACACCCTCGCGGTGATCCCGGACAGCAGCTACGCCGGGATCTACCAGGCCGTCATCGACGACTGCCGCGCCAACGGCGCCTTCGACCCGGCCACGATGGGCTCGGTGCCCAACGTCGGCCTGATGGCGCAGAAGGCCGAGGAGTACGGCAGCCACGACAAGACCTTCGAGATCCCCACCACGGGCACCGTCCGCGTCCTGGACGGGGCGGGCAACGCGGTCATCGAGCAGGTCGTCGGCGCCGGTGACATCTTCCGGATGTGCCAGACCAAGGACGTGCCGATCCGGGACTGGGTCAAGCTGGCCGTCACCCGCGCCCGCGCCACCGGCGACCCGGCCGTCTTCTGGCTGGACGAGGGCCGCGCCCACGACGCCAACCTCATCGAGAAGGTCAAGGCGTACCTGCCCGAGCACGACACCGAGGGCCTGGACATCAGGATCCTGGCCCCGGTCGAGGCGATCAAGCTCTCCCTCGAGCGGATCCGCCGCGGCGAGAACACGATCTCGGTCACCGGCAACGTCCTGCGTGACTACCTCACCGACCTGTTCCCGATCCTGGAGCTGGGCACCAGCGCCAAGATGCTCTCGGTCGTCCCGCTGATCAACGGCGGCGGTCTGTTCGAGACCGGCGCGGGCGGCTCGGCGCCCAAGCACGTCCAGCAGCTGGTCAAGGAGAACTACCTGCGCTGGGACAGCCTGGGCGAGTTCCTCGCCCTCGCGGTCAGCTTCGAGCACCTCGCGCAGAAGACGGGCAACGCGCGGGCCCAGGTCCTCGCCGACACCCTCGACCGGGCGACCGGCACCTTCCTGGCCGAGAACAAGTCGCCCAGCCGCCGCGTCGGCGGTATCGACAACCGCGGCAGCCACTTCTACCTGGCCCTGTACTGGGCCCAGGAGCTTGCGAAGCAGACCGACGACGCCGACCTGGCCAAGGCGTTCGCCCAGCTCGCCGAGACGCTCACCACCCAGGAGCAGACGATCGTCGACGAGCTGATCGCGGTCCAGGGCTCCCCGGCCGACATCGGCGGCTACTACCAGCCCGACCCGGCCAAGGCCGCGGCCGTCATGCGCCCGTCCGCGACCCTCAACCAGGCCCTCGCCACCCTCGGCTGACCCGCCTGACGCACCACGGCACCACCGCACCACCGCACCGCCCCGGCCGGCATCCGCCCGGCCGGGGCGGTTCCCTTCTCCCGCCTCGTAGGGCGGCTATGTGGAGGGGACGCCCATCAGGGCGGCGGCCTGATCGGTGGGGCCGGGCACCGGGCCCAGCCATTCGCAGAGCAGCACGGTGGCGTCGTCCTGGAGGTGGCCGTCGTGGTGGGCCATGACGGCGCGGACCAGGCGGCGCAGGGTCTCCGGCACCGGCAGCCCATCGGCGTGCTGCCGGATGAGGAAGTCGACGAACCGGGTCAGGCCGAACTCCCGGCCGCCCGGGCGCCGGGCCTCGGTGATGCCGTCGGTGTAGAACACGAGGCGGTCGCCGGGCTGCAGCTGCTCACGGCACAGTGTGACCCCCAGCTCCAGACCCATGCCCAGGGGGAGCCCCGGCGGGCACCGCAGATGGGTGGTCCAGCGGCCGCCGCGGATGACCAGCGGCGGGTGGTGGCCACAGGTGACCCAGTACAGCTCCCCGCTCCGGGTGTCCAGCTCGGCGAGGATGCCGGTGGTGTAGCGGGTCTCGTGGAACTGCTCGACGAGCGCCGCGTCGATCCGCTGGCCGGTCTGCACCAGGCCGACGCGCCGCCGGCGGGCGTGGCGGCAGGCTCCCAGGGCGAGATTGGCGGTCAGCCCGGCGGCGGTGTCGTGCCCCATCGCGTCGAAGACCGCCAAGCGCACGATCGGTCCGTCGGTGGCGTAGTCGTAGGCGTCCCCGCTGATCTCGAAAGCCGGCTCCATGACGGCGGAGATGGCCACCCGGCCGTCCGCGTAGGTGGTCTGCGGCATCAGCCGCCACTGCATCTCGGCCGCGATGGTCATCGCCTCGCTGCCCACCAGCCGGGCGTAGGAATCACTGAAGTCGCGCTTGCTGACCACGATCAGCGCCACCAGGGCGGAGAGCAGTTTCATGTCCTCGCGGGCCTGTGCGTCGTCGGCTGCCGTGGTGATGCGCAGCACACCGATCCGCTCGGTGCCGTTCAGCAGCGGCACCCACCACTGGTGGCGGCCCGGCTCGGCGGGGGCGGCGGGCAGCACCTCACCGTACTGGTAGGCCCGGCCCGGCACGGTGCCCTCGACCTTCAGCTCCTCCGGTTCCCCGCCCGCGGGGGCCACGGCGCCCGTCGCGGTCAGCCGGCGCATCACGCACCGCCGCACATCGGCGAGGTAGATCAGCACCTGGTCGATACCGGCGGCTGCCGCGTGCTCGGCCACGGCGACCGGCAGCATCTCCATCGGCATCAGATGGCTGGCGGCCAGCAGCTCGCCGAGCAACCGCCTGCTGCCCGCTTCCCGACTCCGGTCCGTCACGACCGCTCCCTCTCGTCCGAGGCCGCGGATCGCGGCCCGGCACTTCTTCAGTGTCGCGCGTCCCGGCGGCACCGGCCCACCCGGTGGGCGCCGCCCGCGCGGGGTGGGGACCCGGGCCTGGCCCTCGGCCCCCGGGCCTGGCCCTCGCCTCCGGGTCCGGCCCTCGGCCCCCGGTCGGAGGAGCCGTCGCGCGGCGGGGCGGCACAGCGAGGTTTTCCCCTCCCCTTCCCGTTACCGGGGGCTCCGCCCCTGGGACCCCGGGTCCCGGTCGGCGAAGTCCTGCCACGGGCGCGGAGCCGCATGGCGATACCGCGGAAAGGGGCGAAGCCCCGGTCCGGGGTGTGGGGCGCCCCGCATCGGGGTGTCGTTATGGACACCCCCAGTCGCTGTGGACACCCCACCGGTATGGATCGGCCACCGCCCCCTACGGTCTTTGCATAAAGCTGCGATCAAACGTATAGTCATGCCATCATCTAGGGAGGACGACGGCGATGGCCATACGTGCTGCGGTGGCGGGCGCGAGCGGATACGCGGGCGGGGAACTGCTGCGGCTGCTGCTCGCCCACCCCGAGGTGGAGATCGGCACCCTGACCGGCAACTCCAACGCCGGACAGCCCCTCGCCGGGCTGCAGCCCCATCTGCTCCCGCTGGCCGGGCGGGTACTGGAGCCCACCACCGCGGAGGCGCTGGCCGGGCATGACGTGGTCTTCCTGGCGCTGCCGCACGGACAGTCCGCCGCCGTGGCCGAGCACCTGGGCGACCAGGTCCTGGTCATCGACTGCGGCGCCGACTTCCGGCTGAAGGACGCGGCGGACTGGGAGAAGTTCTACGGTTCGCCGCACGCCGGCACCTGGCCCTACGGCCTCCCCGAGCTGCCCGGGGCCCGCGCCGCCCTGGAGGGCGCCAAGCGCATCGCGGTGCCCGGCTGCTACCCCACCGCCGTCTCCCTCGCGCTCTTCCCGGCGTACGCGGCGGGGCTGCTGGAGCCCGAGGCGGTGATCGTCGCCGCCTCCGGGACCTCGGGCGCGGGCAAGGCACCCAAGCCGCATCTGCTGGGCAGCGAGGTCATGGGCTCGATGAGCCCGTACGGCGTCGGCGGCGGCCACCGGCACACCCCCGAGATGATCCAGAACCTGTCCGCCGCGGCGGGGGAGCGGGTGTCGGTCTCCTTCACCCCGACCCTCGCCCCGATGCCCCGCGGCATCCTCGCCACCTGCAGCGCCAGGGCCAGGCCCGGAGTGACCGGGGAGAGCCTGCGGGCCGCGTACGACAAGGCGCTGCGGGACGAGCCGTTCGTCACCCTCCTCCCCGAGGGCCAGTGGCCCGCCACCGCAGCCGTGTACGGATCCAACGCCGCGCTGCTCCAGGTCGCCCACGACGAGGCGGCCGGCCGCGCCCTCGTGATCAGCGCCATCGACAACCTCACCAAGGGCACCGCGGGTGGCGCGGTGCAGAGCATGAACATCGCCCTCGGCCTCCCCGAGGAGCTGGGACTTTCCACGATCGGAGTCGCTCCATGAGCGTTACGGCAGCCCAGGGCTTCACGGCCTCCGGCGTCGCGGCAGGGATCAAGGAGAACGGAAACCCCGACCTCGCCCTCGTGGTGAACACCGGCCCGCGCCTCGCCGCCGCGGCCGTCTTCACCTCCAACCGCGTCAAGGCCGCCCCCGTCCTGTGGTCCGAGCAGGTGCTCAAGGGCGGTCAGGTCTCGGCCGTCGTCCTCAACTCCGGTGGCGCCAACGCCTGCACCGGCCCGCTGGGTTTCCAGGACACCCACGCCACCGCCGAGAAGGTGGCGGAGGTCCTCGGCCACAGCGCGGGCGAGGTGGCCGTGGCCTCCACCGGGCTCATCGGCGTCCGGCTGCCCATGGACGCGGTGCTGTCCGGGGTCGAGACGGCCGCCGCCGCCCTGAGCGAGCACGGCGGCGAGAAGGCCGCGATCGCCATCAGGACCACCGACACCGTCCACAAGACGGCCGTCGTGCAGAGCCCCGCCGGCTGGACCGTGGGCGGGATGGCCAAGGGCGCCGGGATGCTGGCCCCGGGCCTGGCCACCATGCTCGTCGTCCTCACCACCGACGCCGACGTGGACACCCCCGGGCTGGACACCACGCTGCGCGCCGCCACCCGCACCACGTTCGACCGGATCGACTCCGACGGCTGCATGTCCACCAACGACATGGTGCTGCTGATGGCCTCCGGCGCCTCCGGTGTCGTCCCCGACGCCGCGGAGTTCGCCGAGGCGGTGCGCGAGGTCTGCGCCGACCTCGCCCGGCAGCTGATCGGGGACGCCGAGGGCGCCTCCAAGGACATCCGGATCGAGGTCGTGGGCGCGGCCACCGAGGACGACGCGGTGGAGGTGGGCCGCTCCATCGCCCGCAACAACCTCCTCAAGTGCGCCGTCCACGGCGAGGACCCCAACTGGGGCCGGGTGCTCTCCGCCATCGGCACCACCTCGGCCGCCTTCGAACCGGACCAGCTCAATGTCGCGATCAACGACGTCTGGGTGTGCAAGAACGGCTCGGTGGGCGAGGACCGGGAGCTGGTCGACATGCGCTACCGCGAGGTCCGGATCACCGCCGACCTGGCGGCGGGCAGCGCCTCGGCGGTCATCTGGACCAATGACCTCACCGCCGACTACGTCCACGAGAACAGCGCGTACTCCTCATGAGCCAGCCGACCGCCCGTAAGCACACCGCCCTGCCCAAGGCCCGCATCCTCATCGAGGCGCTGCCCTGGCTCACCCGGCACCACGGCAAGACCGTGGTGGTCAAGTTCGGCGGCAACGCCATGGTCGACGACGAGCTGAAGGCCGCCTTCGCCCAGGACGTCGTCTTCCTGCGCCACGCGGGCCTGCGCCCCGTCGTCGTCCACGGCGGCGGCCCCCAGATCAGCGCACAGCTGGACCGGCACGGTCTGGTGAGCGAGTTCAAGGCCGGGCTGCGGGTCACCACCGACGACGCCATGGACGTCGTACGGATGGTGCTGGCCGGACAGGTCCAGCGCGAACTGGTCGGCCTGCTCAACCGGCACGGCCCGCTGGCCGTCGGCATGACCGGCGAGGACGCGCACCTGATGTCCGCCACCAAGCACTTCGCCGAGATCGACGGCGAGCAGGTGGACATCGGCCGGGTCGGCCAGATCACCGAGATCGACACCGGCGCGGTCCAGGCCCTGCTGGACGACGGCCGGATCCCGGTCGTCTCCTCCATCGCCCGCAGCGTCGACGACGGCCACGTCTACAACGTCAACGCCGACACGGCCGCGGCCGCCCTCGCCGTCGCGCTGGGGGCCGAGACGCTGATGGTGCTCACCGATGTCGAGGGCCTCTACGCCGACTGGCCGGGCAGCGACGAGGTGATCAGCAAGCTCACCGCGAGCCAGCTGGAGAAGCTGCTGCCGGAGCTGGCCAGCGGCATGGTGCCGAAGATGGAGGGCTGTCTGTACGCCGTCCGCCACGGGGTCACCACCGCCCGTGTCCTCGACGGGCGGGTACCGCACTCCATCCTGCTGGAGATCTTCACCGACGAGGGCATCGGCACGATGGTCCTGCCGGACGGGACCGCGATCGGCCGGGACGACCACGACAGCGAGAGCGACGAGGGGGAGGACCAGTGAGCAACGCGGAGCTGAAGCGGCGCTGGCAGGGGGCGCTCATGGACAACTACGGCACCCCCCGCCTCCCGCTCACCCACGGCGAGGGCACCAAGGTCTGGGACGCGGACGGCAAGGAGTACCTCGACTTCGTCGGCGGTATCGCCGTCAACTCCCTCGGCCATGCCCACCCCGCCGTCGTACGGGCCGTGTCCGACCAGATCGCCACCCTCGGCCATGTCTCCAACCTCTTCGTGGCCGAGCCCCCGGTGGCGCTCGCCGAGCGGTTGCTCCAGCTCTTCGGCCGCCCCGGGCGCGTCTACTTCTCCAACTCCGGCGCGGAGGCGGTCGAGGCCGCCTTCAAGATCGGGCGGCGCACCGGCCGCACCCATATGGTGGCCACCGCCGGCGGCTTCCACGGCCGCACCATGGGCGCGCTCGCGCTCACCGGCCAGCCCGCCAAGCAGGAGCCGTTCCTCCCGCTGCCCGGCGACGTGACCCACGTTCCGTACGGGGACGTGGAGGCGCTGCGCGCGGCCGTCACCACCGACACCGCCCTCGTCATCCTGGAGCCCATCCAGGGCGAGAACGGCGTCATCGTGCCGCCCGCCGGCTATCTGGCCGCGGCGCGGGAGATCACCCGGGCCACCGGCGCCCTGCTGGTGCTCGACGAGATCCAGACCGGGATCGGGCGCACCGGGCACTGGTTCGAGCACCAGGCGCAGGGCGTCGAGCCCGATGTCGTCACCCTGGCCAAGGGGCTCGGCGCCGGACTGCCCATCGGCGCCACCCTCGCCTTCGGGCCCGCGGCCGATCTGCTGACCCCGGGGCAGCACGGATCCACCTTCGGCGGGAACCCCGTCGCCTGCGCCGCAGGTCTCGCGGTCCTGGACACCATCGCCGCCGATGGCCTCCTGGACCGGGTCAAGCGGGCGGGGGAGCGGCTGCGTAACGGGATCGAATCGCTCGGCCACGCATCGGTCGCCCGGGTCCGCGGCGCCGGGCTGCTGCTCGGTATCGTGCTCACAGAGTCCCTCGCGCCGCAGGTGCAGAAGGCGGCTCAGGACGCGGGACTCCTGGTGAACGCGGTCGCGCCGGATGTGGTCCGGCTCGCCCCGCCGCTCGTCATCTCCGACGGCGAGGTGGACACCTTCCTCCGGGAGCTGCCGGCCGTCCTGGACGCCGCACATGAGGGAGACGGGGAACGACGAGCCGGAGACTGACGACACCGATGACCGAGGCGCAGCACACCGACGCGCAGGACGCCAACCACGGCGGACCGGCCGTGCCGCAGACCCGCACCGCACGCCACCGCCGGATCGTGGACATCCTGAACCGGCAGGCCGTCCGTTCCCAGAGCCAGCTCGCCAAGCTGCTCGCGGACGACGGGCTCTCCGTCACCCAGGCGACGCTCTCCCGGGACCTGGACGAGCTGGGCGCGGTGAAGATCCGCAACACCGGCGGTGAGCTGATCTACGCGGTGCCGAGCGAGGGCGGCGACCGCACGCCGCGCGCCCCGCTCGGCGAGTCGGCGAGCGAGGCGCGGATGGCCCGGCTGGCGGCTGAGCTGCTGATCTCGGCGGAGGCGTCGGCCAACCTCGTGGTGCTGCGCACTCCGCCGGGCGCCGCCCAGTTCCTCGCCTCGGCCATCGACTCGGCGGAGCTGCACGACATCCTCGGCACCATCGCGGGCGATGACACGCTCCTGCTGATCAGCCGCGACCCGCTGGGCGGCCAGCCGCTCGCCGACCATCTGCTGCGGCTGGCCCAGAAGGAGCGCTGAGGCGCCGCGCGGGGGCGCGGGGCTGTGTCGATATGCGGCTCCGCGGCGGCTGTGTCGATGTGCGGCTCCGCCGCGTGGGCGACCAGCCACGACGGCGCCGCGGACGTGGACGTGCGGCGGCAGGTCAGGGCACTCCCCGCGGAGCGCTCAGCCGGCGGCCGCCCGCTTCTCCGCCCCGCGGGCCCGGTACGACATCCAGGCCGCCACCACCGCTCCCGAGACGTTGTGCCAGACGGAGAACACGGCGGCCGGGAGCGCGGCCAGCGGGCTGAAGTGGGCGGCGGCCAGGGAGGCGGCGAGCCCCGAGTTCTGCATGCCGACCTCGAAGGCCATGGCCCGGCTGGCGGGCGCGCCCAGCCGGGCCAGCTTCCCGGCCCCGTAGCCCAGCGCCAGGCCGAGCCCGTTGTGGAGCACCACGGCGAGCAGCACCAGCGCCGCCGCCGACTTGATGGCGTCCGCGCTGGCCGCCACCACGATCGCCACGATCACGCCGATGGTGACGGCGGACAGCCAGGGCAGCAGCCCCAGCACCCGCTGGATGAACCGTCCGGCGACCAGCCGTACGACCAGTCCCCCGACCACCGGCAGCAGCACGGTCTTGAGGATGTCGGTGACCATCGACCCGGCGTCCACCGGCAGGAACTCCCCGGCCAGCAGCAGTGTCAGCGGCGGGGTGACCAGCGGCGCGAGCACCGTGGAGACGGTGGCGACCGACACCGACAGCGCCACATCGCCGCGCGCCAGGTACGTCACCACATTCGAGGCCGTGCCGCTCGGCGCGCAGCCGACCAGGATCACACCGGCCGCCAACTGCGGGGAGAGCCCGAGGGCGTTGGCGATCAGCCAGCCCAGCCCCGGCATGATCACATAGTGCGCGACCAGCCCGAGGGCCACCGCCCACGGCCGCTTGACCACACCGGAGAAGTCCTGCGGGGTCATGGTGAGCCCCATGCAGAACATGATCACGCCGAGCAGATAGGGCACGTTCGGCGCCCAGCCGCTGAAGGTGCCGGGCGTGCCGAGGCCCGCCGCACCGGCGGCGAGGACGAGGACGGGGAAGACGGTGACCGCCCGCCGGGCCGCCCGGTCGGGGGCAGCGGACTCCGGTGACGGCGAGGGCGCCTGCCCGGCCGTCGTCGAGGAGTTGGCCGCGGAGCTCTTCGATTCGGATCGCACCGCGTGATGGAACGCTTCCGGAGGCGCTTTCCGCAACACCGTCTCGTTATGTGGTCACTACACCCACTATCCGGAACCGAGCGGCGGCAGCGGCAGCGGAAGCCCCGGCAGACCGTCGATGCTGCTGGCGATGTGCTCCTTCTTGTGGAAGTAGCGGTCCAGCGACTCGTCGTCCTCCCGCCGGAAGCGGGAGGCGTGCAGCGGGCGGTCCTCGCGGTAGTCCAGATACGGAACCGCGTAGCCGCAGGTGTCCCGGATCAGCTCGGCCGTCACCACGATGACCGCCCGCAGCCCGTGGTCGTCGACATCGATGTCCGGGAAGTGCTCCAGCAGCGCGGGGAAGCGCGGATCGTCCCGGAACACCGGCTCGCCCCGCCCGTGGACGCGCACGATGTTCGGCGGGCCGGTGAAGGCGCACCACATCAGGGTGATCCTGCCGTTCTCCCGCAGATGGGCGATGGTCTCCGCGTTGCTCCCCGCGAAGTCCAGATAGGCCACGGTCAGTTCGTCGAGTACCGCGAAGGAGCCGACCAG
Organism: Streptomyces sabulosicollis; assembly: GCF_016103465.1. GTDB lineage: Bacteria > Actinomycetota > Actinomycetes > Streptomycetales > Streptomycetaceae > Streptomyces > Streptomyces sabulosicollis. The sequence continues at coordinate 13,656 of NZ_JAEEAP010000096.1, forward strand.
CCCCTTCGGGGAGAGGTTCACCGTGCCGTCCCCGGCCAGCGGGGCGGTGGCGGTGAAAAAGATCTTCTGCTCTTCGATGAAGGTGCGGAGCCTGCCGTCGATGCGTTCGTACACCTTTCCCATGTGGCGCATTATCCCTGCGGGTGGGCGCCGGGGCGATGGTTCCATGGTCGTATGGCCACCAAGAAAGCCTCCGCGCGAGCGTCCGCGGCCGAGCCCGCGATCCGGATCCGCCGGGTGTACGACGCCCCCGCCCCGGACGACGGCACCCGCGTCCTGGTGGACCGCGTCTGGCCCCGCGGCCTCGCCAAGGCCGACGCCCAGCTGGACGAATGGGCCAAGGACGCCGCCCCCTCCACCGAGCTGCGCCGCTGGTACGGCCATGTCCCGGACCGCTTCCCCGAATTCACCCGCCGCTACCGCGCCGAACTCACCACCCCGGAACGCCACGAGGCCGTCACCCACCTCCGCGAGCTGACCGCCGCCGGCCCCCTGACCCTCCTCACCGCGGTGAAGGACCTCGACCACGGCCATGTCCAGGTCCTGGCGGAGGCGATCCGCGACCAGGAGTGAGCGCCGCTCAGGGGCGCCTCATACACATAGCTCCGCCGAATAGCGGGCGAAGCCGCTGGTGTGCCAGGGGGAGCCGTCCGCCGTGATCACGAATGCCTCGGCGTCGGGGAGCCGCCCCAGCCAGGGGCGGGCGCGTTCGGCGCCCATGGCGCAGGCGGCGGTGGCCACGGCGTCCGCGTCGGCCAGGCTGGTGGCGATCACGGTGACCGAGGCCAGGCCCTGTGCCGGGGGACGCCCGGTGTGGGGGTCCAGGATGTGGCAGCCCCGCTCGGCCGGGCCCGAGGTGGCCACGGCCAGCTCGCCGTGGGTCTCCACGATGGCCGCCAGCTCGCCCCGGCGGAGTGGGTCGGCGATGCCCACCCGCCAGGGGCCGCCGTGGACCTGGACATCGCCACCGCCGTTCACACACACCGAGCCGGCGCCCGACGAGACCAGCATCCGGGCGGCGCGCTCCACGGCCCAGCCCTTGACCAGGCCCGTCGGGTCGAGGCGGCCACCGGCGTAGCGGGCGGTGAACCAGCCGCCGCTGCGGTGCTCGGCCTCCTCGCACATCCGCAGCACATCCCGGACCTCCGGATCGCACCGCGACAGCGTCAGCTCACCGCGCCCCAGCCGGCTGATCTGGCTGTCCCGGCGGTAGGTGGAGAACAGCTCGTCCACCCGGTGCAGCCCCACCACGGCACCGTCCAGCGCGGCCTGCACCCGGGGCCGGTCGGCGGGTGCGACCTCGCGGATGTCGAAGGAGAAGACCGTGCCCATGACGTGCTCGACATGGCGCAGCGGCTCGGGTTCGTCCATTCCGTACATCATTTGGCACCCGCCTTGTCGAGCGCGCTCTGCAGGGACTTGGCGTAGCCCTCGCTGGTGTAGGTGGCCCCGGAGACCGTGTCCACCTTGGCCGCGGCCACCGCCTGCTGGTTGAGCTTCGGGATGGAGTCCTTGGCGATCTGGGCGCTGCGCGGCCCGGAGTTCGGGGTCTTGACCGCCTGGGCGGCGGTGATCTTTCCGCCGTCGACGGTGAGGCTCACCTGGACCGGGCCGTACTGCGTCTGCACGGCGTCGCCGGTGACCGTACGGGCGCCGCCCGCGCCCGCTCCGGCTCCCGCGCCCGCTCCGGCTCCCGCGCCCGCTCCGGCCCCGCCCGGCTGCGCCGTGGCCGCGACCGGGGGCGCCTGCCCCGGCTGGTTCTGGGCGACGGACTCGCCGCCTCCCGAACCGGGCTGCTTCAGCGCGAGCAGCAGCACCACACCGGAGACGGTGGCGGCCGTGCCCACGACGATGCGGCGCAGCGGATGCTTCCTCTTCATGGCTTCACCTCGGTCACAGCTCGAACGACAGGGTCACGGCTTGAACGACAGGGTCACGGCTCGAACGTCTCGGTCACAGCTCGAAGGATTCGTAATGGATCCGGCGATCCGGAAGCCCCGCCTCGCGCAGCGCCCCGTACGCGTGGTCGGCCAGGCCCGGCGGGCCGCACAGATAGACGTCGTGGTCCTCGATGTCGGGGAGCAGATGGCGCAGCCGCTCCGCGGTGATCTCCGGCCGGGCGCCGTCCGGGCCGTTCACCGCGTACAGCAGCCGGGCCCCGCGCTCGGTCGCGATCTGCTTGAGCTCGTTCCACAGCGCCAGGTCCTCGACGCTGCGGGCCCGGTACAGCAGGGTGAGGTCGCTGCCCTTGCCCGGCAGCGTCTCGAACAGCGCCCGGATCGGGGTGATCCCGGCCCCGCCCGCGATCATCAGCACCTTGCCGCGGCTGCGCCGCGCCGCGGTCATCGCGCCGTACGGCCCCTCCGCCCACACCCGCGTCCCCGGCTCCAGCGAGGCCAGCCCGGTGCTGTGGCCGCCCACCGCCTTCACCGTGATCCGCAGCAGCTCCGGCCGGGGCGGCGCGGAGAGCGAGTACGGATGGGAGCCCCAGCGCATCCCCGGCGCGAGGAACCGCCACCGGAAGAACTGCCCGGCCTGCGCCCCGATCCGGTGCAGCTTGCGCCCCTTGATCAGCACCGACACCACTCCGGGCGCCTCCGGTACGACGGCCTCCACCCGCATCCGGTGCCGCAGGTTCAGCCGCAGCGGCACCAGCAGCCGGTACCAGACCACCAGCGCGGTCACCGTGCCGTACAGCGCGTACCAGGCGGTCTCCGCGGTCTTGTTCCCGACGAACTCCGCGCCGGTCGCGAGCTGGTGCCAGAACGTCAGGAAGACCGCGAGGTAGGTCAGCAGATGCAGGTAGTACCACACCTCGTACGGCATCCGGCGGCGCACCAGCCCCGCCGAGATCAGCCCGATCACCACCAGCATCGCGGTGCCGACCGTCGCCTTGATCATGTCCGGGTAGTCCATGACCACGGTCACCGACTGGTCGACGAAACCGGTGCCCGCCTGCTCCGCGTAGCCCGCGATGATCAGCCCGACATGCGCCACGATCAGGCACAGCGCGTACCGCCCGCTCAGCGCGTGCCAGCGGGCCACCCGGTCCGACCCCACCCGCCGCTCCAGCGCCGGAACGCGCGCCATCTGCAGCACGACGAGGGCGAGGACATAGCCGCCGAGCAGCCCGCTGAGCCGCCCGGCGTGGGTGAGCCACTGCGCGGTGCCCTCGACGTTCGGCGTGTTCTGCCACCACAGCGACAGCACCGCCGCCGCGCCTGCCAGGCTGAGCAGGATCAACGGCACGGCGGGCGAACGGCGAGGCTGGATGCGGCGCATGGCCTGCCGCCGTCCGGCCCGGCTGTTCAGTAGCGTCGTCACGGCCTGTCCCCTTCCCTTGGGCTCCGGCGCAAGGGAATACGGCCGCGAGCGGGGGATGACTCAAAGGCCGCCGGGATTCACAGGTTTCGGTCGCGGCTCACAGATTTCTGCCGTGGCTCACGGGTCCGGCTCAGGATTCACAGGAACGCGGACGTCACCGGTGGTGGCGCGCGGGCAGCAGCAGATCGGTCACCACCGGCAGGTGGTCCGACGCCTCCGGGTCCGCCGTGCACACCTGGGCGGTGAGCGGGCGCAGGTCGCGGGAGGGGAGGACGAAGTCGATACGGGCGTGCGGGTTGACGGAGTCGTAGGTGAAGCCGTCGCCGGCGCCGGCCCGCGGCCACACATCGTCCAGCACGTCGGTCAGGGTCCGGATCTCCGGGGTCTCAAAGGTGGCGTTGAGGTCGCCGACCAGGATGGTGCGCTCGGGGGAGGACCCGAGGAGCTCGACGATCCGGGCGGACTGCCGCTCCCGCTCCTGGCTGTCGTCGTGCTGCAGATGGGTCACCGCGAAGTCGACGCGGGTGCCGTGCACGTCCAGCTCGGCCTGGAGCAGACCGCGCTGCTCATGGCCGGGGACGAGCGGCAGGGGGGTGTTGGTCCAGGATCTGATCGGCGGGCGGGAGAGCACCGCGGTGCCGTACTGGCGGCGCGGGCGGCCGGGCTCCTCCGGGTCCAGGTCGAGGTTGGCGCCGAAGGCGTGGTGCATCCCCAGCCGCTCGCCCAGCCAGGCCGGCTGGTCGATGAAGCCGCTGCGCTTCCAGAACCGGTCGACCTCCTGAAGCCCGACGACGTCGACCCGCATGGCCTGGATCACCCGGGCGACGCGGTCCAGGTCCAGGACATCGGCGGGGCTCGCGCCGTGGTGGATGTTGAACGTGGCCACGCGCAGCGGCCGCCGACCGGTGGCGGCGGCCGCCACCCCGGACGTCCCGGCGGCGGTGGCGCCGAGGCCGACCGCCGCGGCGAGGAATCGGCGGCGGCTGGAGGCGGTGTTCAGGGGATTCATGGCGGTCAGCGTGCGTTCCGGTTCCGAACGCCTTCCCACGGCGCCGTGAACGGCCCTGGGCGGGCGGGAGTCGTCTCGGCCGGAGCCGTCCACCGTCCGCCCTCGCACGGATCTCACCGATGGTGGAACTTGATCGGGTAGGACACCGTTGAGCGCGGTTCGGGCCGTTTCTTGGTGTCTTTCCCGTCGTCCTTCTTGTCGAAGTGAACGGGGTACCGGGCGGTCTGACGCGGATTCGGCGACTTGTCGTCGCGGGTGTTGCCGTCACCGTTGTGGTTGATCCACAGGACCCCGGCCACACATACGCCGAGCACCATCATCTGCTTCTTCTGCACCGGTCCCGATTCCCCCTCGGTCCGCAGCCGCGCTCCCCGCCCCCGCCATGGTCTCAGCCCGACGGCCGAATGGGCAGGTGCTACCGCGTGGTGAAAGCGCCTCCGTTGACGTGAATGGTCTGGCCGGTGATGTGCCGCGCGCCGGGCGAGGCCAGGAAGAAGGCGGTCCGGGCGATGTCCCAGACCGTGCCCGCGCGCTTGTTGTGGGTCTCCGCCACGAGCGCGCCGCGGCGTTCTTCGGTCATCCGGCCCTGGAAGAAGTTCGTACCGTCGATGAAGCCCGCGGAGATGACATTGCAGGTGACCCCCTTCGGCGCCAGCTCGGCGGATGTCGAGGCGTTCCACGCGGCCAGGGCGGCCTTCGCCGCGCCGTAGGAGCCGCCGCGCCGTTCGGCGCCGATCGAGCCGATGCTGATGACGGAGCTGCCGTCGGCCAGCTTGTCCTGGACCGAGGCGGTGGTCAGCACCGCGGTGAGCAGGTTCTGGGAGAGGCTGCTGTGCCACTGGGCGAGCAGCGCGTCCAGCGGCGAAAGGCCGTCGGATGCCGCCTCGGGCAGCCCGCCGGCCGCGTTGACCAGGACGTCCAGCTCGCCGAACCGCTCGGCGAGGGCGGCGACCCGCTCGGGGGAGCCGGCATCACAGACGACGCCGTGCGCCCCGGTCTCCTCGGCGGTCCGTTCGACGGTGTCGGGGTGGCGGCCGGTGACGAAGACCTCCGCCCGGTCGGCGACGAACGCTTCGGCGATGGCGCGGCCGATGCCGCTGGTACCACCGGTGATGAGCACGGTCCGGCTCATGAGTCCTCCTGCACTCCGCTACGTTTAGATCTAAACGTAAACGATGACGACAGGAGAGCGCACCCATGGCCGACCCCGACCCGCGCCCCGATGTCCCGGACCCCGCCGCCGATGGCTCATCCGAGGGGTCCGGGGCCGTCCACTCCGCCGCGGACATCGCCACGGCCTGGCAGCGGGAGCGGCCGGGTGCCCCCACGGATTCGATCGAGATCGTCACCCCCATCTGGTGGCTGGGCAAACTCTTCGCCGACGACCGCGACCGGGCGCTGCGCGCGGCGGGGATCGACGCGGCCACCCTCGACCTGCTCTCCGTCATCCGCCGTTCCGGCCCGCCCTACGCCCTGAGCACGCGCGAGATCGCCCGGCGGACCCTGGTGACCGCCGGAGCCGTCTCGCAGCGCGTCGCCCGGGCCGAACGGGACGGCCTCGTCGTGCGAAGCCCCGGAACCACCGGCCGTCGGACCGTCCTGGTGCGTCTGACGGCGGAAGGCCACGCCCTCATCGAGCGGTCCGTCGACACGGTGCTCGGCCGCGAGGCCAGGCTGGTGCGCGGCCTGTCGGAGGAGGAGCGCAGGGTGCTCGCCGGGCTGCTGGACAAGCTGATGGCGGACGTCCGGCGGCGCACGGGGCGGTGACCGCGCGGATCCGGTGCCCGCCGTGCCTCCCTTTGACGAAACATACGGCGCAGTGCATACTCATGCAGAGAAGCGCATGGATCGTAAGGAGGCACCCGTGACCGAGCGCGTCGTACTCGCCTATTCGGGCGGCCTGGACACCTCCGTCGCCATCGGCTGGATCGCCGAGGAGACGGACGCCGAGGTCATCGCCGTCGCCGTGGACGTCGGCCAGGGCGGAGAGGACCTGGACGTCATCCGCAAGCGCGCGCTCGCCTGCGGGGCGGTCGAGGCGGAGGTCGCGGACGCCAAGGACGAGTTCGCCACCGAGTACTGCCTTCCGGCGATCCGGGCCAACGCGCTGTACATGGACCGCTACCCGCTGGTCTCCGCGCTGTCCCGGCCGACGATCGTGAAGCACCTGGTGGCCGCCGCCCGCAAGCACGGCGCCGGGACCGTCGCCCACGGCTGCACCGGCAAGGGGAACGACCAGGTGCGGTTCGAGGCCGGCATCTCCTCCCTCGCCCCCGATCTGAACTGCATCGCGCCGGTCCGGGACTACGCCATGACCCGGGACCGGGCGATCGCCTTCTGCGAGGCGAAGGGCCTGCCGATCGCGACCACCAAGAAGTCCCCGTACTCCATCGACCAGAACGTCTTCGGGCGGGCCGTGGAGACCGGCTTCCTGGAGGACATCTGGAACGCGCCGATCGAGGACGTCTACGAGTACACCTCGAACCCGGCCACCCCCCGCGAGGCCGACGAGGTGATCATCACCTTCGACAAGGGTGTCCCCGTCGCGATCGACGGGCAGCCGGTCACCGTGCTCCAGGCCATCCAGCGGCTGAACGAGCGGGCGGGCGCCCAGGGCGTCGGCCGGATCGACATGGTCGAGGACCGGCTGGTGGGCATCAAGTCGCGGGAGGTCTACGAGGCGCCCGGCGCCATCGCGCTGATCACCGCACACCAGGAGCTGGAGGCCGTCACCGTCGAGCGCGAGCTGGCCCGCTACAAGCGGCAGGTCGAGCAGCGCTGGGGCGAGCTGGTCTACGACGGTCTGTGGTTCTCGCCGCTCAAGCGGGCCCTGGACGGGTTCATCGCCGAGGCGAACGAGCACGTCTCCGGCGAGGTCCGGATGACCCTGCACGGTGGCCGGGCCGTTGTCACCGGACGGAAGTCGCACACCTCGCTGTACGACTTCGACCTGGCGACTTACGACACCGGCGACACCTTCGACCAGTCGCTGTCCAAGGGCTTCATCGAGATCTTCGGGATGTCCAGCAAGATCGCCGCCAAGCGAGATCTCCGGCAGTAGCCTGCGTACCAGCGTCAAGCCCGCGTACCCGACGTACGCGACGCATCACCAGCCGCCTCCCCGCCCCGCGGCGGGGAGGCGGTCGCACACCCACAGCCGAACAGGAGCAACAGCGTGAGCAACGGCAACAGCGGTGACGTCCGGCTCTGGGGCGGCCGCTTCGCCGACGGCCCGTCCGAGGCACTGGAGAAGCTCAGCGCCTCCGTGCACTTCGACTGGCGCCTGGCGCCGTACGACATCGCCGGATCCCGCGCCCACGCCCGGGTGCTGCACACGGCCGGGCTGCTTAACCCCGACGAGCTGGAGCGGATGCTGGCGGGCCTGGACCGGCTGGAGGCCGATGTCGCCTCCGGCGACTTCACCGGCACCATCGCCGACGAGGACGTCCACACCGCCCTGGAGCGCGGTCTGCTGGAGCGGCTGGGCCCGGACCTCGGCGGCAAGCTGCGGGCCGGACGGTCCCGCAACGACCAGATCGCCACCCTCTTCCGGATGTATCTGCGCGACCACGCCCGGATCATCGGCGGGCTGATCGCCGACCTGCAGCAGGCCCTGGTGGGGCTCGCGGAGGCGCACCCGGACGTCGCGATGCCCGGCCGTACCCACCTCCAGCACGCCCAGCCGGTGCTCTTCGCCCACCACGTCCTCGCTCATGTCCAGGCGCTGTCGCGGGACGCGGAGCGGCTGCGGCAGTGGGACGAGCGCAGCGCCGTCTCGCCGTACGGCTCGGGCGCGCTGGCCGGGTCCTCGCTGGGGCTCGACCCGCAGGCGGTCGCGGCCGACCTCGGCTTCGAGCGGGGCTCGTCCGCCAACTCGCTCGACGGCACCGCCTCCCGCGACTTCGTCGCCGAGTTCGCGTTCATCACCGCGATGATCGGCGTCGATCTGTCGCGGATCGCCGAGGAGATCATCCTCTGGAACACGAAGGAGTTCTCCTTCGTGACCCTCCACGACGCCTTCTCCACCGGCTCCTCGATCATGCCGCAGAAGAAGAACCCGGACATCGCGGAGCTCGCCCGCGGCAAGTCCGGACGGCTGATCGGCAACCTCACGGGCCTGCTGGCCACCCTCAAGGCGCTGCCGCTCGCGTACAACCGCGACCTCCAGGAGGACAAGGAGCCGGTCTTCGACTCCTGCGACCAGCTGGAGGTGCTGCTCCCGGCCTTCACCGGGATGATGGCCACGCTGACCGTCAACCGCGAGCGCATGGAGGAGCTGGCCCCGGCCGGGTTCTCGCTGGCCACCGACATCGCCGAATGGCTGGTGCGGCAGGGCGTGCCGTTCCGGGTGGCGCACGAGGTCGCGGGGGAATGCGTCAAGGAGTGCGAGCGGACGGGTATCGAGCTCGACCAGCTCACCGATGAGCAGTTCGCCAAGATCTCCCCGCATCTGACGCCGGAGGTCCGCGGGGTCCTCAGTGTGCCGGGCGCGCTGGCCGCGCGCGGCGGCCGCGGCGGCACCGCCCCCGTGGCGGTGCGGGCCCAGCTCGCGGAGGTCAAGGAGGACCTGGCCGCCCAGTACGCGTGGGCGGGCGCCAAGCGTTGACAGCGCTGGGCGGACGCCAAGCGCTGACAGCGGGAGCCTGACAAGGGAGAGGTGGGGACGGAGCCATGGGTGTCGAACGTCTCGCGCGGATCGCGACCCCCGGGGCCGGGGCGGCCCGGATCGGACTCGGGCTGGCCGCGGTCGGCCGCCCCGCCTACATCAACCTCGGCCGGGACCGGGACCTCCCGGCCGAGCGCCCGGTGGAGGTGATGCGGCGGCGCAGCCATGAGCTGCTGGACGCCGCGTACGCCGCCGGGGTGCGCTATCTGGACGCGGCGCGCTCCTACGGCCGGGCCGAGGAGTTCCTCGCCGGCTGGCTGCGGGACCGCCCGGACGCCGCGCGGGACGTGGTGGTCGGCTCCAAGTGGGGCTATACGTATGTCGCCGAGTGGCGTACGGATGCCGAGACGCACGAGGTCAAGGACCATGGCGTCGGGACCTTCGAGCGGCAGCGCGAGCTGACCGACGCGCTGCTCGGCGACCGGCTCGACCTGTACCAGATCCACTCGGTGACCCCCGACAGCCCCGCCCTCACCGACCGCGCGCTGCACGCGCGGCTGGCGGAGCTCGCCGCGCAGGGCGTGACGGTCGGCGTCTCCACCAGCGGTCCGCGCCAGGCCGAGGCGATCCGTGCCGCGCTGGCCGTGGAGGTCGACGGCCGGCCGCTCTTCCGCACCGTCCAGTCCACCTACAACCTGCTGGAGCCGTCGGCCGGGGCGGCGCTGGCCGAGGCCCATGAGGCGGGCCGGGCGGTCATCGTCAAGGAGGCGGTGGCCAACGGCCGGCTCACCGAGGCGGCCGAGCGGCTTCCGGAACCCCTGCGCCAGGTGACCGAGGAGACGGGCGCCCCCCCGGACGCCGTCGCGCTGGCCGCGGTGCTGCACCGCCCCTGGGTGACGGTCGTCCTCTCCGGCGCCGCCACGACGGCCCAGCTGCGCTCCAACCTGGCGGCCGCCGGCCTCCGCCTGGACGAGCCCCGGCTGGCCCGGCTGGCGGAACTGGCCGAGCCCCCGGAGACGTACTGGCGGCACCGCGCGGGGCTGCCCTGGGCGTGACGTTTCCGGCCCAGGGGCCTGCGCGGGCCCGGCCAGGCGCTCTGCTGGGAGTGCCCCGAGAGGCCGTCGACGTCCGCTGCGCCGTCGTGGCTGGTCGCGCAGTTCCCCGCGCCCCTTCGGGGCGAAGCCCCGCCTTCCAGCCCCTCCGACGTGTGGCATTCCAGCCCCTCAGGGGGCACCTCCCAGCGGTAGCTGGGGGAGTTTGCGGAGCGGGGTCTGGGGCGGAGCCCCAGTTGAGGGAAGGGG
>NZ_JAEEAP010000970.1 GCF_016103465.1 Streptomyces sabulosicollis
CGAGCAGCCGGGCCACGTCCGCCACCGTCGGAGCGGTGAACAGCGCGCGGATGCTGACCTCGGCGCCGAGGACGGCGCGGATTCGGGCGATCAGCTTCATCACCAGGATCGAATCGCCGCCCAGCTCGAAGAACGACGCCTCGGCACCCACCTCCGCCAGCCCGAGCACCTCGGCGAACAACGCGCAGAGGCGTTCCTCGGTCGGCGTCCGCGGACCGCGTCCCGCCGCTGCCACGCCGGTGACATCGGGAACGGGGAGGGCCGCGCGATCCAGCTTGCCGTTCACCGTGACGGGCAACGCCTCGAGGATCACGAACGCGCCCGGGATCAGGTGATCCGGCAGCCGGTCAGCGAGGAACTCGCGCAAGCGGGCGACGTCGGCCAGGTCATCCCCCCGGCCGTCCGGCACGACATAGGCGACCAGCCGCCTGTCCCCCGCACGGTCCTCCCGGGCGATCACCGCGACCTGACCCACGCCCGGATGAGCGGCGAGAGCGGCCTCGATCTCACCGGGCTCCACCCGGAAGCCACGCACCTTCACCTGGTCATCCGCACGACCACCAAAGACGAGCTGACCGTCCCAGGTCCACTTGGCCAGGTCACCCGTGCGATACATCCGCCCACCCGCGAACGGACACGCGACGAAGCGCTCCGCCGTCAGACTGGGACGGCCGAGATAGCCACGCGCAAGCCCCGGCCCGGCCACATACAGCTCACCCAGCACACCTGCGGGGACCGGCTGGAGACGCTCATCGAGGACGAAGACGGCGGTGTTGGCGATGGGCCGCCCAATGGGCACCGGGCCCGGGCCCGACGCCTCCAGGGGCGCACTCATCGTCGCGCACACGGTCACCTCGGTCGGCCCGTAGGCGTTGACCATCCGCCGACCCGGCGCCCACCGCTCCACCAGCCCCGGCGGACACACCTCACTGGCCACCACCACCGTGCCAAGGCTCTCGGGCAGCTCCTCCACCGTGGCCAGCACCGACGGCGACACGGTCACATGAGTGACACC
>NZ_JAEEAP010000971.1 GCF_016103465.1 Streptomyces sabulosicollis
TGTTCGGGCCGGGTGTGGAGTGGCTGGCCGAGCATGGCCAGGTGACACGGTTTGTGGAACTGGGGCCCGATGGCGTGCTGACGGCGATGGCCCACAACTGCCTGGCCCACCACAGTGGCACCGACAGCGAGGACAGTCCTGGCGCCGAGCCGGACGTCATCGCCTCACTGCGCCGCGACCAGCCCGAGGTCAAGGCCGTGCTGACCTGCCTGGCCCGGCAGTTCACCGCAGGCGCAGCTATCGACTGGACCCCCACGCTGGGCACTGCCACCCATCCATCTGTGCCTCGCCTGGACCTGCCCACCTATGCCTTCCAACGCCAACGGTATTGGCTCGACGCTCCGGTACAAGCAGTTGACGCCACCGGCATCGGGCAGGGTCATGTTGACCATTCGCTGCTCAGCGCGATGTTGACATCCGCTGCACACAATTCGGTCTACCTCACGGGCCGCCTGTCGCTGGAGACGCACCCGTGGCTGGCGGATCACCGGGTGCTGGGTTCGGTGCTGGTCCCGGGGGCCGCTCTGGTCGAGTTGGTGATCCGTGCGGGCGATCAGGTCGGTTGCGGGCGGGTAGAGGAGCTGACGCTGGAGGCGCCGTTGGTTCTGCCCGAGCGGGGTGGTGTCCAGGTTCAGGTGGTAGTCGAGGAGCCGGATGCGACTGGGGTGCGGCCGGTTGCGGTGTACTCGCATCTCGAAGACGCGGCGAGTGCGGACGATGCGGTGTGGAACTGCCATGCGCGTGGGCTGTTGGGAATGGGGGAGCCAGCTGACGGTGGGGTGTTGGAGCAGTGGCCTCCGGTGGGTGCTGAGGTGGTGATGTCGGATCCGGAGGGGTTTTATGCCGGGTTTGTTGAGCGTGGGTTTGGTTATGGTCCGGCGTTCCGGGGTCTGGAGATGGTCTGGCGGCGTGGTGAGGAGGTGTTCGCTCAGGTTCGTCTTCCGCAGGAGTGTGTGGGTGAGGTGGAGCGGTTCGGGGTCCATCCGGCGTTGCTGGACGCGGTCCTGC
>NZ_JAEEAP010000972.1 GCF_016103465.1 Streptomyces sabulosicollis
CCCATCGCCCCCGAACGACGGGGAGGCCACCGCGGGCACGGTGACGACCTTCGACGGCTTCGCCCGCTTCGCCCACGCCGCGCCCCCGACGCCGCCTCAGCCGGGCCAACCACCGCGTACGCTGAAGGAACGCCTGGCCTCCCACTCGCAGTTCGTCACCGTGCGCACCCCGGCCATCGAAGCCCTGGCACGCCAGATCCGCACCCTGATGATCCTGGGCCGCCACCAGCAGGCCACCGCCCGCCCGTCGCTGATCGTCACCGGTCCGGCCACCACCGGCAAGACCACCGCGCTGCTCCAGGTCGGCCGCACCTGCCACCTTGCCCACACCCGCCGCGCCCACCCGGGCGACACCAGCGTGCCCGTCGCCTACGTACTGGTGCCGCCCGGCGCCACCGCCAAAACCCTGGCCGCCGAGTTCGCCCGCTACCTCGGCATCCCCGTGGCCGGCCGCATGACCACCGCGCAGATCACGACCGCCGTCTGCCACACCTATACCGCGGCCGGGGTGAAACTGGTGCTGATCGACGAGATCCACCGGCTCAACCCCCGCACCACCTCCGGCGCGGAGGCCGCCGACTGGCTCAAGGACCTCACCGAACGGGCGCCCGCGACGTTCGTCTACGCCGGCATCGACGTCACCGCCAGCACGGTGTTCACCGGGCTGCGCGGCGCGCAACTGGCCGGCCGCGCCTCGCTGATCGACTGCGGCGCACTGCCCGCCCGCGCCGGGCACCGCGAACCCTTCCGCGAGCTGATCGCCGCCCTGGAAGCGGCCCTCGACCTCACCGCACACCGCACCGGCAGCCTGCCCCGGCTCGCCCCCTACCTGCACGAGCGGACCGCCGGACGCATCGGCAGCCTCTCACGGCTGATCCGCCAGGCCGCCATCGAAGCCATCTGCGACGGCACCGAACGCATCACCAAAACCCTGCTGGACACCATCGCGCTGGACCACCTCGCCGAGGAGCACTACCGGCCCCACACCCGTCTCTTATATACATCT
>NZ_JAEEAP010000973.1 GCF_016103465.1 Streptomyces sabulosicollis
CACTGGGGTGACGGTCAGCTGTGGCCGGGCCTCCCGCACCGGCAGGACCCGCTGCTGTGGCACACCCTCGATCTCCGGGAAGACGGTCCGCAGACTCTCGTGGCGTGCCACGACATCGGCGAGTGCCATCTCCAGCGCTGCGACGTCTACGTGTCCGGTCAGTCGGAGGGCGAGCGGCATGTTGTAGGTGGGGGAGGGGCCTTCGAGGCGGTGGAGGAACCACAGGCGGGCCTGTGCGAAGGACAGGGGGACGGTCTCGGGCCGCTGGGCCGGTACCAGAGCGGTGCGGGCCGCACCGGCCCCGCCCACCTGCTGTGCCAGTCCTGCCACCGTCGGCGCATCGAACAGGGTGCGTACCCCCAGCTCGACGCCGAAGGCGGTGCGTATGCGGGCGATCAGGCGGGTGGCGAGCAGGGAGTGGCCGCCCAGGTCAAAGAAGCTCTGGTGGACACCGATGTCGGTCAGGCCGAGTACTTCGGCGAACAGGCCGCACAGGATCTCTTCCGCCGGTGTGCGCGGTCCGCGTGAGATGGTCCCGGCCGTGTAGTCGGGCGCGGGCAGCGCGCGGCGGTCGAGTTTGCCGTTGACGGTCAGTGGCAGTTCGTCCAGTACCACCACGGCCGACGGCACCATATGCACCGGCAGCCGCTCGGCGGCGTAGCCGCGGGCGGTGGTCGGGTCGATGGCCTGGTCCTGCTTGGCCACCACGTATCCGACCAGGCGTTTGTCGCCCGGCCGGTCTTCCCGGGCGATCACGGCCGCGTGCGCCACCGACGGGTGCTGGATCAGAACGGATTCCACTTCTCCCGGTTCGATGCGGAAGCCGCGGATCTTGACCTGGTCGTCGGCGCGTCCGAGGTATTCCAGTTCGCCGTCCGCGCGCCAGCGGACCACATCCCCGGTCCGGTACATCCGCGCGCTCGTACCATCCCGGGTGAACGGGTCGGCGACGAACCGCGACGCCGTCAGTCCCGGCCGGCCCAGGTACCCCCGGGCCACCCCCG
>NZ_JAEEAP010000974.1 GCF_016103465.1 Streptomyces sabulosicollis
CGCCCCGGCGGCCCCGCCACCGCACCTGCCGGGCGGTCTCGGCCGACCGCGACCCGGCACACCGGGCGCATCGGCCGCAACGCCACCGCGCCCGGTGACCCGGGTCATCCGGCCGGTCAGGCACCCGGGTCACCCCGCCGGTCGGGCACCCGGGTCACCCGCCGGTCAGGCCGCGATGGCCTCGTACAGGCTGAAACCGGCCAGCGCCAGCATCACCAGGGCCGCGATCCTGGTGATCAGCCGCAGCGGCACGTACCGCATCAGGGTGCGGCCGCCCACGATGCCCAGTCCCGCGACGGCCCACAGGGCCAGCAGCGCGCCGACGCCCACCGACAGCGGGTCGTCGTAGCGGGCGGCGAGGTTCGCGGTCATGATCTGGGTCAGATCGCCGAACTCGGCGATCAGGATCAGGGTGAAGCCCGCCCCGGAGACCTTCCAGAAGCTCTGGTCGGCGGGCTTGCGGATCTCCTCCTCGCCGTCGTCCTTCTTGAAGAGCAGCATCGCCGCTCCCCCGAGGAAGAGCACGCCCACGATCGCCTGCAGCAGGCGGTGCGGCAGCAGCGTGAGCACGCTGCCCGCCGCGATCGCGAGCCCGACGTGGAGGGCGAAGGCGGCGGCCACGCCGACGAAGACGTACGACGCGCGGTAGCGGGTGCCGAGCATCAGCCCGGCCAGGGCGGTCTTGTCGGGCAGTTCGGCGAGGAAGACGACGCCGAAGACCACGGCGGCGACGGTGATGCTGAACACGGAATGGATTACCTCGTGGATCGGGCCGCGCCAAGGGCCCCGGGGAGGGATCGCTTCGGCACGGCAGCGTCGGACACTGCGGCCGAAGGTCTCGCTGGCGCACGGCCCCCGCGTCCCGCGGTGATCCGTACGCCCCGGGCGCCGGCCCGCACCTCGAGGGGCGGGCAGTATGTCGACGGTCCGGCGAGGAGCTACTCCCCTTCTGCTTCCGCCAAGGATACGGGAACCCCCGCCGCACCCGACTCCCGGGC
>NZ_JAEEAP010000975.1 GCF_016103465.1 Streptomyces sabulosicollis
ACGGCGTCGGCGCCCAGCAGTTCAGCACGCAGATGGTCGGCGAGGGCCGTGGCGTTCGGGTAGTCGTAGATGAGCGTGGCGGCCAGGCGCAGGCCCGTCGCCGCGTTCAGCCGATTGCGGAGCTCGATCGCGGCCAGCGAGTCGAAGCCCAGCTCCTTGAAGGCACGCCCGGCCTCCACCGCCTCGGCCCCGCCGTGCCCCAGCACCGACGCGACCTGCGCACGCACCAACTCCAGCAGCGCGCGGTCCTGTTCGGCCCTCGGGAGGCCGCTCAGGCGTTCACCGAGGGGGGAGGCGGAGTCGGCGTCGGTGACGACCTTGACGGTGTCGGCTCCGGTCGCGGCGCCCGGCCCGGTCTCCGCCGCCAGCTCGGCGATCAGCGGGCTGGGCCGTACGGCGGTGAGGGTGCGGGCGAAGTGCTCCCAGTCGATGTCCGCGACCGTCACGGTGGTGTCATCGAGGTCCAGCGCCTGCCGCAGCGCGGCGATGGCCGACTCGGGCGCCATCGGCGGCATGCCCTCGCGGCGCATCCGCCGCTCCATGGCGTCGTCACCGGCCATACCGGAGTCCGCCCACGGGCCCCAGGCGATCGAGGTGGCGGGCAGGCCCTGGGCGCGCCGCCGCTCGGCCAGCGCGTCCAAGTAGGCGTTCGCGGCGGCATAGTTGCCCTGACCTGCGGCGCCCACCGATCCGGTGATCGAGGAGAAGAGGACGAACGCCGACAGCTCCAGGTCGCGGGTCAGCTCGTCCAGGTGCAGCGCGGCGTCGGCCTTCGCCCGGAGCACCGAGGTGAACCGCTCGGGCGTGAGCGCGTCCAGTACGCCGTCGTCGAGCACCCCGGCCGCGTGGACGACGGCGGTCAGCGGCAACTCGGCCGGTATGGACGCCAGCAGCTCCGCGAGCGCCTCCCGGTCCGCCACATCACACGCCGCCACCGTCACCCGAGCACCCGACGCCGCCAGCTCGTCCCGCAGCTCCACCGCCCCCGGAGCCT
>NZ_JAEEAP010000976.1 GCF_016103465.1 Streptomyces sabulosicollis
CGGGAGGGCTGGTACGGGCGGAGGAGAGGGCGTCCAGCGGGGTGACCCAGGCGGCGAGGGAGGTGGCGAAGGACTTGCCGAGGAAGGGGCCGAGCGGTCGGTACTCCCATGCCTGGATGTCGCGTGCGGACCAGTCGTTGAGCAGACAGACGCCGAAGACGTGGTCGTGGAACCCGGAGAGCGGCACCGGTGTATTCACAGTGGAAGGGGCGCCGACGACGAAGGCCACCTCCGCCTCGAAGTCGAGGCGCAGGGAGGGGCCGAAGACCGGAGTGGGGGAGGAAGTGTGTGGTGCGGAGGCCGCGGAGGTCGCGGAGGTATCGGCCGGGGGCAGGTGCTGGCCCTGCGGGCGGACGATGGGCGTGCCCGAGACGAGGATGGTGCCGGCCCGGCCGTGGTAGCCGATCGGCATGTGCTTCCAGTTGGGGGTGAGCGCCTCGCCGTCGGGGCGGAAGATCCGGCCCGTGTTGGTGGCGTGGTGCTCGCTCGCATAGAAGTCGGCGTAGTCGGCCACCTCGAAGGGGAGGTGGAGCGCCACGGTGGGGAGGGGGTGCATCAGGGGCTCGATGGTCGGGCGGTGCGCCGGGTCGGTGAGCCAGTCGAGCACCTCGGCGCGCACGGACTGCCAGACCGGACGGCCCGCGGCCATCAGCGGGTTGAGGGTGTCGGCGCCCAGCGGCTCGGCGTGCGGAGAGGCGGTGGCGGCCGCGGCGGCGCCCACGTCCAGCACATGGTTTCCGTAGCGCACCCCGATTTTCCTCAGCTGAGGAGCGTGCGGCGCGGTGAAGACGCCATAGGGGAGGTTGTGCGGGCCGAAGGGGTCGCCTTCGGGCAGGTCCAGCGGGGATCGCTGCGGCATCGGGGCTGCCTCGCCTTCTCCTCGTCACTGTGGGACGCAGCACACCCTAAGGCGCGGGGAGTGCGGGGACGGCCCGGGGCAATGCCGGTGGCCGGTGCAATGCCGTTGGCCGGGGCCGGGGCCGGGGCCGTCC
>NZ_JAEEAP010000977.1 GCF_016103465.1 Streptomyces sabulosicollis
GACCCCTACGGCCCGCCCCGCCGAGCCCCCGGCCGCGCCAAGCCCAGCCGCAACCTGATCACCGTGGTCGGCGTCGTCGTCCTCCTCCTCGCGGCCATCGCCTTCGTCAACCGCGGCGACGGCAAGGACGGCGACTCCAGCGGCGGCGACACCGGCGGCACCGGCACCGAGGCCCACCCCACCGCCCCCACGGGCGAGCGCCCGGTCGACGGCAAGAACGCCACGACCGGCATCGCCTCGGGCTTCGCCAAATCGGAACAGGGCGCCCAGAGCGCGGCGGCGAACTACGCGGTGGCGCTGGGGTCCGCCGATATGTACAACCGCGACCGACGCCATGAGCTGGTTCCCCAGATCTTCACCAGTGCGGCCGCCGACCGGCTCCAGTCCAGGCTCGACAAGGCATACTCCGCGGCGTCTCTGGAGCGAATCGGCCTGGATGCCAATGGCGAGGCTGCCGATGGCATGACCTACGTCTCGCGCACCGCCCCTCTGGGCACCAAGCTCGGCAAATTCTCGGGCACCACCGCGACCGTCGCGGTCTGGTGCACCGGCGTGTTCGGCACGGCCGGAGAGGGATCGAAGAACCCGGTCACCAACGACTGGTTCACTCTGACGCTCAAGCTGCGGTGGGTGGACAACGACTGGAAGGCCGAGAGCTACTCGCAGAAGGCCGGTCCGGCCCCGGTCAACAGCGACCGCACCGCGTCCACGGCCGATGAGATCGCCAAGGCAGTCGAGCAGTACGGAGGGTTCACCTATGCCCGCTAGCCCCCGCCGACGCGCTCTCACACTCGCCGGGACCCTGGCTTCCGTGCAGACGGCCGTCATCCTGCTGGCCAGCCGCGCCGTGGCGGCACCCTCGCCGACGCCCACTCCGTCGGGGGGCAAGCAGGACGACTGCGACCTGCTTCTCGGCCAGGTCCGAGAGAACTGCGAAAAGGGCGGCGGCAGCGGCGGCTCCAGCGGCCCCCCCGACCCCTCCAACCC
>NZ_JAEEAP010000978.1 GCF_016103465.1 Streptomyces sabulosicollis
CGTCATTTCGGACGCCCCCGGTCACGAAGCTCAGCCCGTCCCCGGGCCGGGGTCCTGGGACGGATCCGGACGCGGGCCCGGGTTCGTGCCCGGGGACGGGCTGAGCTTCGTGACCGGGGGCGTCCGAAATGACGTCGGCCCCACGGGAACGGGTTCCCGTGGGGCCTGCCGCACAGGCTCCCGGTCTCCCGGCCGCCTCCCCCAGCAACGCGGTGTAGGCGGCGGTCAGTTCGGCGCCGGGTTCCACACCCAGTTCGTCGGCGAGTCTGCGGCGGCTGTCCAGATAGATCGTGAAGGCCGTGTCCCGCTGTCCGACGGCACCGTGGGCCCGCATCAGACGGGCCTGTGCCCGCTCGTCCAGCGGGTGCGCGGCCGCGGTCTCCGCCAGGATGGGCAGGGCCTCCTCGGCGTCCCCCGCGGCGATCATCGCGTCGCCGTACTTCGCCACCGCGGCCCGCCGCTCCTCGGCCAGCGCGACCACCGCGGGATGAGCGGCCAGGAGGGGCAGATCCGCCATCGGCGGGGACTGCCACAGCCGGAGCGCCTCAGCCAGCAGCGCTGCCGCGCCACGATCGTCGCCCTCGCGCCGTGCGGCCTCGGCCCGGGTCACCAGCTGCCGAAAGCGTGACAGGTCGACGTCGTCCTGGGGAACGCGGAGCGCGTAGCCGTCCCCGACCCTGGGCAGCAGCGCGCTGGGGGTCCGGGCCGGACGGGCGGGCTCCAGCAGGCGGCGTAATCGTTTGACGTAGGTCTGGATGAGATTGACGGCGCTGCGCGGTGGCCGGTCCCTCCACAGGGCGTCGGCCAGTTCCGCCCGGGACAGCGACCGTCCCCCTGCCAGGACCAGCAGGCCGAGGAGGGCTCGCTGATGAGGTGTGCCGAGGTCGATCCCGGCCTCGCCGTGCCAGACCCGTAACGGCCCAAGTACCTGAACGCGCATGGTCTCCCCCCGACCCGAGCCCACGAGACACTCGCTAATCTCGTAT
>NZ_JAEEAP010000979.1 GCF_016103465.1 Streptomyces sabulosicollis
AGATGTCTATAAGAGACAGGGCCGGGCCCGTCGTCAGGTGGCGGCCGTGTCCTCGTAAGGGGTGGGACAGCCATGGGTGGCGGTCACGGCGGTCAGCAGCACCACCGAGTCCTCCAGCGCCCGCAACCCGTGCCGCTCGTGCGGCAACTCCTGCACCTGCCCCGCGATCAGGTCCATCCGGTCACCGCCGCCGGTCAGCCGTACATGTCCGTGCAGCACCTGGAGGCTGGCCGCCGGGGGAGCGTTGTGCTCATCGAGCTCGCAGCCGGAGACCATGGCGATCACGCTCTGCCGCAGCGGACCGTCATGCAGGAACAGATGCGCGCTGCGCCCGTGCGGATCGGCCTTGGCCTGGTCCAGATGGTGGCGCGCGAGCGTGGTGAGGTCATCCATGAGTGCCCCTCGATCGGTCCGGTCTGATCGTCGGCGGGTTCCCTCAATCCTCACCGGCTAGCGTGGTGGGCGCCAGTTCGCAGCCGCGCCGTGCAACCGCCCCGTGGAGAGAGGTACCGCAGCAGTGGCCGACTACCTGACCGTACTGACCACCACCGACACCCCCGAGAAGGCCGAGGCGCTGGCCCGCGGGGCGATCGAGGCCCGGCTGGCGGCCTGTGCGCAGATCAGCCAGCCCGTGACATCCGTGTACCGGTGGGAGGGGGAGGTCGAGACGGCGGCCGAGTGGCAGGTGCTGTTCAAGACCACCGCCGCGCGCTACGACGAGTTGGAGGCGCATATCCGCGAGGCGCACGACTACGAGACCCCCGAGGTCATCGCGACGCCCATCGTGAACGGCAGCGAGGAGTACCTGGCGTGGGTGGTGTCGGAGACGACGATCGGCTGACGGCGATCAAGGGCCGGGGCGAGGATCCGGTGGGACCCGGGGCAGCGCCTCAACGTGACCCCGCCCCGGAGCCGGATTCCGACCCCGC
>NZ_JAEEAP010000097.1 GCF_016103465.1 Streptomyces sabulosicollis
AGATGTGTATAATAGACAGACCACGGCCCGCGCCCGCCGCCGCGATGTGGCGCGGAAGTTCACGGTGCGGCCGGCGGGCGAGGGCCTGCTGGACCTCCCCCGCGTCGAACTGCCCTCACTGCGCGACCTGGTGATGGACGATCCGCATCCCCCGTCGCGCGGCCAGACCTGCGGCTGGGAGGGGTGCGACGAGATCGTGGGCGCGCCCTACGCCGGTCAGCCCGCGCTCTCCCGGGGCTACTGCCCGCGCTGCCGCCATCCGTTCGACTTCACCCCGCGGCTGAGCCCCGGGGACCTGCTGGGCGATCAGTACCGGGTGATCGGCTGCGTGGGGTACGGCGGGCTCGGCTGGGTCTATCTCGCCGAGGACACCCAGCTGGACGACCAGCCCGTGGCGATCAAGGGCCTGATCAACAACGAGGACGAGGCGGCCCTGCGGGCGGCGGTCGAGGAGCGCCGCTATCTGACCATGCTCGACCACCCCGGCATCGTCCGGATCATCAACTACGTCACCCAGCCCGACCCCCGCGACGACGACGGCGCGCTGACGGGCTACATCGTGATGGAGTTCGTCGGCGGGATGACCCTCGCCCAGATCAAGGACCACATCGCGGACGCGGTGAAGCCGTACGACGGGCCGCGGCTGTATGAGCACATCCTGGCGTACGGCTGTCTGGTGCTGCGCGCGGTGGGCTATCTGCACGGCGAGAAGCTGCTGTACTGCGATCTCAAGCCGAGCAATGTGATGCACCACGAGGACCGGGTCAAGGTGATCGACCTCGGCGCGGTGTGGCGGCTGGGCCGGCGGGACGGCGGGCAGCCGGTGATCACCGAGGCGTTCGCCGCCCCCGAGGTGCTGGCCCGGGGCGCCTCCGCCCTCACCGAGCGCCATGACCTCTTCGGGGTCGGCAGAACGCTCGAGGAACTCTCGGACAAGGCCACCCGGCAGGCCCAGCGACCGCCCGGTCTGGGTGCCGAGTCCTACCGCCGGGTGCTGGCCCGCGCCACCGCGGCCGATCCCGAGCGGCGGTTCGGTTCGGCCGCGGAGATGTCCGAGCAGCTGTGGGGTGTGCTGCGGGAGATCCACTCGCTGCGGCTGAACCGGGAGCAGCCGGAGCCGTCCACGCTCTTCGCCCCCACCTCGGCGCTGCTGGACTCCTCGCTGGGCCGGATCCCGGACCTGGAGCGCTGGCTGGACGCGGACCCGCGCCCACTGCTGGCGTCCGGGCTGCCCCGGCCGGAGCGGGTGCCGCTCGGGCTGCCGGTGCCGTTCCCGGACGCGGCGGACCCCGGCGCGGCGCTGCTGGGCATCCCGACCGACAGCGGGCCGCGGCGGCTGATCGAGCAGCTGCACGCCTTCCCCCGGCCCTCCGCCGAGATCCGGCTGCGCGTCTGCCGCGCCCGTCTGGAGCTGGGGGAGCGGGACGCGGCGGCGGATGAGTTGGCGATCGCCGTGGGGCTGATCGGCTCCGCCGCCCCGTACGACTGGCGGCTGTCCTGGCACCGCGCCCTGCTGCGGCTCGCGGACGGCGCGGTGGCCGACGCCCGGCGGGAGTTCGACGAGGTCTACAGCGCCCTGCCCGGGGAGTACGCCCCCAAGCTGGCGCTCGGCTACTGCGCCGAGCACCTGGGCGATCACGAGGCCGCCAAGCGGTTCTACGAGGCGGTGTGGCAGCGCAACCGCTCACAGGGCAGCGCCGCCTTCGGGCTGGCCCGGCTCCGGCTCGCGGCGGGTGACCGGGGCGGCGCGGTGGAGGTCCTGGGCGGGGTGCCGAAGGTCTCCCGCCACTACGACGCCGCGCGGATCGCCATAGTACGGGTGCTGTCGGGGCGGCTGGGCCACCCCGACGCCCTGCCGACGGCCGAGGACCTCGCGGAGGTGCGCACGCGGCTGCCGCGGCTGTATCTGGACGAGGGGCGCGAGTCCGGCCCGGCCCGCGACCGGCTGACGGCGGAGTCGCTGGAGGTGACGCTGGACTGGGCGGAGCGGCGGTCCGGCGCCGGGGAACAGAGGGGTGAGCCCGCTGGGCACGCCCGTTCAAGGCGCTGGGTACGGAAGGGGCGCGCCGATCTGGCGGCTGAAGCGCCTCGGAGGGGAACCGAACCCCCGTCACTGGTGTATGGGGAGTGGGAGGACGAAAACGCGCTGCGCGCGGAGCTGGAGCAGACCCTGCGCCGGCTGGCCCGGCAGGCGGACAGCCCCGAGACGCTCGGGGTGCTGATCGACCGCGCGAATGCCATCAGGCCCATGACCCGCGTCTGACAGTCTGACAGGGGGATCAGATGAGCGAGGACCACAGAAGGCAGCACGGCCCGGGGGCCGCGGACGGGGGCCCGGCCCTCACCCTGCGGGTGCACCAGAACAAGTACCTGCCCGCTTCCGCGGGCCGCACCGAGATGCACGCCATCGTGAGCGTGCGCGCGGGCGGCCTGGGTCCGGCGGCCGCCCGTACCGCCGCTTCGGAGGTCATCGTCATCGACTGCTCGATGTCGATGAGCTGGCCGCCGACGAAGATCGCGGCGGCGCGGCGGGCCACCGCCACCGCGGTCGGCATACTGCGCGACGGGACCCGGTTCGCGATCGTCGAGGGCACCGAACAGGCCCAGGTGGTCTATCCGTTCACCGGCGGCATGGCGGTGGCGGGGCCGGACACCAAGGCCGCCGCCGCCCGGGTGGCGGCCCGGCTGCCCGCGGTCGGCGGCACCGCGATCGGCTCCTGGCTGGATCTCGCCCGGCGGCTCCATCTGCGGCAGCCCGCCGCGATCCGGCACACCCTGCTGCTCACCGACGGCCGCAACGAACACGACCCGCCCGGCTATCTGGACCAGGTGCTGGACTCCTGTGCCCCGCATTTCACCTGTGACGCGCGCGGGATCGGCGACGGCTGGGACGCCACCGAGCTGAAGCGGATCGCGCACCGGCTGCACGGCAGGGCCGACGCGGTCCTGAAGGACTCCGCGCTGGCTGCCGAGTTCGAGGAGATGGTCTCCGCCTCGATGGCCAAGGCGCTGGCCGGGGTGCGGATCCGGATCCGCACCCGGGCGGGCAGCCGGGTCGGCTTCGTCAAGCAGGTGCACCCCACCCGGGCGGACCTCACCGACCAGGGCGTCCGCCCCGATGAGCGCACCTGGGAGTGGACCAGCAGGGCGTGGGGCGACGAGACCCGCGAGTACCAGGTGTCCGTGCTCGCCGACCCGCGGCACGATCCGATGGGCGAGGACGTGGAGCTGGCCGCCGTGGAGCTGGTGGTGGAGGGCGACACCGCGCTGCCGCTGCCCGAGCCGGAGTCGGTGCTGG
Source organism: Streptomyces sabulosicollis (assembly GCF_016103465.1). Classification (GTDB taxonomy): domain Bacteria; phylum Actinomycetota; class Actinomycetes; order Streptomycetales; family Streptomycetaceae; genus Streptomyces; species Streptomyces sabulosicollis. Next base: position 3,299 of record NZ_JAEEAP010000097.1, read on the forward strand.
TCCAGTGGACGGACGATGTGCTGCTGTCGTCCCGTATCGACCCCCGGCTGGCCCACTACGACGCCGACTCCGAGTTGGGTCACGCCATCACCGCCGGCTGCGACGCCTACGAGGCGGGCGACCGGGAGCGGGCCCGCCGCCAGTGGGGGCGCGCCGTCCAGCTGGCCCACCAGCTGGGCAGCGAGAAGATGCTGGCCCGGCTGAGCGGGCTGGTCCACGTCGTGGACGCGGCCACCGGCGAGGTGCGGATCCGCGAGCCCATCCGGCCGCTGGACCTCAACTCGGTGATCGTCGTGTCGGAGGAGAGCGCGCCCTTCATGGGGGTGGACCGCCCGGCACCCGCCGCGCCGCCCGCCGCGGATGTCCTCTGCCCGGTCTGCGGGCGCCGGTCGCCCGCCACCGCCGAGTTCTGCCAGCAGTGCAACGCTCCGCTGAACGGCGAACCGGGGCGACCGGGGCAGCCGGGCGGCGCGGGCGGATCAGACGGCGCGGGCGGCACGGGCGGACCAGGCGGCACGGGCGGATCAGACGGCGCGGGCGGCACGGGCGGACCAGGCGGCACGGGAGGCGCGATATGAGCGCCACCCGCGCCTTCCTGGTGCGTCGTCTGATCGCCCTGCTCGTGGTCACGGCGGTGGCCGTGGCCGCGCTGCTGGCCGCGTACTACGGCGTCAGCCGCAACTCCAAGGCGGTGACCGACCGGTCCACCCCGGCGATACTGCAGGTGGCCGCCGCCATCGACGCGCTGAACGCCTCCTACGACGAGGCGCGGCGCAGCATCTCCAGCCCCACCGCGGAGTTCGAGGGCCTCAGCGAGGAGTACCGCGACAAGCTGTCGACGGCCAGGCAGAGCCTCGCCCAGGTGTCCAAGAGCACCATCGGGGGCGAGTCGGCGCGCGGCTCCCTGCGCACCTCCGCGGCGCTGGTGACGTCCTACGGCGACACCGTCGAGCAGGCGTACGCGAACCGCGACAACCCGACGCTCAGGGATGCCTACCTGCGGTACGCCGACTCCATCCTGCGGCACGACCACAGCGGCGTCCTCGACCGTCTGAGGGCGGTGCAGCAGCGGCAGCTCGGCGTGCTCGACGACCAGACGTCGTTCGGCTGGCTGCTGACGTTCGCCTGGTGGCTGCTGGTGCCGGGGCTGTTTCTCACGCTCGCGGCGCTGCTGGTCCACACCCAGCGCTTTCTGCGGCACCGCTTCCGCCGGCTGGTCAATCCCTGGCTGGCGGCGGCGACCGCGCTGCTCGCCGCCCTGCTGCCGCTGGCGGTGTTCACGTACCAGACCCAGGACCGGCTGGGGTCGGCCCGGGCCAGCCTGACCCGGTCGGACATCGGCCGCACCGGCGGCCCCACCGCCAGGGAGGTCGCGAGGACGATGCGGAACACGCAGTGGCAGGCCGGTGCGGTCGGCTGGATACCCGTGGGCGGCGCCGTGCTGGCCGCCCTGATCCTGGTCGGTCTCCAGCCGCGTATCGACGAGTACCGGTTCCAGCTCCGATGAGCGCGGCGAAGCGGTCCGGTCACGCCACGGCCACGGTCCTCGGGCTGTGGATGGTGCTGCTGTGCGTCGTGGGCGCGGGCGATACGAGCGGCTGGCAGTCGCGCGGCAGCGTCAGCGTGCTCGCGTCATGGACCGGCGAGGAGGGCGAGGCGTTCCGGGGGCTGCTGGCGACGTTCACCCGGCATACCGGCATCCATGTGGACTATCAGGGCACCACCGCGCTGCGCGAGGTGCTGTCCTCGGAAGTGGCTTCCGGGACGCCGCCCGACCTCGCCGTCCTGCCCAGCTCGGGCGAGCTGGCCGCGTACGCCCGCCAGCGCCAGCTGACCCCGCTGGACGGAGTGATCCCGAGCCGGGAGCGCACGGCCTACGGACGGCTGTGGACGCCCCGGCTGAGCGCCGACGGGCCGGTGTACGGGATCGCGGTCAAGGCCGATCTGAAGAGCATCGTGTGGTACGACCGCGACCGCCGCCCGGACGCGCTGCCCGCCCTCGCCGCCGACGGCCGCCAGTGGTGCGTCGGCATGGGCGACGACGCGACCTCCGGCTGGCCCGGCACCGACTGGATCGAGGATCTGCTGCTGCAGCAGCAGGGCAGATCCGTCTACCAGGACTGGGCCACCGGCGGGCTGCCGTGGACGGACCCCCGGGTGGAGCGGGCCTGGCAGAGCTGGGGCTCGCTCTTCGGCAAGGACACCGCGCGCACCGCGCTGATCACCGACTTCCGCGCGGCGGGCACGAAGCTGTTCGGCACCGGCCCGCCGTGTGCGCTGGAGCACCAGGGGTCGTTCATCCGCGGCGGCTACCCCCGTCCCGCCCAGGCGGACTTCGTCTTCTCCCCCGGGCTCCTCCCCGACACCGACCGGCGCTCCACCGCCCGGGAGGTGTCGGGGGACTTCGCCGCGATGTTCCGTGACACCCCGCAGGCCCAGGAGCTGATGCGCTATCTGATCTCGGCCGACGCCCAGCGGGAGTGGGGCAAGAAGACCGCCGACAGCAGCACCCACCCGTTCTTCGCCAACCGTGACGTCCGGCTGGACGCCCAGGGCGACGACGCCGTGGGCCGGCGGATCGCGACGACCCTCCGGGACTCGGCCTCGCTGTGCCTGGATGCCTCCGACGCCATGCCCACGCGGATGCGGGTGGCCTTCCAGCGCGCCGCGCTGACCTACCTCAGCGACACCAGCAAGCCGCCGGACGGGCTGCTGCGCAGCCTGGAGGCGATCCGCCGGAGCCTGCGCGACGCCCCCGACCAGCCGTGGCTGCCGACGGTCTGCGGCTGACCGGTGACCGGGGGCGCCGTGCTGGAAGCCGGTCCGCGGCCGACCCGGTTCAGGAAGCCGGGTCGGCCGCGGACCGGTTCAGGGCGCCATCTCGTCCGGGCAGGGCGTGCCGCGCGGCAGCTGGTACTTGCCCGTTATCCGGTAGATGCCGGGCCGGGGGGCGTGCAGCACCGTCCACTCGTCCTCCGGCTGGCCCTCCTCACCGCCCTGGGTCTGCTTGGTGAGGCAGCCCTCGCGGTTGACCGGCAGCCGGTCGTCCTCCCCCTTCGGGGCCCGGACGCTGTGCCCGTCCTTGTCGACCAGGCCCAGCCACGGCGAGTACGGGATGCGGATCAGCACCGGGCCCTTGGCGCGGACCGACAGCACCAGCTGGTCGGCGCCCGCGCGCCGCACGGTGGCGGGCGGGTCGGCGATCTGCGTCGGATCCTTGACCTCGTACAGCTTCCAGTTCTCGTCCGACCAGACCTCGCGCAGATACGGCAGACCGGTGCCGAGCAGCTCGGACTCCTTCTCCGCCGCGGTGTCCGGGTCGTCCGCGGGCAGCACCACGAAGTGCACCGCCCAGCGCTTGAGCCATTCGTGGTAGCTGGCCGGGGTGAGGGTGTCCTCGCCGTAGAAGATCGGGTTCCGGTCCAGGTCGCGCTGGCGGTTCCAGCCGCGCGCCAGGTTGACGTACGGGGCGAGCGCGGAGGACTCGCGGTGGCTGCGCACCGGAACCACCTCGACCCGGCCCCGGTCGGCCTTCTCCCGCTTGAGCCGGTCGACCAGCGGCGCCAGCTCACGGGCCCAGGACGCCGAGGGCGCGGTGTGGATCACGTCGTCGGCGGTCTTGACCCCCTGCCACACCGTGACGGTCGCCAGCGCCAGCACCAGAACGGTCCAGCGGCGGCCCGCGGGCGTCGTGCGCAGCTCGGCGCGCGGGGGCTTGCGCACGGCGGGCAGCGCGGCGATCAGCACCACGCCGCCGAAGATCATGCCGAGCCGGGAGATGTTGGTGCCGATCTGGGAGGGGATCATCCAGGTGAGCACCACCCCCAGGCAGTAGAGCCCGGCCCCGACCCGCACGGTGGACCATGTGCGCGGCACGCACCTCAGCACCGCGGCACCGGTGATGAACGGCAGGATCACCGACCCGATGCCCATCGGCTGCTCACCGGAGAACGGGAACAGCCACGCCGACAGGCCGACCACCAGCGCGGGGGTGACCCCGAGCGCGTACGCGGCGAAGCGCCGCCTGGTCAGCCACAGCCCGGCGGCCACGATGCCCACGAACAGACCGGCCACCGGACTGGACATGGTCGACAGCGCCGCCAGCACGGCGGCCAGGACGAACCGTACGGTCTTGTGGTGCCAGTGCCGGGAGCGCCACCGCCGGGGCCAGGCGAAGATCACGGCCACGGCCGCGAGCCCGAACATCGCGCCGAGCCCGAAGGTCACCCGGCCCGAGATGGCGTTGCAGGTCAGCGCGAACGCGCCGTACAGGGCGGGCCACATCGGCCGCCGCACGGCACGGCTGCGCACCAGCAGCAGCGCGAGCAGCCCGGCGGACAGTGTCCCCGCGACCATCATCGTCGAGCGGACCCCGAGGACCGCCATCAGATACGGCGAGATGACGCTGTACGAGACCGGGTGCATCCCGCCGTACCAGGCCAGGTTGTACGCCAGGTCCGGGTGCTGGAGGGCGAACTCCGCCCAGGCGTCCTGCGCGGCGAGGTCACCGCCGCTGTTCGCGAGCAGCGCCACCCACAGCAGATGCAGCAGCGCGGCGGCGGCCAGGGCAGCGACGACCGGATGGCGCAGGGCCTTCCGGGCGCGCTGGAGCAGCCCGCCCGAAGCGGCCCGGCGGCCCTCGCCCTCGGCCTCCGGCGGGCCGGTCGGCTCGGCCGGCCAGCGCTGTGTGGGTACGCGTATTCGTGCGGCGGTGCTCTCCTCCGAGCCCCCGCTTTCATCGGCCCGTGTCGGATCCACGGTGGTCACTGCGGCTCTCCCCGTCTTCCCCCGAGGTCTGCCCCATCGTCCTCAACCCCGCGCCGGGTCACTCCCGTTCTGCGGTGGGTCCAGGCCGGGGACCCACGCGACGCTAGCACGCGCGGGCCGCCCCGATCCGGCTCGGGCCCCGGCGGCGTTTCGCGCCGGGGCCGCTTCCTCTCGTCCCCTCTATCCCACTTCCCCGGCGGGTCAGCCGATACGGGTCAGTTTCGCGCCGAAGGAGGGCTCGGACAGATCATCCTGAAGGGCCACCGGCGCCTTGAGCCGTCCGGGGCCCGTGCCCACGGTCACCTCGCCGACGACCGTGCCCGCCTTGGCCGAGTGCGGCACCTTCTTGCCGCCATCACCGATCTTGATGTCGACCGTCAGACCGGACCAGCCGACCGCCTTCAGATCCTTGGTCGCGACGACCGGCGTGGTGCCGCCCAGCCCGTCGTCGACCTGGCCGACGACATCGCCCTTCTTGATGACGGTGGCCGAGGTGAGGGCGTCCTGCGCGGCGGTGATCAGCTTGTAGCTGTTGGTCTGCGCGAGCTGGAGGCTGGCGTCCAGCGTGGTGGTCGCCCGCTGCTCGAGGACCACACCGAGGATCCGCTGCTTCTTGCCGTCGATCGTCCGCACGGCACCCCACATCAGCGCACCGCCGGCCGGGGTGGACGAACCGGTCTTGATACCGATCACGCCCGGCTTCACCAGCAGATTGTTGTTGTTGTAGATGCGGTCGTCGAGCCCCGGGATATCGGTGTTGGGCGTGGCCACGACCGCCCGGAACGCCTCGGACTGCATCGCCGCCTTCGCCAGCTTCAGCTGGTCGGCCGCGGTGGACTTGGTGGACTCCTTCAGACCGCTGGGGTCGGTGTAGGTGGTGTGCGTCATCCCCAGGCTCTCGGCCGCGTCGTTCATCTTCTTCACGAACGCGTCGAGCGATCCGGCGTCCCAGCGGGCGAGCAGCCGGGCGATGTTGTTGCTGGAGTTGATCAGCAGCAGCTGGAGCAGCTGGTGCTGGGTGAAGGTCTGCCCCTCCTTGACCTCCGCCCGCGACTCGTCGGCGGACTTCGCCTCCTCGGCCGCCTGCGCGTCGATCTTTATCTTCGGGCCCTCCGCGTCGCCCTTCAGCGGATGGTCCTTGAGCACCACATAGGCCGTCATGACCTTGGTGACGCTGGCGATCGGCACGGGCTTCTGCTCCCCGGAGGTGCCCAGGCTGCCCACGCCCTCGACCTCGGCGGCGGACTGCCCCTGGTCGGGCCACGGCATGGAGAGCGCGCCACCGCCGAAGCGGTAGGCGGCGTCCGTGGTGAGCTTCAGCGACGGATCCGGCAGCGGCCGCAGCGCCTGGACGACACCCAGGATGATCACCAGCAGTACGACCAGCGGCGTCCAGATCTTGACCCGGCGGATCGCCGTCCGCAGCGGCGTCTCGGGCTTGGGCGGCGTGTTGGTCAGCTGCGCCAGCAGATCGAGCGGCGCGGGCTGCTTGCCGTCCGGCGCCAGCGGCGGCAGCGGCTGCTGCTTGGTCCGCTCGGCCTCGGGGACCGCGGGCGGCGCGGCCTGGGCCTTCGGCGCCGCGGGCGCCGCGGGCGCGGCGGGGGGCTTCGGCGGGGCCGGGTCGTCGGGGGACCGCAGCGGGACGAACTTGCTGGTCCGCTCGTTGTCCGACTCGCCGACGGGCTTCTTGCCGGACGCCTTCGTGTCGGACGCCTTCGTGTCGGACGCCCTCGAGTCGGACGCCTTCGCGGCCGTCTTACTGTCTGCCGCCTTGCGGCCAGCCGGGGGGCTGACCGCCTTGAAGGCTGTGGTCGCCTGGTCGACGCCCTTCTTGTCGCCCTTTCCGGGCTTCTCCGGGAGCACGCCGAAGGCGGCCGTCGGGCGATCGATCGGCTTGCCCGGGGCGTCGTCGTCCGCCTCGGGCGCGGCCGCCTTACCAGGCTTGCCCTCGGGCCCGCCCGCCTCGGCCTCGTCCTTCTTCTCAGCCTCGCCCTTCTTGGGCTCATCCTTCTTGTTCTTGTCCTTGTCCTTGTCCGCCTTGTCCTTGCCCGCGGCCTGGCCGTCCTCGGCGTCCGCCTTCGGCCGCACCGTACGGAAGACGGCCGTCCGCTGATCCACCGACGGCTTCGACGGCTCGTCGCCGCCCTCCTCCGCCCCGGCCCCGGCCGCGCCCTCGGCCGTGGTGTCCGCGTCAGCGTCATCGGAGTCGTCGGCGCCGTCGGCACCGTCCGTACCCTCCGCACCGTCCGCGTCCGGTTCCCGCTCCGTGTCGGGCTCGGGCGCATCCCCCTTGGGCCATGCGTCCGCCGCACCGGAATCCGCGTCCGGCTCCGCCTTCGCCTCCGACGTCCCGGAACCTTCGCCCCGTTCACTATCGCGAACACCAGAAACCTTCGCGTCGCCCCGGTCGACCGCCGGTGCTTCTGGTTCCGCTTCCGCCTCCGCTTCGGCCGCCGCCCCGGAGGCCGCCCCGGAGGTCACCCCGGGCCCGTCAGGAGCCGACTCCGGCTCGCCGGTACCCGACCGGAGGTCGTCGGACACGACGGCGACCGCCGTCGAGCCCTGACCCGCCTCCGCTTCGCGCGAGATCGCGAGCCTCGGATCGCTCTCTCCCCTAGCCGTCTCCCCCGACGACTTCTGCTGATCCGACCTGCCGGGGGACTCGCCCGCCACCGATGCCTCCTCGATATGTGTCGCGGGACGCCTTGCGCCCCATGGCGTCACGTCCCGCAGCCCAACCTCTACCAGTGTCCTGTGTGTCCGGCACGCGGTCGCGCAACGCCACAACCGGAGAGCGTCTTCAGGTGCCCGCCCACCTGCTAGACGAGAACGACATACCTACCGGTTCCCACCCAAACCCCCCAGGCACTCTCGACAGACCAATGTGAGAGGGGTCACCCTGTCATTCATCCACGCGGGGAGGCATGGATGGGCAGGAGCCGCAGAACAATTCCGGAGGAGCTTCTGCTGCTCGCTTTGGACCCGACCACGGGTACCACGGCGCAGCCGCAGTCGCTCGACCTCGGTCTCGCCGGGGCACAGCTAGTAGAGCTGGCCTTGGCCGGACGGATAGCCCCTGACGGGGATCGTATCGCCGTGGTGCTGCCACGGCCGACCGGAGATCCGACTCTGGACTCCGCGCTGGAGCTGCTGCGCCGACGCGGCAGCCCGGTGCGCGCGGTCCACTGGATCGGCGGGCCCCGGCTGGGGCTGCGCCAGACGTACCTCACGCACCTGGAGCGCTGCGGCATGGTGCATGCCGTCGCGGGCCAGATGTGTGGCGTACTGCCGACGACGCGCTACCAGGCGACGGACACGGCGATCAGCCGGGAAATCAGGGCCCGGCTGGACAGCGCGATCCGCACCGGCGTACCGCCGGACCCGCGGACCGCCGCGCTCGCCGCCCTGGCCCACGCGGTCGGACTCGGCAAGCACCTGTATCCCGGGAACGAGGGGCGTTCCTCGCGCTCCAGGCTCCGGGATCTGATCCGGCACGACCCGATGGGCGGTCTCGTGGCGCACGCCGTGATGGACGTGCAGAACGGTGTCGCGGCGCAGCCACGGCGCGCACCGGCCGGAGGCCGACAGGCGGGGACACGCGCCGCGGCGGAGCCCGCGGCCGGCGTTCCGGCCCAGCCGTCCCGCCGCGGGAGCATGGCCCGCGTCGGAGCGCGCTGAGGCCCCTTCGGGGCACCACCGCACCACCACGCACCACCCAGCCCGTCGAACGCACCAGCAGCCCGTCAGCGGGGCGGCGGAGGCCGCTCCCGGCACCGTCCGGGGCGGAGCGCCACCGTCCGGCTCCGAGCAGCACCGAGCACCACTGACGCTCCACCGACCGCACCGCAGTCCCCACTGACCCGGTTCGGGAGCCGCTGAAGCGCGCGGGGTGGTGGGACGGCCGATTCGGACGACCGGCCGTCCCACCGCCCCGCGCGCGCGTTCGTCCACCGTTGCGCGGCCACCTTTGTGCGACCATTTCCCAGCGCGCTCCCGTCCGGTAGTGGCAGGCTGCTGAACAGCAGGAATCAGCAGTACGAAGCCGGAGGTGCACGTCCCGTGACATCGAACGTCGGCCCCACTGTCCGGCGACGCCGGTTGGGCCAGGAACTGCGCAGGCTCCGCCAGGAGAAGGGCATGACGGCGGAGGAGGTGGCCGAGGAGCTGATGGTCTCCCAGTCGAAGATCAGCCGGCTGGAGAACGGGCGCCGCAGCATCAGCCAGCGCGATGTGCGCGACCTGTGCCGCACCTACAAGGTGGAGGACAAGGCGCTGGTCGATTCCCTGATGCAAATGGCGAAGGAGTCGCGCCAGCAGGGTTGGTGGAACGCCTTCGGCGATGTGCCGTACAGCGTCTACATCGGCTTCGAGACGGACGCGGCGTCCCTGCGGGTCTACGAACCCCAGGTGATGCCGGGCCTGTTGCAGACCCCCGACTACGCGGAGGCGGTGATCAGCGGGGCCCTGCCGGAGGCCCCGCAGGACCAGATCGCCCAGCGGGTGCAGGTCCGGCTCAGGCGCCAGGAGCGGATCACCGATCCGCTGGCCCCGCTGCGGCTGTGGGCGGTCGTGGACGAGGCGGCGATGCGGCGGGTGGTCGGCAATTCCAAGATCATGAGCGATCAGCTGGACTATCTGGTCCGGATGAGCCACGAGCCCCATGTGACGGTGCAGGCGCTCCCCTTCGACATGGGGTCGCACCCGGGGATGAGCGGGCAGTTCACCATCCTGGAGTTCTCGGACGAGTCGGACACCAGCGTCGTCTATCTCGAGGGCGTGACGAGCGACCTGTATCTGGAGAAGCTCAGCGATGTGCAGAGCTACAGCATGATGTACGAGCATCTGCGGGCCCAGGCGCTCAACGCGGATCAGAGCCGCCAGTTCATCACCGAGGTGGCCCAGGAGCACGCCCGCCGACACCAGGAGGAGGGCGAGGCCGCCCCGGCGGGCTGAGGGGGGACGGAAACGTTCCGGTGCGAACGGTGAAGGGCGGAGGCTACACCTCCGCGCCTCACCGCGGAAGGGGCCACGGGAATATGCCATCCGGTCGAGTGAATGGCCCGCTTTCCGGACGATGTTGCCGAGTAACGTCGGTGACGCCTCCAATCGGGGGTGCGTCTCATCTACACAATGCATCGGAGCAATCGTGTCCATTCAGCAGGGAAAGACGAGCATGTGGGTGAAATCCTCGTACTCGGCCGGAAACGGCGCTTGCGTGGAAATCTCCTCCCCGGTCATCAGCGAGATCGCCGTGCGCGACTCCAAGGACCCCCACGGACCGACGCTCAGCTTCGCCCCCGCATCGTGGTCGGCCTTTGTGTCCGACGTCAGCCGAGGCGCCTTCGACCTCGACTGACCTCCGCAGCACCCGGCCGCGGTAGCGCGGTCGGCGGCGCGGAGCGCCACACCCGCACCCGAGCCCTCTCGACCGGTCGCCGTCCCTGCCGAGAGGGCTCTTGCCGTTTCCGGGGCTTTCCGGCATCGCCGCTTCAGCGGAGTTCCGCCACGTAGTGGTCCGTACCGGGAATCGTCGGAATGAACGGCGCCATGAATTCCACCCGGCCGAGACCGGCATCGGCCACTTCACCGTCCAGGCCGGTGAAACCGGGGTCCCAGCATTCCCGGGGATCGGACTGGAGGAACCACAGCAGCGTCAGCCGGGTGTCGACCCCTTCGACCTGCTTCACGTACGACATCCGGTCCGAGGGCAGCGGGGTCGGCCGGAAGACCGTCACCATCGCGGCGGGTGAGCCCGCGAGCCGGCGCGGCAGATGTCTGGATCGGAGCCATGCGAGCAGTTCCTCCCGCTGCTCCGGGCTCTCGCTCTCGATCACCTCCAGCGCCAGCCCGGCGTAGGGGTGGTCCAGCGCGTGGTGGTCGCGCGGCCCGGCCGCCCCGTCCCGGTAGACGGTGGCCTCGTGGTCCTGGAAGGCCGTGAAGACGTGCGTACGGTCCTGGTAGACCCGCCCGTCCCGGAGCAGCCGCTTGTTGATGCCGACCGTCCAGCGCATGTGGTCCGCGTAGCGCCCCTCGGTGAGCCAGTAGACGGAGAGGTAGCAGCCGGCCGTCACTGGCCGGGCGATCGCCGACTCCTCGGGGTAGCGCAGCAGCTGGAGCTCACGGGTGGCGACCCAGCGGCGGCCCGCGTAGATCCACGGCATGGCCATCGCGCCCGCGATGAAGTGGTCGTCCTCGTACCAGCGGTTGTAGGCGTACTCATGGCCCGGGTGCGGCTCGACCAGGGTGATCAGGGCATGGCCCGGGCGCACCCCGTACGGGCCGACGGAGGCCAGTTCCGCGTACGCGTCGCTCGTCATGTCCCCCAGGTGTAGCTGACGTCACGTCAGTTGGGGAGGGGTCGCCCGTATCAAGCGCACGGAATCGGACGGCAAACCGGTACCGCGGCGCTCTGGCGATCTGACGGCCGCGCCCCTAATCTGACGCGACGCCAGATACGGGAGGGACCGCCATGCCGCTGCGGGGCAAGACCGTCGTCGTCTCCGGGGTCGGGCCCGGACTGGGGGCCCGGGTGGCGGCCGCGTGCGTCCGGGACGGGGCCCGGGTGGTGATGGGGGCGCGGACCGAGGAGCGGCTGCCGAAGGTCGCGGAGGAGATCGACCCGGGCGGTGCGCACACCGCCTGGCGACCCACCGACATCGCGGACGAGGCGCAGTGCGAGGCCCTCGCCGCGCTCGCCCTCGACCGCTTCGGCCGGATCGACGCCGTGATCCACGTGGCCGCGCTGGACAGCCACTTCGGCGGGCTGGAGGACGCCGACTTCGTCTCCTGGGCCCGGGTGGTGGACATCAACCTGTTCGGGACGCTCCGGATGACCCGCGCCTGCCTGCCCGCGCTGAAGCGGAACGGCGGCTCGGTCGTGCTGATCGGCACCCAGTCGTCGTCCGCCGCCCCCACCGAGGTGCGCCAGACCGCGTACGCCGCCTCCAAGGGCGCGCTGACCTCCGCCATGTACGCGCTCGCGCGTGAGCTGGGCCCGCACCGGATACGGGTCAACACCGTGCAGCCGGGCTGGATGTGGGGGCCTCCGGTGCAGGCGTATGTGACCTTCACCGCGCAGACCGAGGGCGTGAGCGAGGCCGAGGTGCTGAGCCGGCTCACCGACCGGATGGCCCTGCCGGAGCTGGCGACGGACGGGGATGTGGCGGAGGCCGCGGCGTTCCTGGCCTCCGACCGGGCCCGGGCGATCACCGGGCAGTCGCTGCTGGTGAACGCCGGTGAGCTGATGCGTTAGCGCGACTCCTGTCCGGCCTTTCGGGATCCCGCTCCCGTACGACCCGTCGATCAGTGGGCGTGCGTCTGACGAAGTGCCCGCTCATCGTGGGCGCACAGACATGCGAACGACAACGCCCCGTCAGGTCAAGAAACGGTAAATTCGTTCTTCTTTCTGATCTGCGTTCACATTCGTGACCTATAGAACCCTTGACCGGTCGCCCGAACGAGCGGTTCAATCCCGGAAGTACCCCGCTCCCGCTCGGGGGAACCGCCCATGACGAACGTCGCGGCGAAGTGCGCTCTCGTTCATATGGCGGACCCCTGGGAGGGGACATGAACAGTCTCGACTGGGTCGTACTGATCGGCTACTTCGGTGTCATGGTCGGCATCGGCCTCTGGTCCCACAAGCGTGTGGACAACGTGAGCGACTTCTTCACCGCCGGCGGCAAGATGCCCTGGTGGCTGTCCGGGATCTCGCACCACATGTCCGGCTACAGCGCGGTGATGTTCACGGGATACGCGGCCATCGCCTACCAATACGGCATCACCTCCTATGTCACCTGGTCCTTCCCCATCGCCATCGGCATCGCGATCGGCGCCAACCTCTTCGCGCCGCGCCTGAACCGGGTGCGCAGCAAGCTCAAGGTGGCCTCGCCGCTCGAATACCTGAAGAACCGCTACAACCTGCCCACCCAGCAGGCGCTGGCCTGGTCCGGGGTGCTGCTGAAGATCGTGGACGTGGGCGCCAAGTGGGCGGCCATCGCCACCCTGCTGTCGGTCTTCACCGGTGTCTCGCTCAACCAGGGCATCCTGATCACCGGTGCGGTCACGGCGGTCTACTGCACGGTCGGCGGGCTGTGGGCCGACGCGCTCACCGAACTCGGCCAGTTCATCATCCAGTTCGTGGCCGGCATCGCGATGCTGGTCGCGGTGCTGCACGAGCTGGACGGCATCTCCACCTTGTGGAGCGTGTGGGACGACCTTCCCGACAGCCACCACGAGCCCACCGTCGGCCCCTACACCCTGATCTTCCTGCTGGCCTACCTCTTCATCAAGACGTTCGAGTACAACGGCGGCATGTGGAACCAGGCCCAGCGCTACATGGCCACCGACAGCGCCTACTCCGCCAAGCGCTCGGCCCGGCTGTCGGCCATCCTGTGGTTCGTCTGGCCGCTGGTGCTGTTCTTCCCCATGTGGGTCGCGCCCCTGATCATCAAGACCGACAAGCCCGACAACTCGTACGCCGAGATGGCCGAACACCTGCTGCCGCACGGTCTGCTGGGCCTGGTGATCGTCGGCTTCTTCTCGCACACCATGGCGATGTGCTCCTCGGACGCCAACGCGATCGCGGCGGTGGTGACCCGGGACATCATGCCCGCCGTCTTCGCGTCGGTACGGGAATGGTCCTCCCGCACCGGTCTGCTCGCGGCCCGCTACACCACGCTGCTCTTCCTCGCCCTGTCGATGGCCATCGCCACCCAGGTCAACTCGGACTTCTTCGGCGACATCATCAGCGTCGTGATCAAGTGGGTCGCCGGACTCATGGGGCCGATCGCGATCCCGCTGATGCTGGGCATGCTGCGCGCCTTCCGCAAGTCGGGGCCGACGGCGGCACTGATCAGCTGGGCCATGGGTCTGATCGCCTTCTACCTGGTCAACTACCCGATCAACGACGCGATCGACGGAGGCGTGAACCTGGAGTACCAGATCTCCGTCCCGCTCGCGGTCTCGCTCGTGCTCTTCATCGTCATCGGCTACATCAAGCCGGAGGACACCCCGGAGCGCGATGCCATCCTCGCCTCGCTCAACTCGGATGACGACGGGCCGGGTTCGGCGAGTGCCGCGCTGTCGGTGCCGGATCAGGGCGACGCGACCGACCGCAAGTCGGTCGCGGGCGCCACGGACTGACGCCTGCCGCGCGGCGGCCATGACCCGGGCCGCCGGTCACCACCCGGCGTGGGGTGACCGGCGGCCCGGTTCCGTCCGTGGGTCCGCGCCGTCCGTCGATGGCCGCGGGGCGGCCGGGCCGACCGTTCCCGACGGGACGGAAGTGGAATGTGGCGTCTGGGCGATGGTGTAAGGATCCCTGCTGCCCAGGCAACCTTCTGCTCATCCGCCGTTCTCATCCGGAACGTACTATGGTCGGCCGTCCGAGCCCGACCGCCAGCAACCGCGCCGACCGCACGACCGCGGACCCGACTCGGCCCGCCCCGCCGAGCCGCCGTCCCCAGGGACCTCTGGAGCCCCCGTGACCGCCACCCAGACGATCACCGACTCCCGGATCCACCGGGCCCGCGTCCTCGTACTGCGCCGGCCGCTCCTGTGCGCGGCGGTCTTCTGCCTGCTCTCCTTCACCGGGTTCTGGATCGCGCAGCGGGCCGCCCAGGTGTCGATGGTCGATCTGCTGGTCTATCGCGCCGAGGGATGGACCGTGCGCGATGCGATGGATCTGTATGACATGCGGGCGACCCAGCACCATCTCCCCAATACCTATCCGCCCTTCGCCGCCCTGCTGTTCACCCCGCTGACCGTGATGAGCACGGGCGTTCTGCGGACCTTCGGGACGGCCGTCAACCTCGGCCTGATGATCGCCGTGGCCCATCTGTCGCTGCGGCTGACCGGACTGCCCGCGCGGGTGCCGCGACCGGCCGCCGTCCTGGCCCTGGCCGCCGTCGGGGTGTGGTGCGAACCGGTGTGGACGACCCTGCGCTACGGGCAGATCAACCTGCTGGTCACGGCGCTGGTGCTGTGGGATCTGACCCGCCGGGCGGGCCACCGCTGGGCCGGGGTCGGGACGGGCATCGCCACCGGGATCAAGCTGACCCCGGGGCTCTTCGTGGTCTTCCTGGGGCTCGCCGGGCTGCTCCTCGGCCTCGGGCGGGTGCGGGCGGCGGCCCGCGGGCGCACCGGGCCCGGAAGCGGCCCGCCGCCACGGCGCTTCCCGAACGACCACCTGCGGCGCGCGGCCGTCGCGACCGCCGCCTTCGTCCTTACGGTCGCGTTCTCGGCCCTGGCGCTGCCGCATGACTCCCGGCGCTTCTGGACCGAGGTCGTCTTCGCCACCGACCGCCCCGGCGATGTCGAGGGCGCGGGCAACCAGAACCTCAAGGGCGCCCTCGCCCGCGTGCTGCACACCCCCGACCCGGGCATGTGGTGGCTCGCGGCGGCCGCGCTGGTCGGCTGCGTGGGCCTGGCCACGGCGGTGGCCGCCCAGCTGGCGGACGACAGCCGCCTTCCGAACGCCCGCGCCTGGGCCGCTCTGACCTGCGCCGTGACCGCCCTCATGGTCAGCCCGGTCTCCTGGTCGCACCACTGGGTGTGGGCCGTCCCGATGGTCCTGCTGCTCGCGGTGGAGGCGGTGCGGCGGCGCATGGCGGGGTGGACGGCCTGGACGGTGGTGACCGGGCTGCTGTTCTGCTCCTTCATGGTCTGGTACGCGCCCCACAGCCGGCCGGCCCGGGTGGAGCTCCACCAGACCCCGGCCCAGATGCTGCTCACCGCCGTCTATCCGCTGATCGGCGTCGCCTTCCTGGGCGTGGCCGCCTGTCTGACCCTGCGCGCCGTAAGGCGTCCATGGCGTCCACGGCGTTCACGGGAGGGCATCGCGCCCCAGGGGCGGCAGCGGACCGGTGCGGGTGCGGCGCGGCGGCGGCCGGAGCGGACCTACGCGCGCGGGTAGCGGGTGAGCCAGGCCGGGGAGGAGCTGCCGGGGCCGTGCAGGGCCGGGCCCTGGGTCATCTCCATGGCGAAGTCGTCGGCCAGCTCCAGGATCGTGCCGCGCCCCTCGACCTCCGCCAGCCAGGCGGGCGGCAGCGCCGTCTCGCCGTGCAGCGCGCCCAGCAGATTGCCGCAGATGGCCGCCGTGGAGTCGCTGTCCCCGCCGTGGTTGACCGCGAGCAGCAGCCCGTGGCGGACGTCCTCGGCGACCAGGGCGCAGTACAGCCCCATCGCCAGGGCCTCCTCACCGGTCCAGCCCTCGCCGAGCGACGCGACGCGCTCGGGGGTCGGCAGACCCTGCCGTACGGCGCCGAGGGCGTGCCGCAGCGCGTGGCTGGTCTCCTCGTGGCCGGGGCGGGTGGCCAGGTGGGCGAGGGCGCGCTGGACGGCTCCGTCCAGCGCCTCGCCGCGTGCGAGGCCGTGCACGATGAGGGCGAAGGCACCGGCCGAGAGATAGCCGGTGGGGTGGCCGTGGGTCTGGGCGGCGCACTCGATGGCCAGCTGGAAGACCAGCTGCGGCTCCCAGCCCACCAGCAGTCCGAAGGGCGCGGAGCGCATCACGGCACCGCAGCCCTTGGAGTCGGGGTTCTTGGGACGCTCCAGGGTGCCCATGGTCTCGTCGGCGAGCCCGGTGATACAGGCCCGGCCCGGGGACCGCTGGGCGTACAGCCACTCCTCGCGGGCGAGCCAGCCGGCGTCCTTACGGCGCTCATCGGGGCCCCAGTCGCGCTGGGTGGAGTACCAGCGGCGGTGGGCGGAGTGGATGTCGGTGGGCGGGTGCCAGGCCCCGGTGTCGCGGCGCACCTGCGCCCGTATCAGTCCGTCCACCGTGAACAGCGTCATCTGGGTGTCGTCGGTGACTCGTCCGCGGCCGCCATAGGCGGGCAGGAAGTCCGTCACGCCCTCGGGTCCGTGTGCCGCCCTGATCTCGTCCAGGGAGGCGAACTCCACGGCCGCCCCCAGCGCGTCCCCGATGGCCCCGCCGAGCAGACAGCCGCGCACCCGGCTGCGGAAGTCCTGCTGTTCGACGCGGCCCCATACGCCGGTCGCTGCGCTGGCGGTTGCGGTCACGACCCATGCCTCTTTTCTTCGCTGCGTGAATGGCCCCGGACTGCCTTTGAACTGTAATGGACACCTAATGATCGCCTCTTGGCCGCCGCGGATTGTGAAGGCGTCATCACGGAGAAGACGACGGACGGACGCATTCCGAGAATGCGAATTCCCTCACCGAATGTCGGCCATCTGCCGCACTCTTATCCGAGTGCCGTCCGGCCCCGCTCCAGGCTCGCCCGGAGCTCGGCGAGCGGGGCGCGCAGGGCAGCGAGCGGGGTGGGGTCGGCCCCGGGACACTGCGCGAGGTCGTCCAGGGCGCGTATGACGTCGTCGACGATCTCCCAGTACGGGCGGGTGGCGGTCAGCTCCGCCACGAGGCGCGCCGCCCCGGCCCGGTCCCCGAGGGCGGCCCTGCTGACGACCGGAGCGGCCACTCGGGCCTGGGGGTCCCACTGGTCGACGTGCTCGTCCAGGAGCGCCTCGAAGGCGATCCACCGCTCTCGCGCCTCAAGGAGACCTGTCGTGCGGCTCACCAGCATCGCGCGCTCGAAGGCGATGTCGAGGTCCTGGCCGTCCAGGGCCGCCGCCCGGTCGACGTCCGTGGCGGCCTCGGCGTACCGGCCCGCCCGGCGGTGGCACCCGGCCCTGGCCACCAGCGCCAGCAGGTCGTCGGGGTCGATCCCGAGCGCCCGGTCCAGATCGGCGAGGGCGGCCTCGTCCTCGCCCAGGCGCAGCCGCAATCCGCCTCGGTTCGCCAGCACCCAGGTGTCGTCGGGAGCGGCGGAGACGGCGGTGTCGAAATCCGCCAGGGCGTCGCCGAGCCGGCCGATGTGCTGGTACGTCTGCCCTCGGCGGACCAGCGCGAACACATACGACGGCTCGATGTCGATGGCCCGGCCGAAGTCCGCCAGCGCCTCCTGGAAGCGGTCGGTCATCCGGTACGCCTCACCGCGCTCGGCGAGCACGGCCTGCTCATCGGGGTGGGACGCCAGGCACTGGTCGGCCGCGTCGATCGCCTCCTCGTAACGCTCCAGGTTGCGGAGGGCGTGAACGCGCCCGAACGCGGCGTAGCCGGCGCCGAGTTCGACAGCCCGTTCACAGTCCGCGAGCGCCTCCTCGTCCCGCCCCATGACGCGGTAGGTCCTGCCCCGCTCCGCGTAGACCCAGGCCCATTCGGGGGAGATCTCCAGCGCCCGCGAGAAGTCCGCCAGCGCATTGTCGTAGTCCTCCACGGCGTGGTGGACCTGACCGCGGGTCCCCACGGTCCACGCGCTTTCGTGCAGGTCGAAGGAGCGATCGAGGTCGGCCAGGCTTTCCTCGTACCGTCCGAGGAGGCGATACGCCTCGCCGCGCCGGGCGAGGGGCCAGGGAAAGTCGGGGTCCAGGGTCACGGCGCGGTCGAAGCTCTCCAGCGCCTGCTCGTAGCGCTCCTTGTCGAGGTGCACGCTCCCCATGGCCGCATGAGCGCGAACGCAGTCGGCGTCCAGCTCCAGGGCTCGCTCCGCGTCCGCCAACGCCCCTTCCAGTTCGTTCATATCCGCGCGGACCATGCCGCGGAGCCCCAGCGCCATGGCCACGGCCCGCTCGTCCGACCCGACCTCGTCCAGCAGCAGCGTCACGTTCTGGACCAGGTCGCTCCGCGAAGACTCCGCGAGGAGCCGTTCACCCCAGGCACCCACGGACGCGTTGCCGGAATCCTGGCCCGCCTCCACCAGCATCTGCCGCCAGCGGTGCTCCCAAGGCGCCGACGCGTAGTCGATGTAGGCGCACACATAGGCGCGCAGTTCCTCCCGCAGCGCTTCCTCGGGGGTCGCGCACAGCCGGTGGTACGCCTCCTCCAGCCGGCAGTCCAGCCACCGCTCGTGGCTCCACTTCTCGTCCCCCTCCAGCGTCTCCTCGATCTGCCGCTGCCACCGCGCGAAGGCATCGGCCAGCCGGAGGTGGCGGGCGCGCCACTCCTGCGGGGACTGGTTGCGCCGGAGCCGCAGCATGGCCGTGCGGACGACCTCGTGGTAGCGGCAGCGGCCGGAGCTGTCGGCAACGAACGGGAGCGAGCGGAGCCAGCCGTAGAGCTCGGCCGCCTCGTCCCCCACCGCGGCCGCGAAGACGTCCTCGTCCAGGCGCCGGGGCAGGGCCGCGGCCAGGGCGACCGAGCGGTGGGTCTCGTCGCTCACCCACTTCAGGAAGCGCTCCACGGCGGTGCCGGAGGGGTCGCCCACGGCCTCGGGGGTGGTGGGCCGCGCCTCGGCCAGCATGGACACCAGCACCGGCAGTCCTCCGGTGAGGCGGAGGACGACCTCGACCACCTGCTCGTCGTCCACGCCCTTGGCCGTCAGCAGCTGCCGGGCCTCCGCCTCCGTGAACGGGACGAGGGGGAGGTCCACCACGAGGTCGGCGTAGTCGGCCCAGCAGCGCGGGGCGAGCGTGCCCTGTCCGGCCAGCGTCACCACCGCGTTGGCCGGGAGCGAGCCGTAGCGGCCCTCGAACATCACTTCGCGCAGCCACAGGTCCAGCAGCGGGCCGGTGCGCTCATAGGTGTCGAAGAACCACGCCACCCAGGGCACCGAGGCGGCCACCTCGCCGACGTCCTTGAGGAACGCGGGGGTGAGCGCGTCCAGGGGCGATATCACCAGGTCCACATCGTCATGGCTGCGGAGGCGGGCGCTGAGCTTGGCCCGCGCACGGTCGGCTGCCTGGGCGACCCGGTCCGGTTCCGCCGCCGCGGCGAACGCCCCGACGCCCGGCACCATGCCGAGCCCGACCAGCCCCGCCCGGACGGCCAACGCGCTCGACGCCGACGGCCGGGGGCCGCCCGCCGCCCCCTCCGGCGACTCCGGCGCGGGCTGCTGCGCCGCCGCGTCGGCCTCGTGGCGCCGCTCCCGGTAGGTCGCCAGCAGCTTGTCGAAGGACTTCAGCGGATGGCCTGCTCGTGCGAACTGGGCGCTGATGGCCGCCATCACCTCGGGGACGCTGTTGACGGACTCGTCCACGGAGGCGGTGAGCGCCCGGTGCTCCCGCGCGGTGTTCTCCAACTGCCGCAGCAGCGTCGTCTTGCCCACCCCGGCGTCGCCGCGCACATGGAACAGGAAGTGGTGCGCGGCGTCCTCGGGCGGCACGGCGAAGTTCTCCCGGAACGCGGCCATCTCCTGCCGCCGCCCCACGAACCGGCGCCGCCGCTGGATCAGTTCGCGCATCGTCGGACGCCGCTCTGCCATGGGTCCCCCTTCCCCGCTCCCCAGGGCAGCGTATCCGCGCGGCGCGCCCGGACGTATCCGCGCGACGCACCCGGACGTATCCGCGCGGCGCGCCCGCGAACCGTGAGCCGGGGCTCAGTCCCCCAGCACCGGGAGCAGCTCCGGCAGATGGCCGTCCGAGGCGAGGGCGGCGGCCCGGCGGTCCTCGGGGACGGGGCCGTAGGTGGTGGTGCGGGCGCGGGCGGGGCGGCCGGCCAGCTCGGCGATGGCCACCAGGTCCTGGATGGAGCGGTAGGAGCCGTAGGAGGAGCCCGCCATGCGGGAGATGGTCTCCTCCATCAGGGTGCCGCCCAGGTCGTTGGCGCCTGAGCGGAGCATCTCGGCGGCGCCCTCCGTGCCCAGCTTCACCCAGCTGGTCTGGATGTTGGGGATGTGGGGGTGGAGCAGGATCCGCGCCATGGCCGTGACGGCGCGGTTGTCGCG
>NZ_JAEEAP010000980.1 GCF_016103465.1 Streptomyces sabulosicollis
ACGGCTTCGGCGCCCAGCAGTTCAGCACGCAGATGGTCGGCGAGGGCCGTGGCGTTCGGGTAGTCGTAGATGAGCGTGGCGGCCAGGCGCAGGCCCGTCGCCGCGTTCAGCCGATTGCGGAGCTCGACGGCGGTGAGCGAGTCGAAGCCCAGCTCCTTGAAGGCACGCCCGGCCTCCACCGCCTCGGCCCCGCCGTGCCCCAGCACCGACGCGACCTGCGCACGCACCAACTCCAGCAGGGTCTGCGCGCGCTCGTTCTCCGTCAGCCCGGACAGCCGCTCCGCGAGCGTGCCGGTCCCCGAGGTGGCGGCCGGGCGCGGCGCGCCCCCGGTGGTCGGTGCCGGACGCGCGGCCCGCACCTCGCCGAACAGAGCGCTCGGCCGTACGGCGGTGAACTCCGCGAGGAACCGGTCCCAGTCGAGGTCCGCGACCGTCACGGTGGTGTCATCGAGGTCCAGCGCCTGCCGCAGCGCGATGAGCGCCGCCTCGGGTGCCATGGGCGGCACTCCATCGCGGCGCATCCGGCGCTCCAGCGCCTCGTCGGCGGCCATGCCGCCCTGGGCCCACGGGCCCCAGGCGACCGAGGTGGCGGGCAAGCCCTGGGCGCGGCGCAGCTCGGCCAGCGCGTCCAAGTAGGCGTTCGCAGCGGCGTAGTTGCCCTGACCTGCGGCGCCCACGGACCCGGCGAGCGAGGAGAAGAGCACGAACGCCGACAGGTCCAGGTCGCGGGTCAGCTCATGGAGGTTCCACGCGGAGGTGGCCTTGGCGCGCACCACCCGCTCCAGGCGCTCGGCGTCCAGCGTGTCCACCAGTCCGTCGTCGAGCACCCCGGCCGCGTGGACGACGGTGGTCAGCGGAAACTCGGCCGGTATGGACGCCAGCAGCTCCGCGAGCGCCTCCCGGTCCGCCACATCACACGCCGCCACCGTCACCCGAGCACCCGACGCCGCCAGCTCGTCCCGCAGCTCCACCGCCCCCGGAGCCT
>NZ_JAEEAP010000981.1 GCF_016103465.1 Streptomyces sabulosicollis
GCCCCTGACCGGGCCGACGGGGGGCGGGCAGCGTCCGCTCCCGGCCCGGCGCGCCCGGCGCCGTATCTGATCGCGCCCGAACACGCCGACGTGGTCAACGCGGCCCTCCATCTGCGGCGCCCGCTGCTCGTCACCGGCAGCCCGGGGACCGGCAAGTCCTCGCTCGCGCGGGCGATCGCGCACGAGATGGACCTGGGCGAGGTGCTGCGCTGGCCGGTCAACAGCCGTTCCACCGTGCAGGACGCGCTCTACCGCTACGACGCGATCGGGCGGCTGCGCGAGACGGCCCTGACGCGGGACCGCGGCGAGGCCGAGCCCGACATCGGCAGCTTCGTGCGGCTCGGGCCGCTGGGCACCGCGCTGGTGCCGGGCGAACGCCCCCGGGTGCTGCTCGTCGACGAACTCGACAAGGGCGATGTCGACCTGCCGAACGACCTGCTGACCGTCTTCGAGGAGGGCGAGTTCGAGATCCCCGAGCTGGCCCGGCTGCCGGAGGAGCAGTCGGTGGTGGAGGTGCTCACCGAGCGGGCGGGCGAGCGGGCCACGGTGCGGCGGGGACGGCTGGTGTGCGAGGAGTTCCCGGTCGTGGTGATCACCAGCAACGGTGAGCGCGACTTCCCGCCCGCCTTCCTCCGCCGCTGCGTCCGGCTGGAACTGCCCACCCCGGACGAGGCGCGGCTGCGGGCGATCGTCACCGCGCATCTGGGGGACGACGCGCTGGAGGACGTCGACCAGCTGCTGGACGCGTTCCTCCGTCGGCGCGCGGCCCGCGAGCTGGCGACCGACCAGCTGCTGAACGCCGTGTTCCTGCGGGCGGGCGGCATGGACGTGACGGCGGACGGGCTGCTGGAAGCGGTGCTGCACCGGCTGGGCGGGGCGGTGTGACGCATGGGCCGAGGCGACGGCGGGCGGTTGGGGCGGCTTGACGAGGCGATCGCGGTCCTCGCCGCCAGCGGTCTCGAACTGTCCCGGGAGGAGCTGCTC
>NZ_JAEEAP010000982.1 GCF_016103465.1 Streptomyces sabulosicollis
CGCCCACTGCGGGATCGACCCCGGTGTCCTCGCCGAGTTCGCCACCCCGCCGGTGTACGGCGGCCCCGCCCCCGTACACCGGCGTGGTGGCGAACTCGGCGAGGACACCGGGGTCGATCCCGCAGTGGGCGAGGGCCGCGGCGGTCACCGGCATCCGGGCGCGGTCCGCGCCGTCGGCGATCTTCACGGCGACGGCCCGGCCGTCGGGCAGCGCCGCGATCTGCACGCCCTCGAAGCCGTCCTTGGCGATCAGGCCCGGTACGGCGCGCATCAGCCGGGCCACGTCCCGGTCGGTGCCGGACGCCATGTCGGGGTGGGCGCGCAGGGCGGCCGCGACCCGGCCCTCTGGGGTGTCCATGGCGCCGGAGGCGATCCGGGCGGCGGCCGTCGCGAGCCCGCGCAGGGAGACGGAGAACAGCGGCGCGCCGCAGCCGTCGACCGAGACCCGGGCGACGCGCTGCCCGGTGAGGTCCTCCACGGTCCCGGCGATCAGCCGCTGCAGCGGATGGGCCGGGTCGAGGTAGTCCCGCAGCGGCCAGCCGCGCAGCTGGGCGGTGAGCAGCATCGCGGCGTGCTTGCCGGAGCAGTTCTGGGCGAGCCGGGTGGGTTCGCCCCCGTCGCGCAGCCAGGCGTCGCGCTCGGCGGCGCCGTACGGCAGGTCCGGGGTGTTGCGCAGATCGGCCTCGGTGAGCCCGGCCTGGTCGAGGATGCGGCGGGCCCCGTCCAGATGGCGCGGCTGGCCGGAGTGGCTGGCGGCGGTCAGCGACAGCAGTTCCCCGTCCAGCGGCAGCCCGGCCCGCAGCAGGCCGACGGCCTGGACGGGCTTGAGCGCGGAGCGCGGGTAGAAGGCCACGTCGATGTCGCCGGCCTGGAACGCGACCCGGCCGTCGGCGGCCAGGACGACGACGGAGCCGTGGTGGACGCCCTCGATGGCCCCGCCGCGCACCACGTGGGCGAGCGGCACATGGCGGGGTTCACGGT
>NZ_JAEEAP010000983.1 GCF_016103465.1 Streptomyces sabulosicollis
GGATGGGGCTGGTGGGGGTGTCGAGGGTGGTGTGGAGGTGTGAGGTGGTGATGATCAGGGCCGGGGCCGCGTCGTGGAGCATGAACTGCTTGCGTTCGGCGGGGTAGTTGGGGTCGATGGGTAGGTAGGCGGCGCCGGTTTTGAGGACGGCGAGGATGGCCACGATCAGGTCGGCGGATTTGGGCAGGGCCAGGGCGATGATGCGTTCGGGTCCGGCGCCTTCGGTGATGAGCAGGCGGGCCAGCTGGTTGGATGCGGCGTCCAGTTCCGCGTAGGTGTGTGTGCGGTCGCCGAACACCACGGCGGTGGCGTCGGGGACTCGTTCCACCTGTCGTGTGAACAGTTCGGGGATGGTTACGGTCTCGTGGCGGGTGTCGGGGTCCGGGGTGGTGTTCCATTCCACCAGGACGCGCTCGTGTTCGGCGGGTTGGAGGAGGTCGATCGTGCTGACCTGGCGGTCCGGGTCCGTCGCGACCGCGTCCAGCAGCCGTTCCAGCCGGTCCACCAACGACGCCACCGTCGACCGGTCGAACACATCGGTGCTGAATTCCACGCTGCCTTCGAGACGAGCGGGCCTATGGTCGGCATCCCGGTGAGCTACCACGTGGACGGAGATGTCGAACTTCGCGGTGTCCGTGCTGATGGCTTCCGGCACCGCGAGAAGGCCGGGGGTCTCGACCTCGGTGCTGAGTGCGTTCTGCCACACGAGGGCGACTTGGAAGAGCGGTTGGTGGGCCAGTGACCGCTCGGGGTTGAGGACTTCCACCAGGTGTTCGAAGGGCACGTCCTGGTGGGCGTAGGCGTCGAGGCTGCGTTCGCGTACTTGGTGCAGGAGTTGGCGGAAGGTGGGGTTGCCGGAGGTGTCGGTGCGCAGGACGAGGGTGTTGACGAAGAAGCCGACGAGGTCGTCGAGTGCTTGGTCGGTGCGGCCGGCGATGGCGGCGCCGATGGGGATGTCCTGGCCGGCGCCCATGCGGGTC
>NZ_JAEEAP010000984.1 GCF_016103465.1 Streptomyces sabulosicollis
ACAGAACTCTACACTCGCCTAGTCGTCGGCAGCGTCAGAGGTGTATAAGAGACAGGAAGGATCCCGGGCCGCCGGTGTGGGTTCCGCGGGCCCGGGATCCGGGGTGGGTCAGGGGCCGTCGGAGGACGTCAGCGCGGCGAAGACGAGCACGTTGTCGAGGTAGCCGTCGCCGGAGCGGGGGCCGCCGCAGGTGATCAGCCGCAGCTCCGGGCGGTCCACGTCCCCGTAGACCTCGTCCGCCGGGAAGTCCGCCTTGGGGACGGTCCGTACGGCGCTGACGGCGAACTGTGCCGCCGTGCCGTTCTCCAGGCGCGCCACGATCCGGTCGCCCCGGCGCAGCCGCGCCAGGTGACGGAAGACCCCGTCGCCGTAGGCGCCGACCGTGACATGGCCGAGGATGACCGACGGGCCGAGCTGCCCCGGTGTCGGCGAGTGCCGGTACCAGCCCGCGCGGTCGTGGGCCGTGACCGGCGGCACCCGCACGCTCCCGTCCGGCGCGAGACCCAGCCGGATGACCGGGGTGTCGACGCCGATGGCCGGGATCCGCAGCCCGACCGGGACCGAACGCGGAAGGGGGCGGGCCGCCTGCACGGGGGTCGGCGATGGCCTCCCCCCGGAGCGCGGTGCGGCCGTGGTCTGTTGGGCCGGGTGGCCGCCGCAGCCCGCGACCAGGGAGGCCATCGCCGCGGTGGCGAAGGCGCGCCTGGAGAACGGGGTCATGCCCCGGTCGCCCGCCGGCGGCGGACGCCGAGGACCGCGGCGCCGCCCGCGGCGAGCACCGCGGCGGCGCCTCCACCGATCAGCGCGCCCTCGGTCCCGGACGAACCGGAGGACTCGGCCGTCACTCCGGTGTTCGGCGCGCCCTTCGGCACGACGGCGACCTGGCCGCGGTCCCGCCGCTTCTGGGCCGGTACCTCCCTGGGGGCCGGGGCGGCGGACCTGGGCGTCCGGGTCGGCTCGGCGCTCGGGAC
>NZ_JAEEAP010000985.1 GCF_016103465.1 Streptomyces sabulosicollis
CGGCGATGCTCACACCATCGGTCAGCAGCGGCGCCACCTCGTCCTCCGACGCCTGCACCGCGACCATCGCGCCACCCGCCGGAAGCTCCTGCATCAACCGCCCACGCGCCGCCACCAACCGCGCCGCGTCCGCCAGCGACAGCACACCCGCCACCTGCGCGGCCGCCAGCTCACCGATCGAATGCCCAGAGAGGAAATCGGGCCGCAGACCCCACGCCTCCACCAACCGGAACAGCGCCACCTCAACCGCGAACAAAGCAGGCTGAGTGAACCCCGTCTGATCCAGTACCGCCGCGTCATCCCCGAACAGCACATCCCGCAGCGGCCGCTCAACGTACACATCCAGATGCGCGCACACCTCATCCAGCGCATCCGCGAACACCGGGAAGGCGTCATACAGCTCACGCCCCATCCCCAGCCGCTGACTCCCCTGCCCCGTGAACAGGAACGCCACCTTGCCCTCGGCCACCGTCCCCTCGACCACACCCGGGACGGACTCGCCCCGGACCAGCGCGTCCAGGCCCGCCAGGAACGTCTCGCGGTCCGTGGTGACGAGGGCGGCGCGCCGCTCCAGCGCGGCGCGGCTGGTGGCGAGCGAGAAGGCGAGGTCGGTCGCGCTCAGCTCGGGGTGGGTGCGCAGATGAGTGGCCAGCTGTGCGGCCTGGGCGTGCAGCGCCTGCCCGTCCTTCGCCGACAGCAGCCACGGCAGCGCGGTCAGTTCACGCGGCTCGGGCTGCTCGGCCGGGGCAACCGGCAGAGGGGCCGGGGCCTGCTCGATGATGGTGTGGGCGTTGGTGCCGCTGAGCCCGAAGGACGACACGCCCGCCCGGCGCGGACGGCCCGTCTCCGGCCATTCCACCTGTTCGGTCAGCAGCGAGACAGCGCCCGCCGACCAGTCCACATGCGGCGACGGCTCATCCACGTGCAACGTCTGCGGCAGCACACCGTGCCGCATCGCCAACACCATCT
>NZ_JAEEAP010000986.1 GCF_016103465.1 Streptomyces sabulosicollis
CCCCGCACCCGCGCCCCGCATCCGCGCCCACACCCACACCCACACCCACACCCACACCCACTAATGCGTACTGCGGCTGCCAGCCGACACACCATCAGGAGAGCCCGTCGCGCCGGTCAGATAGGCCGAGACGACGACGTTCGCCGAGTACGTCCGGGTCGAGCGGTCGTATTTCCCCCCGCACGTGATCAGCCGCAGCTCCGCCCGGTCATGGGAGCGCGCCCCGTACACCCGTCGCGCGTCGAAGCGCTTCTCCGGCACCACCTCGACGTCCTCGACCGTGAACTCCGCCGTCGTCCCGTCCGATCGCGCGACCCGCACCCGCTCCCCCCGCTTGAGGTCGCTCAGCTCGTGGAAGACCGCCGGTTTGTTCTTCGTGTCCAGGTGGCCGACCAACAGGGCGGCGCCCGGCGAGCCGGGTTCGGGACCGGCGCGGTACCAGCCGACCGTGCCGGGGCGACTGAAGGGCGGGGGCTTCACCGCCCCGTCACGGTCCAGGCCGCTGGCGACGACGGGGGCACGGACCCCCGCCGCCTCGATCACGACCCGCTTCGGCCGGGCGGAGGCCAGCGGCGCGTGCGCCGGGGGCAGCGGATGGGCGGACGGCCGCCCGACCGCGGCCACGTCTCCGGTCATCGGCGCCGGACCGC
This sequence comes from Streptomyces sabulosicollis, assembly GCF_016103465.1. Classification (GTDB taxonomy): domain Bacteria; phylum Actinomycetota; class Actinomycetes; order Streptomycetales; family Streptomycetaceae; genus Streptomyces; species Streptomyces sabulosicollis. Next base: position 651 of record NZ_JAEEAP010000986.1, read on the forward strand.
CCGTCCCCTCCGTGGTGTCCCGGCCCCACATCCACAGCCCCAGCAGCAGCGCCGCCCAGGCGAGTCCGACGGCCGCCCGCCCGAGGCCGGAGAAGCGATTCCCGATACCGTCCACGTGCCCGTCCCTCTCGGTATCCAGATCCATGGCGATCAGCTCGCGGTACGGGAGGCATGGCGGCGGCGGTGGACCGCGAGGCCGCCGACGGCCACGGCCGTGCCGCCCGAGAGCACCAGGCCGTAGGCTTCCGCGCCGCCGATGTCATCGCGTGGCCGCGCCTCATCGGGCGCGGTGCCGCCCCCTCCGGCACGGACGGGGGCG
>NZ_JAEEAP010000987.1 GCF_016103465.1 Streptomyces sabulosicollis
TGTGTATAAGAGACAGCCCCTGTGCCCCTACATCGCCGCCGCCGTCGAACTCCACGACCCTGAGCACCCCGCATCCCAGTACGCGTGCGACTACAAGAAGGCCGTCGCCGCGCGGCTCGCCGACACCGCCCGCGAAGCCGGCGCCGCCGACCCTGAACAGCTCGGCGAGCAGCTCGCGCTGCTCATCGACGGCGCCGCGGCCCGCACCCGGGTCCTCAACGCCGACGCATTCCCCACCGCCGCCGCCATCGCCGCCGTCCTCATCGACAACGCCATCCCCGCCACAGCCAGCGATGACCGGCGACGGGAGGAAGTGTCGAGTTAACTTGGCACTGCGCGGCCGGACTGGACGCGCTGCCGGTCGTGCGGCTGCACCCGCTGGTACGCGACACCGGCCGCCCGGCACCTGGCCCGGACCTTGCTCCAACTCGCCGCTCGCCCACTGAAAGCCGCAGCAGAAGCCGCCGCGGAGACCGGCGCCCCTCGAGGACCCCGCCGACGTGGTTGGCCTGGCAGATGCCGGCCCCGCACGCTGCCGTAGTGCCGAACGGCCCCAGCGCCCTGCAGGACGGTTCAACGGCACGGGAGCCCTATCTGTTGCGGGCCTCACCCTCACCACTGAAACGCTCGGACATGACGGACGGGTACGGCATCCCGCTGGGTCGCGTCCTGGCCGGTGCCAACCACCACGACTCCCCGTTGCCCGCCTCTGCCCTGGACCGTCTGGACGACCTCGGGCCACTGCCCGACAACATCACCGTGCACCTGGACGCCGGCTACGACTCGGACAAGCTGATGGGGCTCGTTGAAAACGGCCACCTTCTGCTCGGGGGGGGTGCCTCTATGTCTTTCATCAAGCGAGGCGTGGGGTTCTGGGTTCGTAGAAGGTGCCGTCGCGGAGCATGGCGAACAGCACGCTGATGCGGTGGCGGGCCAGGCGGAGGAGGGCCTGTG
>NZ_JAEEAP010000988.1 GCF_016103465.1 Streptomyces sabulosicollis
CGCCCCGCACCCCGGACCCCGATGAGCACTGCGGCCGAGGGCTTCTGCTGGTCGGCGCGGTGAGCAGCGCCTGGGGCGTCAGGGACGCCCCGCTCGGGGCGGGGCGGATCGTATGGGCCGAGCTGCCGTCGCGCACGGAAGAGTGTCACTGACTCATGGACCGACAGTTTGCTGTCCCTGAGGCGCAAGAGGCGCCTGAGGCCCTGTCACCGGGCGCGACCGGCCTCTGGCGAGGCCACCACGGGCGCCTGCGCATCCCCGACGGACTGCCCGCCAGGCTGGGGTACGACGCGGTGGGGATGCCCGCGGACATCGGCAGGCGGGTCATGCGGTGTCTGCCCCGCATCGGCTGTGTCTTCGCCGACGATCAGCGGTGGTGGTGGATCGTGCCGTCCGGATCGAACATCGACGTCGTCTGGCCGCCGTTCACCAGCTATGCGGTCGGAGCCCAGGTGACCGACCTGAGCGGAGAGTGCTCCGGGCGTTCCCGCCTCCCCCGCCTGATCCATCACCCCCAGGACGACTCGCCGTACACGCCGCCGATTCCGCTGTACTTCATGATCTGTCACATCGCGGGCATCCGGCCCCGCTGGTCACCGGAGGACGCTTCCGGGCCGTCCCGAGCGGTGTAGGCCCCTTCCGCGCACTGCCGCTCCGCACGTGGCCCCGCCTGGCCGACAACGTTGTCCCAAGGTATGGACAAACACCGGAGTGAGTGCTCTGGTAAGGCGTGCAGCAAGTGTTCCCTGTGGAAGAGTTCCGCCGCTCTCCGGGCGGCGGCGCCAACCGGACCATGGAGCAGCAGCGTGCTGAGACACTTGTTCCTCCGATCTCCCTCCCTCCTCCGTCCAAGACGGACCTGGCGGCGGCGCGTGGCCGCCGCCGTGGTCCCCGCGCTGGCCGCCACCGGTCTGCTCGTCTCCGGCACCGGCCCCTCCCACGCCGCCCCGGCC
>NZ_JAEEAP010000989.1 GCF_016103465.1 Streptomyces sabulosicollis
GGGCGGGCGGGGGTCACCACAGTTCGGCTTCCTGGTCGGCGTCGTACAGCGCCAGCGCGCCGCTTCCCGGTAGCGGATGCGTGCCGGAGTCGTCGGCGTCGGCGCCGTCCTGGGCCTCGGTGCGGGCCCGGGCTTGGAGTTCATCGAGGCTGTCTTCGGCCTCACCCTCGGTCTCGGCCGGGGTCGCGGTCTGGGTCGTGTTGCGGTGCGGCGCTGCCTGAACGCCCGCCGCCTGGGGTGTTGTTGTTCCGGTGGGCGTGTGCGGCGTCGCGGCGGGCCGGGCCTGGCGCAGGATTTGGTCGGCTGTCTCGGCGAGGGCGGTTTCGTGTGCCTCGCGTTCGGTGCGTTTTTCGAGGGTGGTGCGAAGGTGGCGCCAGGTGGTCTCGCTCATGGGTGCGTGGATGTGGTCGCGGTGTATCCAGGGGATTTCGTGCAGGTGTCCGTCGGGCAGGCGGAGGTAGATCTGCCTGACGTCGTGTGGGTTGAGGTGGATTTCCCACTTGCCGCCGGGTCCGGTGGGCGAGGGCCGTCCGCGGTGCTCGTTGAGTGCCGTGTGGTCGTAGGTGCGGTAGTTGATGCGAATGCCGCGGCCGGTGATCGGGTGGAAGCGCACGGGCAGCAGCTCGGTGTAGTCGGCTGCGGTCAGGGGCAGCGGCACGTAGCCGCTCGCGCCCAGCAGCGCGGCCCACATCTCGCCCGGGGACAGCGCCTTCTTGGGCAGGAGGGGGTGGCGCAGGCCGTCGTGGGGGCGGTGCTGCCAGCATGCGGTGATCCATTCGTCCAGCAGTTCCTGCAGCTGGGCCACGGTGAAGCGGGCTTCGCCGTGCACCGCCTCGCCCCGCGCGAGGACGTGGGGGCCGGTGTAGCCAGCGGCGTGCTGGGCGAAAAGGGTGTTGATGCTGCCGAAGGTCCGCTCCACGGCGCCCTTGGCGGTGGGGGAGCGGGGCGGGGC
>NZ_JAEEAP010000098.1 GCF_016103465.1 Streptomyces sabulosicollis
GTCAGCACCTGCCGCGCGGGGAGCACATCGGCCGCCGGGTCCACGGCCAGCACACCCGGCCCGGTCAACAGCACCAGCGCGAGCGCGAGGTACCGCAGCTCTCCGTCGCCGAGGCGCTCCACGGGCATCGCGCCGAACTCCCCCTGCTGGACCAGGGCCCGCACCACCCCGTCCGCGCGCCCCTCCGTGACCAGCCCCTCGACCGGCCCGGCGCACCCCGCCCGGACCGCCGCGACCAGCGCCGCGTGCCGCGTGCCGCACTCCCGGCTGGTCCGCCGGAGCACCGCCGCCAGGTTGTCGCAGCCGCCGCGCAGCCGCCCGTCCCTCGGCGGTGCCGGGGCCCGCATCCGCTCCGGCCGCGGATCGCAGGGGAAGACCGAGCGCAACGCGATGACCACCTGCTCGGCGGCGGCCAGCGCGAGCCGCTGCCCCTCCGTCGTGCCCGCGACCCGCAGCGGCAGCAGCGACGTGGCCAGCCGGTCGTCGGGCAGCGGGGCGCGGGTCACCGCGACCGCGCCCGCCGTGTGCCAGGCGGCCTGGACACAGCGCCGGCCCGGGTCGCGCAGCGCCGTCTCCAGCAGGGTCTCCCCCGCCCCCGTCATCCGCTCGCCCACGATGCGCAGTTCGGGCTCGGCCTGTACGGCGACATCGAGCCGTACGGGCCCGACCGGGCCGTCCACGGTGCAGCCGATGCGGAAGCCGCGCCGCCCCTGCCGGTCCGGCCGTGCCCGGCGCGGGATGTACGCCGCCGGATCGCGGAACACCTCCGCGAGCCGGGCGCCGCCCGCGAGCCGTGCGAGCGCCGCGTACGCCTCCAGCACCCCGGACTTGCCGCTGCCGCTCGGACCGGAGATCAAGGTCAGCGGCCCCAGCGAGAAGGCGGCACGGCGGTGGCTCTTGAAGGCCGACAGCCTCAACTCGGAGACCACGGGCCTCAGTTCGGTCCTGGCGGGCAGCAGCCCGGATGCGCTCATGCTCCGGAACATATCGGTGGCACATACCGCCGAACCGTTACTCCTTCCGTATCTTCCTACCATCGGGGGATAGCCGCGGTGGCCGATGATGACCAAGGGACGGCGGATGTTCAGCGCTCGAGGAAGTGAGGACGGTTCGGGGGCCCATGACTGACAGCACGTTCTGGATCGCGGCCCTCACCGGCGGCACCGCCGTCCTGGCCAGCTGGGTCACCAGCCGCGGCAACACCCGGGCCGCCCGGATCCAGGCGGACACCGCGGCGCTCGCCCAGCGCGCGGAGCGGCTTCGCGACAGCAGGCGCACCGCCTATCTCGATCTGATCGAACAGACCCACCGGATCGGCGAGTTGTACTGGGAGGTCGACGCCGTCCGGCACACCGGCGAGGCCGAGCGCCGCGGCGCGCTCCTGGAGCAGCTGGCCGAGCGCGAACGCGACGAGTACGGCAGGATGCGCCGCTGTGTGCGCGTGGTCGAACTGGAGGGCCCGGCCGCCGCGGCCGCCGCCGCGAACGCGCTCCAGAAGACCACCGGCCCGTTCCACCGCGCGCTCGGCGCGATGCGCTCCGGCGAGCCGGAGGCGGCGCAGCGCTTCCACGCCGCCTTCAGCCCGTTCTGGCAGGCCCTCACGGACTTCGTCGACGCCGCGAAGACGGCCCTCCACGAGGCGTAGCGCGGCATCTGACGGGGTGCAGCGGGGCACCTCGACGCGCATCGCGGGGCGCCTCGGCGAGCCGTAGCGGGGCACCTTGACGAGGCGGACGGGGTGTGCTGTCAGGAAGCGGACGGTCCGCGAGGCGGCGCGCCCGCGAGCAGCCGCCGGACGCGCCAATTTTGTCAACTACATGTCAGTCCGAGCCGCTTCACGGCCCGCTCGCACCGCGGCCCCCGAAACTCGGACGGTGGCCGTCGGCCCGGGGCCCCAAGGGCGCCATCAGCACGGATGCTGATACGCGGATCGCTTCCCTAAACCCTTTGGCGGAGCCGCCCTCACCCCTCAGGCCGATTTCCACGAGGACACGTGGTGCGGCCCGAACGGCTGTCCTAGCGTGCCCTCTTACTGGAACCTTAAATCCCTAAGGAGCGTCATGTTCGGGCGAATAGGACGGTTCTCCGTCAACCGTCCATGGCTGATCGTCGCGTTGTGGGTCATCGCGGCGGTCGGCCTGGCCATCCTTGCCCCACCGCTGAAGTCCAGCACCGACCAGGCCGACTTCCTGCCGTCGCACTACGAGTCGGTGCGGGTGACCAAGATCCAGGAGCACGCGTTCCCGCAGCAGGAGAGCGCGGCCGCCATCCTGGTCTACCAGCGGCCGGACGGGGCCAAGCTCTCCGAGGCCGACAAGGCCGCCGTCATCAAGGCGACCAAGGGGTTCCAGGACAAGAAGTACAAGACCTTCAAGTCCGTGGTGACCACGCCCGAGGCCGTCTCCAAGGACGGCAAGATGGCGCTGGCCAACATCTACTCGACCAAGAAGGACGTCTACAACGAGGACACCCAGCAGTCGGTCAAGGATCTGCGCGCGGACCGCGACAAACTGCTGAAGGGCACCTCGCTGAAGGTCGATGTGGCCGGTCCGGCGGCCTCGGCGCTCGATTCCACCGAGTCCGAGGGTGACACCGACGCCATGATCATGATGGCCACCCTGGTCCTGATCATCGTGCTGCTCGGCGCCATCTTCCGCAGTCCGCTCATCGCGTTGATGCCCGTGCTGATGATCATGGTCATGTTCATCATGGCCCAGGGTCTGATCGGCACCGCCAGCGACTGGTTCGGGCTCGAGGCCGACAGCGGAGTGTCCGCGATCCTGATCGTGGTGCTGTTCGGCGTCGGCACGGACTACATGCTGTTCCTGCTGTTCCGCTACCGCGAACACCTCCGCCAGGGCCAGGAGCCCAAGGAGGCCCTGGTCAACGCGGTCTCCCGGGTCGGCGAGACCATCGCGTCTGCGGCCGGCGCGGTCATCGTGGCGTTCCTCGCCCTGACGCTGTCGACGATGGGCAGTATGCGCGCCATGGGTCCCTCGCTGGCGATCTCCGTCGCGGTGACCCTGGTGGCGGCCCTCACCCTGGTGCCCGCGGTGTTCTCGCTGCTGGGAACGAAGGCGTTCTGGCCGTCCAAGGCGTGGCAGCGGGCGCCCCGCAACCGGCTCGCCAACGGCACCGGCTCCCTGGTCTCGCGCCGTCCCGGACTGATCGCCACGGTGTCCGCCTGTGTGCTGGCGGCCCTCGCGGTGGGCGCGTTCGGCTTCAAGGCCGAGTTCGACACCGACAGCTCGCTGCCGAAGGACCTGGAGTCCGTCCAGGCCATGGCGGAGCTGCAGAAGAGCTTCTCGGCCGGTGAGTCCGACCCGAGCCTGGTGTACGTCCAGTCCGACGGCGGCGCCAAGCTGGACGCCGCGGCGCTCAGCGGGTTCCGGAAGAAGCTGGAGGGGGTCGAGGGCGTCGGCGAGGTCTCCCCCGCCGTGCCCAACCCCAAGGGTGACGTGGCCCAGTTCAGCGTCGTGCTGAAGTACCGGCCCGCCTCCGAGAAGGCCATCTCGCTGGTGGCCGGGGAGCTGCGGGACACCGCGCACGACTCCGCGCCGCAGGGCACCGAGGCCCTGGTGGGCGGGACGACCGCGGTGCTGGGCGACATCGAGGACGCGGTCAACCACGACTACCGGCTGGTGTTCCCGGTCGCGGGCGTGGCCATCATGCTGATCCTCGGCCTGCTGCTGCGGAGCGTGGTGGCGCCGCTGTACCTGATGCTCGCCGTGGGCCTCGGCTTCGCCGCGACGCTGGGCTCGACGGTCTGGCTGTTCCAGGACATCAAGGGTGAGAACGGTCTGCTCTTCATGCTGCCGATCGTGGTCTATCTGTTCGTGGTGGCGATCGGCACGGACTACAACATCCTGATGGTGGCCCGATTGCGGGAGGAGGTCGGCAAGGGCAAGTCGCCGGCCGAGGCGGCCCGGCTCGCGGTGGCCCAGTCGGCGCCGACGATCGGTTCGGCCGCCATCATCCTGGCGGGCACCTTCGGTGTGCTGATGCTGGCCAGCAACACCATGCTCCAGCAGATGGGCTTCGCCGTCGCCTTCGGCATCCTGCTCACCGCGTTCATCATGGCGCTGCTGCTGGTGCCGACGGTGACCGCGATGCTCGGCTCCAAGGCGTGGTGGCCCAACCACCGCTTCGACTCCCCCGGCGGGTCCGGTGCCTCCGGCCCGGGGCGGGCCGAGGAGCCCGACGCCGCGGGCGCGACCGTACGGGTGTGATCAGCGGCCCGAGCGGCCGCCGAAACGCCGCGGTGGCCCTTCGCGACATCGTCGCGGAGGGCCACCGGTGGGGGGACGGGGGCTCGGGCGGATCAGGGGCCGACCGGCCAGAAGAGCTCGGCCGGGGCCCCGCCGCCATGGCCCGTCGCATGGGCGTCGAACAGGTCCCGGAAGTCCGCGTCCGGCGGCCAGAGCATGGAGTGCTGCGAGCGGTAGCACTCGATGGCCTCGTACTTGGCGGACCAGGAGGCTTCCCCGGCGGTCTCGGCCACCGGGTCCAGCAGGGCGTGGCCTTCGGGGAGCGGTGGGATGTCACTGCCCCGCAGGCCGTAGGGGAGGTCCTCCCAGCACCGCACCGGGACCTTCCCGGCGAGCGCGGTGATCACCGCGTCACGGGTGCGCCGGTGGTCGATGTGGTTGCCGACCGCCGCGCTGGTCAGGACCTCCTCGGGCCGGATCCGCTCGGCCAGCTCGGCCACCGCGGTGGCCAGCAGGTCGCAGAGCTGGGGTTCGCTGGCCTCGCTGCCCTGCACCATCGGCCCGTCCACGTCGATGAGCCAGGTGCCGTCGGGCCGCCGCCGGTAGACCGCGTCGAGGAACGCGCCGTGGACCGGGGTGGCGCCCAGCCGGGCCAGGGCCTTGCGGTCCTCCTCCCGCCGGTGCTCCATCGGCTCGGTCTCCAGGCCCCAGGTGTAGTGGAAGTACTCGGCGATGGGCGAGTACGGCCGCGGCGGGACGCCCGCGAACAGGGTGCAGACCGTGACCTCGGCTCCTTCGGAGGCCAGGTGGTGGATCCGGCCGCCGGCGGACAGCACGGCGTCGTCCAGGTGGGGTGAGACGACGAGGATATGGGTGGGCATCAGGACAGGGACCGTTCGTCATCGGTGGTGGACGGTTCGTATCCGGCGGTGGGCTCCGGTGCCTCCGCGGTGCGGGGGACCCGCTGGCGGGCGCCGTCGGCCGCCTCCAGCTCCCCGGTCTCGCCCTGGGCCATGGCGGCGGCGATGGCCGACGCGGAGCCGGGGCGGTTCTTCTGCACCCAGCCGGGGATGTTGCGTTGTTTGAGGGACCCCTCGGAGATGACGAGCGCGCCCGGGGGTACGTCCTCGGCGATCAGCGCGCGGGCGCCCGAGTAGACCCCGTCGCCGATGGTGACCGGCGCGATGAGCCCGTTCTGGCCGCCGATGCGGACGTTGCGGCCCACGACGGAACGGAACTTCTTGCGGCCGTCGTAGTTGGCGAAGCCGGACAGACCGCCGATGTTGCTCCCCTCGCCGATGTCCGCGTCACCGACGTAACTCAGGTGCGGGACCTTGGCCCCGGCGCCGAGCGTGGAGTTCTTGATCTCCACGAACGTGCCGACCTTGGCGCCCTTGTCGATCCGGGTGTCGGGGCGCACATACGCGTAGGGACCGGCCTGCGCCGACGGCCCCAGGGCCGCCTGGTCCAGCACCGAGCTGGTGACCTCGGCGCCCGCGCCGAGCCGGGACTTGAACACGGTCGAGTAGGCCCGCACCCGGGCGCCCGCGCCGAGGTCCGAGGCGGTCACGGTGGACCGCTCCACCAGCGCCCCCTCGCCGACGGCGGAGTCGCGCACCTCGGTGTCCGGGCCGATCACCGCGCCGGACCCCACCGAACTGGAGCCGAGGACACGGGTGTTGGGCAGCACCACCGCCCCCGCGGCCAGCCTGGCGCCGACGTCGATCCAGGCCGTCCCCGGGTCGGCGATGTCGACCCCGGCCGCCAGCCACCAGCGGTTGATCCGCTCGCGCAGGACGGCGCGCACCCGGGCCAGCTGGACCTGGTCGTTGGCGCCCAGGATGTCGTCCGGGTCCTCCGCGACCGTGATGCCGACGCGCAGGTCGTGCGCGGAGAAGTAGTCGAGCACGGTGGCCAGGTACTCGCCGGTGGTGCTCCCGCTCGCCAGCAGGTCGTCGAAGGCCGCGCGCAGGGCGGCGGAGTCGAACGCGTAGACCCCGGCCCCCACTTCGCGCGGCCGGCCGCCCGCCGGACCGTCCCCGGGCTCACGGCGGTCGCCCCGGTCCGGCGGCAGCAGGGCCTCGTACTCGCCCACCTCCGACCGCAGCACCAGGCTGTAGCCGACTGAGTCCGGCAGATGGCCGGACAGCAGGGTCATGGCGTTGCCCGCCTTCTCGTGCTCGTCGACCAGCCGGGCCAGGGTGTCGCCGGTGAGCAGCGGCGCGTCCCCGCAGCTGACCAGGATGGTCCCGGTGAAGTCCGGGAGCCGGTTCACGGCGGCGAGCAGGGCGTGACCGTAGCCGCCCTGGTGCTCCTGGACGGCGGTCTCCGGCGCGGGCACGGCGTCGGCGAAGTGAGCGGCGAGGTACGCCTCGACGTCCGCGCGCTGGTGTCCGGTGACCACGACCGTGCGCCGCGGCGCGAGTTCGGCGACGGCGTCGAGGACATGGCCGAGCATGGCCCGGCCGCCGACCTCGCGCAGCACCTTCTGGGGGCCGGGTCCCATGCGCTCCCCGTGCCCCGCGGCGAGCACCACGGCGGCCAGCTCCCGGGCGTGCTCCTCCCGGGCCCGCCGTTCCGTGTCGCCCCCCGGGCCGGAACGGCATGCGTTTCTACCGTCGAGTATCTTCTGGGAAATCATCTCAATCAGCCCCTCCTGAGGTGGATCAGGCCGCCCGGACTGCATTTCGGACAGCGTGACGCAGATCTCAGACAAGGGCGAAGCAGACAGGCCCGCAAGGGATGCCCAGGACCCTTGGCAGGAAGCTGACTGTGCGCTCGACCGCTCCGCCCGGCCTTCCTAGCATCGAATTCACTACATGACGTCAACCGGCCATCTGAGGCGTCCGGATGGCGGAAGAGGAGTTATCCGTGAGCGTCTCTCGTCCGGGCCTTCCGGAGGGAATTCCGGAGAATGCGCGACCGCTGCACATCGCGATGTTCAACATCCCGGCTGACGGTCATGTGAATCCGAATCTCGCGCTCTGCGCGGAATTGGTCGAACGGGGCCACCGGGTCAGCTTCTCCATCGACGAGGGGCACGCCGAGGCGGTGCGGGCCACCGGCGCCGAGCCGGTCCTCTACAAGACGACCTTCCCGGACGCGAGCCGCGGCGAGCGGTTCCCCATCGGCGATGTGGTCGCGATGTCCTCGCTCTTCCTGCGGGAGGCGGTCGCGGTGCTGCCGCAGCAGCTCGCCGCGTTCGAGGACGACCGCCCCGATCTGGTCCTCTACGACTACGCCGCGCTGTCCGCCCAGATCCTGGCCAAGCGCTGGGACGTCCCGGCGGTGCGGCTCTCCCCGACCAGGGTGTCCAGCAACACCTACGAGCGGGACCTGGCCCCGTTCTACGCCTCGGTGGCGGACGACCCGGCGTGGCTGGCCTACCGGGAGGAGTTCCAGCGCTTCCTGGACGAGGGCGGGATGGACCTGACCATCGAGGAGTTCCTGTACGTCGGCCGGGCCGACCACTATGTGGTCACCATCCCGCGGGCGTTCCAGGCCGACGCGGACGAACTCGGCGACGCCTACACCTTCGTGGGCCCGGTGGTGCGCGGCCAGGACCACCAGGCGCCCTGGCGGCCGCCCGCCGACGGCCGTCCGGTGCTGCTGATCGCCTTCGGCTCGGTCGCGCCCGAGGTGCCCGAGGTGCAGCGGGTCTTCTTCGAGTGCGCGGAGGCGTTCGCCGACGGGCCGTGGCACGTGGTGATGTCGATCGGCAGGCATCTGGAAGCGGCGGACTTCGGGCCGCTGCCCCCGCATATCGAGCTCATCCCCGAGGTGCCGCAGCTCCAGGTACTGGCCGAGGCCGCGGTGTTCATCACCCACGCGGGTATGGGTTCCACCATGGAGGCGATCCAGCACAGGGTTCCCATGGTGGCCGTGCCCATGGGGTTCGACCAGATGGAGAACGCCCGGGTGATCGACGGGCTGGGCATCGGCGTCCGGACGCCCTTCGAGGGCGTCACCGGCGAGGAGCTGCGCGAGGCGGTGGAGCAGGTGTCCGCCGACCCCGAGGTGGCCCGGCGGCTGGCGGAGCTGCGCGCGGAGATCCTCGCGGAGGGCGGCGCCCCCGCGGCGGCCGACGCGGTCGAGGGCGTGCTGCGGCGCGCGCGGGCCTGACGCGTGTCCGCATCGGGGACGGCCGCCGGGGCGGGACCGGCGCGGGAGCGCCGGGCCGCGCTGGCGGCCTTCGTCTGGGCGGTGGTCTTCACCGCGATGCATGGGTACTGGTTCGCCGGGGGCCGGTTCGGGCTCGGCGACGCGCCCGAGGTGGTGCCGGAGGCCACCAGCACCGGCGACCGGATCCAGGGCGCGGTCATCACCGGCATGTTCGCGGTGGGCATCGTGCTGCCGCTGGCGCTGACCCGGCCGTGGGGGCGGCGGATCCCGCGGTGGGCGGCGCTGTTCTGCCTGTGGACCGGCTCCGCGCTGGTGGCGGTGCGCGGGGGCGCCGGGCTGCTGGACACGGCGCTGCGCGGCACCGGTCTGGCGCGGAACGGTCTGACCGGCCTGACCTACGAGCAGATCACCGGCGACGCCCACCCGTCGGCGTACACCATCTGGTCCGGCGTCGGCGTCGACGCCTACTTCGTGCTCGGCGGGATCCTGTACGGCCTGACCGCCCTGCGGCTGGGCCGCGGGGCCCGGCCAGCGCGGGGCGTCACGGCAGAGTGACCACCAGCGCGGCGTGTGCCAGCCCCGCGCCGAACCCCGCCAGCAGCGCCAGTCCCCCCGAGGGCAGCGCCCCGCGGTCCCTGAGGGCCTCCATGGCGAGCGGGACGGACGCGGCGGAGGTGTTGCCCGCGTGGGTGATGTCGTCGGCGACCACGACCCGCGGCGGCAGGTCCAGGGCCTTGGCCACCGCCTCGGTGATGCGCAGGTTCGCCTGGTGCGGAACGAAGGCGGACAGCTGGTCCGCCGTGACGCCCGCCCGCCTCAGGGCGGCGGCCGCCGTGCGCGGCACCTCCCTGATCGCCCAGCGGAACACCTCGGACCCGGCCATCCGCATGTACGGCCAGGGGCGGTCCGCGTCCCGGGCGGCGGTCCAGGGCTCCTGGTGGGCGATGAGGTCGTGCCGGCCCCCGTCGGAGCCCCAGGCCACGGAGTGGATCCCGGGTTCGGCGGCGGGGCCGACCAGCACCGCGCCCGCGCCGTCCGCGAACAGGAAGGCGGCCCCCCGGTCGTACGGGTCGACGATGTCGGTCATCCGCTCGGAGCCGATCACCAGCACCCGGCGGGAGGTGCCCGCCCGGATGAGCCCGTCCGCCACGGCCAGGGCGTAGCAGAAGCCCGCGCAGGCGACGTGCACATCGAAGGCGGCGGCGGACCGCGCGCCGAGGGCCGCGGCCACCTGGGGCGCCGCCGCCGGGGACTGGTACAGGTAGGACATCGAGGCGAGCAGCACGGTGTCCACGTCGGCCGGGGCCACGCCCGCGTCGGCCAGGGCCTTGCCCCCGGCGTGCGCGGCCATGGTGATCACCGTCTCGTCCGGCCCGGCGTAGCGCCGGCTGACGATGCCCGACCGGCGCCGTATCCAGGTGTCGGAGGAGTCCAGGCGCGCGCACAGCTCCTCGTTGGGCACGGTGCGGGCGGGACGGTAGCCGCCGAGGCCCAGGATGCGCGCGCCCTCGCCGCCCTGACGTCCGGTCATGACGGGCCTCCGCCGACCCGTACGAGGGTGCCCTCCACGTACTGCCGGCGGCAGGTGCCCCGGCGCACCTTGCCGCTCGTGGTCTTGGGCAGGGTGCCGCGGCGGATGACGACGACGTCCTCGGCCTCCAGCCGGTGGTCGTCGCGCACCCGCTCGCGCACGGCGCTGACGAGCGCGTCGTGGCCGGCCGCGCGCAGCGCCCGGCCGTCCGCCTCGATCACCACCACCAGGGCCTCCCGGTCGCCCCGGTCGACCGCGAAGGCGGCCGCGGAGGCGGGGCGCAGCGCGGGGTGGCTGCGCTCGGCGGAGTACTCCAGGTCCTGCGGGTAGTGGTTGCGGCCCTTGACCACGAGGAGGTCCTTGAGCCGTCCGGTGACGTAGAGCTCGCCGTCGCGGAGGAAGCCGATGTCGCCGGTGCGCAGGAACGCCCCGGTGTCGGCGTCGTCGGCGATCCGGGCCCGGAAGGTCTCCTCGCTCTCCCGCTCGCGGCCCGCGTAACCGGCCGCCACACAGGGGCCGGTGGCCCAGATCTCGCCCACCCGGTCGGGGTCGGCCGCGCGGCGGGTGGCGGGGTCCACGATGCGCACCCGGGTGTCACCGATGGTGCGGCCGCAGCTGACCACGGGGATCGCGTCGGCGTCCGTCGTCACCGTGACCCGTCCCTCGCCGAGGTCGGTGGGCGACAGGGTGAGGGCGCGCGGCGGTTCACCGGGGCCGCTGCCGCTGATCTTGAGGGTGTGCTCGGCGAGCCCGTAGCCCGGCGAGACCGCCCGGGGGTCCAGGCCGTACGGGGTGAACGCCTCGGTGAACGCCCGGATGGTGTGGAGCCGGACCGGCTCGGCGCCGTTGACGGCCGCCCGCCAGGCGGACAGGTCGGTGCCCGGGGCGGGACGCGCCTCCCTGACGCACAGGTCATAGGCGAAGTTGGGGGCCGCGGCATGGGTGCCGCCGAACCGGGAGAGGGCCTCCAGCCAGCGGGCCGGGCGGCGTACGAACGCCTCGGGGCCCATGAGGTAGGAGGGGATCCCGGCCCACAGCGGCAGCACGACGCCGAACAGCAGCCCCATGTCGTGGAAGAGCGGGAGCCAGGAGACCACGGTGCCGCCCTTGGTCGGCCACAGGGCGTCGGTCTCGGCCGCGTTGTGCCAGAAGTTGCGGTGGGTGACCATCACGCCCTTGGGCGTGCCGGTGGAGCCGGAGGTGTACTGGAGCAGCGCCACGTCGTCGAGTCCGGCGGCGGGCAGGGGCTCCCCGGCCGTCGCCGCCCCGGGGCACTCGTCGGTGGCCAGCAGTTCCAGGCCGCGCAGATCGGGGGCGTCGGGGAAGTCGGCCAGCAGCCGGTCACGGGTCTCGGCGGTGGTGAGGACCAGGGTGGTGCCCGAGTCGTCGGCCACGGAGCGCAGCCGGCGCAGCGCCTGGCCGTTCCTGGGCACCTGCACGGGCGCTCCCATGACCCCGGCGGCGGTGCATCCGAGCCAGGCGCGGACGAATTCGAGGCCGGTGGGGTACAGCAGGACGGCGCTGCGGCCGCGCATGTCCCGGCGGCGGAGTTCGGCCGCGCGGACCAGGGCCTGGCGCAGGAGTTCCGCGTAGGTGACCCGGTCGTCCGGATCCTCGCCGTTGCGGAGGTAGCAGTAGGCGAGGTCGTCCGGGTTCTCGGCGGCGCGCCGGGCGAGCAGGGCCGGCAGGGACATCAGCTTTTCGGGGTCATGGCCGACAGAAGTCATGTCCGTCCTTCTCAGCGGTGGATGGCTCCTGTATAGCCAGGGGCACCGGGCCCCTCAAGGGCGATATCACCAAGCTGCCAATATCACGGAATACCGTCCGGTAACAATTCCCGACGGCCATTCAATGACGCATCAGTTCCGCCCGCCGCCGCGTGAAATAAGAAAAAGCACCTTCAGGCCGATTACCCCGGAGATCACCAGCAGGTGATAGCCGAGCAATTGGAAGAGTCCAATTCCGGGAACGACCACCGGACCGCCGTCGATACTGAGCAGGATCACCGACATGACCCCGCTCGTGGCGGCGATGAAGGTCAGCAGGATCTCATGCACCAGCGACCTGATGTACGTACGGTCGCGGGCGTTGGCGAAGAGCCGCACGCCGACCCCGAGGCGGCCCTGCTCGAGCGCGCTGGTGACCCGGTCCAGCCGCCGCGGCAGCCGGCGCAGCAGCTCCCAGGCCGCCATCACATCGGTCGGGCTGATCAGCTGGCCCAGCGGTTCGCCGCCCACGCGGGCGAAGCCCCCGTCGGCGAAGGTCCGGGCCTCCTCCACCATGACGAAGCCCGGGGCGATGAGCATCAGGGTGCCCTCGAGGGTGCCCAGGGCCCGGAAAACGGCCGCGACCTCGGGCGGGATGGTCAGCCCGTGCCGCTGGACCAGCCGGAAGAGGTCGGTGAAGATCTGCACGCTGGGGGTGGAGCCGGGGGCGAAGTAGCGGGACAGAAAGCGGCCGAGCTCCCGCTGGAGCCGCTGCTCGTCGATCTCCTCGGGCCGGGTGACCACGTCCAGCAGCGCGTCGCACAGCGCCGCCGGGTCCTGGCTGTTGAGCGCGAAGAGCAGGGACCGCAGACCCGAGCGGACCTGGGCGTCGACCCGGCCGACCGAACCGAAGTCGATCACGCCGATGGCGCCGTCGTCCAGCAGCAGGATGTTCCCGGGGTGGGGGTCGGCGTGGAAGGTGCCGTCGGTCATCACCTGGTGGAACATGTTGACCATCACCTTCCTGGCCAGCGCCAGGCGTTCCTCCGCGGTGCCCTTCAGGACCGCGGCGGCCGAGCCGATGGGGGTGCCGGAGAGCCGCTCCATCACCAGCACCTGCTCGCCCGACCACTCCTCGTACACCCTCGGCAGCCGGATGCCGGTGCCCTCCGAGCGCAGGCTCCAGGCCGCGCTCACGGTGGCGATGTTGGCCGCCTCGATGCGGAAGTCCAGCTCCTCGCGGACCGAGGTGGCGAACCCGTCGGCCAGGTCCACCACCCCCAGCGCGCGGGCCCAGCCGGCCCGCCGCTCCAGCGTCCTGGCGAACCGCAGGATGATCTGGAGGTCGCATTCGGCGACCTCCCGGACCCCCGGGCGGCGCACCTTGACCACGACCTCCTCGCCCGAGTGCAGCCGGGCCGCGTGGACCTGCGCGATGGACGCCGCCGCCAGCGGCTCGTGGTCGAAGTGGGCGAACGCCTCCTCCAGCGGCACACCCAGCTCCCGCTCCAGGGCCTCCCCCACCACCTGCCAGGGCTCCGGGGAGACCTGGTGGTGCAGCCGCCCCAGCTCGGCGATGAACGCGGGCGGGAGCAGGTCCCGGCGGGTGGAGAGCACCTGGCCCAGCTTGACGAAGGTGGCGCCGCCCTCCTCCAGCGCCAGCCGCAGCGGTCTGGCCATCCGGCCGGAGCCGGGCCCCCGGCCCACGGTGGGGACCGCGCCGTACCGGCCGGGGCGCAGCCCGTGCCGCATCGCGATGGACACGATGTGCCAGTAGCGGCGGGTGCGGGCCACCCGGGACCGCACCGACCGCACCCAGCCGCGCGGCCCGCCCAGCGTGCCGCTGGGCGCGACCACTTCGAGGACGGCCAGGAAGCCGGTGGTCACCACCAGCGTGGAGCCGAACTGCACCCCGGTGAGGATGCCGCGCTGCTCGGGGCGCTGCATCAGCAGGCTGAAGACGGCCAGGCCGACCACGCTCACCAGCCCGGCCAGCAGGGACCGCACGATCCCGATGCGCAGGCCCAGCAGCCTCCGGGCGCTGAACACGAACGCCATGATGAACGCGGTCATCACCAGGAGGGCCAGGAGGAACTGGGCCAGCTTCATCACTGCGCGGGGTCCTTGGGGGTCAGCGTGCGGCGGCCCGGTGGTAGGCGCGGGCGGCCAGCGGGGCCACCACGATCAGCAGGGTGCACAGGATCGCGGTGCCCGCGGCCAGCGGGTGCTGGGCCGGCAGGGCGTCGCTCACCACCGTGGAGGGGTTGCCCCACAGGTCCCGGCAGGCGCTCACCACGGAGCTGATGGGGTTCCACTCACCGATGATCTGCATCCAGCGCGGCAGCCCGTCGAGCGGTACGAAGGAGTTGGACAGCAGCGCGAACGGCAGGACCATCAGCGAGGAGATGGTGTTCACCGCCTCCGGGCTGCGCACCACCAGGCCGATCAGCGCGCCGATCCAGCACATGGTGAAGCCGAGCAGGAGCAGCAGGCCGAAGCCCGCCGCGGTCTTCACCAGGCCGTGGTGCGCCTTCCAGCCGATGAGCAGGCCGACCACCGCCATCACCAGGCAGCTGAGCGCCGTCATCGCCATGTCCGAGACGGTGCGGCCGAGCAGCACCGCGTAGCGGGACATCGGCAGCGACCGGAAGCGGTCCACCAGCCCGTTCTTGAGGTCGTCCGCGACACCGGCGGCGCTGGTGCCCACCGCGGAGAACATCACCTGGGTGAAGATGCCCGCCATGATGTACTCGCGGTAGTTCCCGCCGGGCACCGACATCGCGCTGCCGAAGAGATAGCCGAAGATCAGCACCATCACGACGGGCGCGATGGTCACCCCGATCAGCTTCTCGGGCACGCGGGCGATGTGCTTCATATGACGCCCGGCCAGGATCCAGGTGTCGGTTGCCAGTTCCCTCATGCTGCCGTCTTCCCCTCGTCCTCGTCGGGCTCCCCGGCGCTGCTGCGCCCGGTCAGCGCGAGGAACACGTCGTCCATGGACGGCCTGCGCATGGCGAAGTCCGTCACCTCGATGCCCTTGCCGCGCAGCGCGGTCGCCGCTTCGGCGATGGAGTCGATGCCGGAGCCCACCGGTACCGACACGCTGCGGCCCTGGTCGCCCACCACCGGCTCGCCGACCGCGACGCGCTCCAGCAGCCCGGTGGCCTCCGGGACCGTGGCCGGGTCCGCGAGGCTGACCTCGAGGCGCTCCCCGCCGACCTTGCGCTTGAGCTCGTCGGGGGTGCCGTCGGCGATGAGCATCCCCTTGTCGATGACCGCGATGCGGTCGGCGAGCTGGTCCGCCTCCTCCAGGTACTGGGTGGTGAGCAGGACGGTGACGCCCGCGTCGACCTGTTCGCGGACCATGGACCACAGGGTCATCCGGCTGGTGAGGTCCAGGCCGGTGGTCGGCTCGTCCAGGAACAGCACCTTGGGGTCGGCCAGCAGGCTCGCGGCCAGGTCCAGCCGGCGCCGCATACCGCCCGAGTAGGTCTTGGTCTCCCGGTCGGCGGCGCCGGTGAGGTCGAAGCGCTCCAGCAGTTCCTCCGCCCGCCGTTTGGCGCCCGCGCGGCCGAGGCGGTAGAGCCTGCCGATGAGGACGAGGTTCTCCCGGCCGGTCAGCCGCTCGTCCACGGCCGCGTACTGTCCGGCCAGGCCGATGCGGCGGCGGACGTCCAGGGGCGCGCCGACGATGTCGTGACCGGCCACCGTCGCCCGGCCGCCGTCGGGCGGCAGGAGGGTGGCCAGGATCCGTACGGTGGTGGTCTTCCCGGCTCCGTTCGGTCCGAGGAGGCCGAGCACGGACCCGGCGGGCACCGTGAGGTCGACGCCCTTGAGCACCTCGTTGTCGCCGTACCGTTTGCTCAGGCCCTCGGCCTCGATCGCCACGTCCATGTTCTCTCCTGGAAAGGTCGCCGGTGTGTGCGTGGTCGGGGCGGCGCGGTCATCGGTCGATGCCCGCGAGTCCGCGGGCGTCGCGGCGGCCGGTTCCCCGGGAGACGGCGAGCGGGTCCCAGCGCTCGTCGCGCTCGGGCAGCAGGTCCGTGTCGCCCAGCACGGCGCCGTCGTGCACCTCGTGCATCAGCCGGCGGCCGACGATGGCGGAGGCGCAGGCGATGCCGCCGACGGCGACACCGGTGATGCCGCTGCCGTAGCGGGTGTTGGCGCCCACCACGTGCAGCCCCTCGATCTGGGTGCGGGTGTCGGGGCGCGCGCCGACGCCGCCCCAGTCCGCGAGGCCGAAGGGGGTGCCTCCGGTGGACAGGGTGTAGCGCTCATGGGTCAGCGGGGTGGCCGCCTCGAGGTGGGTGATGTGGTCCCGGAAGGGGCCGATCGCCCGCTCGGCGGCGGTCAGCATGGCCTCGGTGAACTCTTCCTTGCTCTTCCGGTAGGCGCCGTTGCGGCGGTAGCGGGTGCCGTCGGCGGGCCCGGTGGTCACGCCCCAGCGGTCGTACTCGGGCGGGCAGAGCGTCATCACCTGGAAGTTGCTGTGGCCCGGCGGGCACACGGCGCGCCCCTCGGGGTCCTTCTGGGAGGCGAAGGAGAGGAAGAGGAAGGAGACCGGGTCGATGTCGCCCTCGGCGAGCCGCCGGTAGTAGGTGTCGATGTCGTCGTCCGCGTACCACCACAGATTGGCGTTGCGGCGCTCGGGCAGCGGCCGGTCCAGGGCGACGTAGAGCGTGGCGAACGGCAGCCCCATGGCCGCCTCGCGGGTCTTGGCCACCAGCTTGGCGGGGAAGTGCTCGGCGCCCACCAGGTCGAGCACGGTGCGGCGGTAGTCGGCGTTGGAGACCACCAGCGGGGCGGAGAACCGCCGCCCGTCGGCCAGCCCCACCCCGGTGACCTTGCCGCCGTCCACGAGGACGCGGGTCACATGCGCCCGGGTGAGCAGGGCTCCGCCGTGCGCCTCCAGCGACTCCACCAGGCCCGCGGCCAGCATCTGGCCGCCGCCCTCGGGGTAGTAGGCGCCGCGCACGTAGTGGTCGGTGACGGTCGCGTGCATCGAGACGGTGGCCTGGTCGGGCCCCATGCCGTAGTTGGGCGACTGGGCGGCCAGCACCGTCCTGGCCCGCGCCGAGAGACCGCAGTGGTCGAACAGCCGGGACAGCGGGTGGCGGCCCCACTTGAGGGTCACCGGGGTGCGCGCGACGAGGTCGGCGACGGTCAGCTCCTCCCCGGACAGCAGGGCCGAGCGCATCTCGGCGCCCAGGGCCTCGCAGACGTCGAGGAAGGTGTCCAGGCCCGCGGCGTCCTCCGGCAGCGTCTCCTTCAGGCGCCGCCGGTAGCGGTCCCAGCCGGCGGGCATGAACATCGAGGTGCTCGGCAGGACGATCTCGTCGAAGCCGTCCTGGTCCATCTCGCGGTAGGTGATCCGCTTGTCCAGGCCCAGGCCGCCGAGGATCGCGGGCAGCACCCCGCCGGGTCCGCAGTCGCCGAGGTAGTGGACGCCGACGTCGAACTCGTAGGCCCGGCGGCGGCGGAACACATGGCTGTTGCCGCCCGCGACGTCATGCTGCTCGAGCACCAGGACCCGCCGCCCGGTCACCGCCAGATAGGCGGCGCAGACCAGGCCGCCGATGCCGGAGCCGACGACTATCGCGTCCCAATCATCCCGGTTCGTCATGCTGGGGATCCCATCTCTGTCTCAGTCGCCGTAACCGTCGCAGCAATCGGGGCCGCGGTCCCGGGCCGTGACCGGAAGCTGCCACCCACACCTTTCGCCCGTGCGCCGACGCGGAGCCGGTGGGTCCGCTTGCCCGCGTCCACCTTCGCCTCCACCGTCACCGCAGCCGCAGCAGTGCGCAGGCGACGGCCCCGTCGCGGTCCACCGAGGTGATGACCGCGACCTTGCCGGAGGCGTCCGGGGCGTCCTCGGCGGTGGCGAGGACCGCGACCACCTGGAAGGCCGCCGCAGCCGCCGAGGTGTCCCCGATCGGCTCGGGGTGCGGCACCCAGCGGGGCTCCACCGCGCCGAACAGCGCCTCCAGCACGCCCCGTTCGGCCACTCCGGCGGTCCCTGCGGGGGCGGAGGGCGAGACGGCCCACACCTCGGCCGGGGTCACCCCGGAACGCCGCAGCGCCCGCTCCACGCACCGGGTCAGCGCGGGCGCCGCCCCCTCAGGACCGGCCACCCCGGACTCCACCAGCACCACTTCGGCCAGGCCCGCCGCCGCGTCCGGCGCGTCGGCGGGGACCAGCCGCAGCACGGCGCAGCCCTCGCCGAGCACCACGGCGTCGGCCCGCTCGTCCTCGTCCCGGGTGTGGTGCTCCAGCCAGGCGCGGGCCGCCGAATGCTCCTCCACCGCGCCGACCAGCACACTGCCCGCCCGGCCCGAGGTCAGCAGCCGCCGCCCGTAGTGCAGCGCCTGGAGCCCGGAGGCACGGCCCGCGGCCACGGTGGCGTTGGGCCCGCGCAGCCCGTACCGGATGGCGCACTGCCCCGAGGCGCAGTTCATCACGGTGTTGGGGAACTGCGAGGGGTCGACGTAGAACGGCTTCTCCTGCAGGAAGGTGTCGCGGGTGTGGTCCATGATGGACTGCGCGCTGCCGGTGTTCGTGCCGAGCACCAGCGCCACGTCGTCCCCGCCCGAGGCGGGGCCGGGGTCGCCGTCCATGACCTCCCGCAGCAGCCGGTCCACGGCCGTGACGGCCAGTCCGGTCACCCGGTCCATGGACCGGGTTCCCTTGCGTCCCAGCACCTCGCGGATGACGAAGCCCGGCACCAGACAGGCTCGTTCACCGGGGCCCGACCACTCGGCCGGGTCGAGTTCCACCGCCGTGCTCCGCCCGGACCGCAGCCCCTCGACGAAGGCGTGGCGCCCGATCCCGTACGGCGACACCGCCGACCAGCCCGAGATCACGGGACCGCGCACCGCGGCAACCATGGCCGTCACAACCGATCCACTCCTTGGGGAATCCTCGCGGGTCCCGGCGGCCGCGCCCCGGGAGCCCGCTCACAGATAGAAGACCGCGCGGTAGCCGGGCCAGCGGGCCGCCATGGCCCCGGCCGGTACCGTGCGTACGCCGGGCAGCAGACCGGACGTGGCGTCCGGGCCGTACGCCCGCAGGTCCTGCTCCTCGATCCACACGCCGACCCCGGCCTCCAGCAGCACGTCCAGGCCCTCGCCCGGGGTGTTGACCTGGGTCAGCTCCCGCTTCCCCAGGCGCGGTACGGGCGTCCGGGCGGCCCGGACGGCGTAGCCGACCGCCGGGCCGCGCAGCAGGACGTCCAGGCCGCCGAGGTGGCGGTGGAACAGATACGCGCAGTAGAGGCCGTCGGAGAACTGGGTCTCCACCGCCCCCCGGTAGGCGCGCTCCACGATGGCCAGCGCGCGCCGTTCCTCCTCCGCCACGGTCACATCACCCCCAGGTAGAGCGTCTTGTCCGCGGCGGCCACGTGGTCGGCGAACCGCGCCGGGGCCCGCACCGGGACCTCCGGGATGTGGTCCACCGCGCCGCGGTCGTCGCTGCAGAACCGGCAGGCGTACCACCGCAGTTGGCCGGGGAAGGCGGTGAGCATCTCCCGCACCAGCAGGCTGGTGGACGGGTAGTCCACGGACCATGCGGCGAGGTTGCGGGGTTTGCTGTCGCCCAGCCCCCGCTGGGTGAGCATGGTGGCGTAGCCGCACGCCCAGATCTGCACCGTGGCCCCGTCCTCCAGCATGGCCTGCGCCAGCCGCAGCACGCTGGTGAGCAGGTCGTTCTCGTACGGCGCGCCCATGACCGTCAGCAGCACGTCCGAGCGGGGAACCGTCGTGGTCCTGGCCATCTCAGTGCCACACCACCCGGACGCCGGGGGCGAGCACCCGGGCGGAGACCTCCGGCATGCCCACCACCCGTGCCCCGGGGATCAGCCGGTCCGCGGCGAGGCCGCGCTGGGCGAGGGAGAAGTCGTCCACCCACACCTCGCCGCCGGCCTCCGCCAGGGCCCGCACCTCCGCCGAGTCCTCCTCCGGCTCGCGCACGGCGGCGGTGACGGCGTCCTGCACCAGCACCAGCTGCACCGGGTGGCCGGAGAGGGCCAGGGTGCGGGCGTCCCGGACGAACGCGCCACAGGCGGCGCCCGCCCAGGGGCCACGGCTCTCGATGAGCAGATGAGGGGGGTTGGGGACCGGTGGGTCTTCTCGCGTCATGATGTCCATGCCTTCAGCCGACCGTCGTGCCGTTCACGGCGTGGCCAGCATCGCCAGGGCCGGGGCGGTGTTCCAGGCGGGCGACATGATCCTGCCAGTGCTCCCGTCGGCCGTGGAGCACGAATTCGATCAGGTCGGCCGAGGTGACCGCGCCGTTGAGCTGCCGCATCCGCTTGGCGATGGCGGCGGTCCGGGCCGCGATCCCGGGGTCGGAGGCGACGAAGGACACGGCGTCCCGCAGCCGCGCCGCGGTCGCCTTGTCCAGCGGGACGTGCCGCCCGAGCCCCAGGTCCGCGACGCGCTGGGCGTTGATGTGCTGGTCGTTGACCTGCGGGACGGTGACCATCGGGACCCCGTGGTGCATGGCCTCGAGCACCGAGCCCATACCGCCGTGGGTGATGAACGCCGAGGCCCGCTCCAGCACCGCCAACTGGGGCACGGAGCGGTGCTGTTCGACATTGGGCGGCAGCGGGCCGAGCAGCGCGGGGTCGAGGGTGCCGGTGGCCAGCACCACGTGCCAGGGCGTGCCGGTGAAGGCCGCCACCACCTCCCGGTAGAAGGCCGGCTGGCCGCTGCCCGCGGACCCCAGGGCCACCAGCAGCACCGGCCGGTCGTCCCCGGGGGCCCGCCACTCGCCCTGGTGCCCCCGGTCCCCGAGGCAGGGGCCGACGAAGGCGTAGCGCCCGTCCACGGCGTCCCCGTCGATCTGGAACTCCCGCGGCATCGGCACCAGACAGCGTTCGGGCAGCCCGGTGTAGTCGTCGATGGACAGGCCGATACCGGCCTCGTCGAGGAACTTCCGGAACCCCCGGCGGTACTCCGACCAGCGCGGATCGTCCGCGAAGAACTCCTCGAACATCTCCTGGCGGGCCCGGCGTTCCTCCGGGCCGGCCGCGGACACGTGCGTCGAGGCCAGGCAGATGACCGGGACCTGCCAGCGGTGGGCCAGCAGCCGGCCGGTGAGCGCGCCGAAGTCGTGCAGCACCAGGTCGGGCCGGTCCTCCTCGAACGCCCTCAGCTGTCCGGGGAGGATGGCGATCGCCTCGTCGAGCGCGAGGCGGGACATGGCGACCGGGTCGTCGGAAGGCCAGTCCTCGACCCGGTCGGAGGCGGGCAGTGTCGTCTCGTACGGCACCAGTGTGGCCCCGGCGGCCCGCACCTGCGGACCGAACTCGGCCGGCACCGCATAGCTCACCCGGTGTCCGCGGCGCACCAGTTCGGCCACCGTGCCGAGCGTGGGGTTCACATGGCCGTGGGCCGGGATGTTGAAGAACGCGATATGGGCTGGACGTCTGTCACTCGGATCCATGGCTGCTCCGGGTCAGTCTCGGGTGACGACGACGGGGAGCCGGGAGGCTCCGATCATGTCCGAGGTGTCGAGGAACTCGATGTCCGCGTCCGGCACGACCTGGATGGAGCGGTAGCGGTCCAGCAGCAGGTTGAAGGCGATCCTGCTCTCCAGACGGGCGAGCGGGGCGCCGATGCAGTAGTGGATGCCCTGGCCGAAGCCGACGTGCCGGTTGTTCTCCCGGTGGATGTCGAACCGGTCGGGGTCCGGGAAGGCGCTCGCGTCGCGGTTGGCGGAGGAGATCCACACATGGACCAGCTCCCCGGCCGGGATGATCTCCCCGCCGAGCTCCACGTCCTCGGCCGTCATCCGGACGAAGTTGCTGAACGAGGGCCGGATGCGGACGACCTCCTCGATCGCCTGGGGCACCAGGGAGCGGTCGGCGCGCACCTCCGCGTACAGCTCGGGGAAGCGGTCGAAGGTCAGGATGATGTTGCTGATCAGGGCCGCGGTGGTGGTGATCCCACCCATCAGCAGGACGCCCGCGAAGCCCACGATCTCCTCGTCGTCCAGCGTCCGGCCGTCCATCTCGGCCTGGACGAGCGTGGTGATCAGGTCGTCGCGCGGCTCGGCGCGGCGCCTGCGGATCTGCTCGAACATGTAGGTGTTGAGGGACTTCAGCCGCATCGCGGTCGCCCGGTGCCCCTCGACGCCCTGATTGCTGGCGTGCAGCAGATTGGCCCATTCGGCGAAGAGGTGGGCGTCCTCGTGGGGGGCGCCGAGGATATCGGCGATGACGGCCACGGGGAACGGGAAGGCGAAGTCCGCCGCGATGTCGAAGTGTTCCTTGTCGCCCACCGCGTCCAGCAGCCCGGTGGCGATCTTGACCAGCTTCGGCTCCAGACCGGCTATGTAGCGGGCGCTGAACGCCTTGCTGACCAGCATCCGGAATTTCCGGTGCCGGGGCTCGTCCATCGCGGCGATGTTCCCCTTGAAGAAGACGTCGTAGTCCTCCTGGGGCGGCGTGATGTCGGACATGTCGTTCACGAAGACATCGGTGTTGGCCATGATGTGGGTGACATCCTCGTGCCGGAACACCGACCACTGAAAGGTCTGCTCGTTGTAACTGACCGGCTCATCCCGCCGCATCTTCTCCAGCCAGGCGAAGAAGTGCGCGTTCGCTTCGGCGGCCTGCGGGGGACGCACGGCATCACTGGTCGTCATCGTGTGTCTGCTCCTTGTGAAATGACGGGTCTACTGGGCCGCCGAACCGTGAGCGTCCGGTCCGGGGCCGTCCATTTCCTCGAGTTTCGCGGCGAGAATGCGGCCGATTTCCGCCAGCGGACCGGGCTTCATCAGATCCGTGTGCTGCCGGTCGACCTCCCGCGTCTCGATCCGCCCGCCGACATAGGGGCCCCAGGTGGCCGGGGTCGGGGAGATGTCGATCTTGTCGAGCGTGGCCACGACCAGCAGGATGTCTCCGCTGAACTTGTCCGGCAGATGGGTGTTGAACAGCTCGCTGTTGTTGGCGTAGATCCTGGTGATGGCCTCGATATGACGGCCCTCGAGGGTGGCCATGGCGCTGCCGAGGCGCTGGAGCACCTCGGTCACCCGCTCATGGGTGAGCGGTCCGTTCCCGAGGTAGCGGCGGTCGTAGCCGACCCACCGCAACAGGTCGGCCAGCACGTCCTGTTCGTCGATGGGCGGCATCTTCTGGTTCGGGTAGGTGTCCAGCACGCCCAGCAGATCGGTCTCCTCGCCCAGCGCCTCCAGGCGGGTCGCCATGGCGTGGGCGATGACCCCGCCCGCCGAGTAGCCGACCAGCCGGTAGGGGCCGGTGGGCTGGACGGTGCGGATCTGCCGCACATAGTCGTCGGCCATCTCGGCGATGGTCGAGGGCAGCCGCTCGCCGTCGTCGTCGAGGCCGCGCGCCTGGAGGCCGTAGACGGGGTACTCCTGGCCCAGGTGTTTGATCAGCCCGGAGTAGCACCAGCTGAGGCCGCCCGCCGGGTGGACGCAGAAGACCGGGGGACGGGTGCCGTGCGGCCGCAGCGGCAGCAGCACGTCCAGCGGCTGTCCCCGGTCGTCGTCGTCGAGGTGGACGGCGAGTTCGGCGGGGGTCGGGGCCTCGAAGAGGCTGCGGATGGTCAGCTCGACGCCGAACGTGGCGTGGATGCGCTTGAGCAGCCGGGTGGCCAGCAGCGACTGTCCGCCGAGGTCGAAGAAGTTGTCGTCCACCCCGACGCGGGGAGCGTCCAGGATCTCCGCGAACAGACCGCACAGGATCTCCTCGCGCGGCGTCCGCGGCGCCCGGCCCCCCGTGCTGACCGGCGTCTCCGGCGCGGGCAGCGCCTTGCGGTCCAGCTTGCCGTTCACCGTCAACGGCAACCGCTCCAGCACCACGAACGCCGACGGAACCATGTGCTCGGGCAGCATCCCCGCCGCATGCGACCGCAGCTCCCTCGCCTCCACCTCGGCACCCGCGTCCGGAACCACATACGCCACCAGGCGCTTGTCGCCAGGACGGTCCTCACGCACCACCACCACCGCCTGACCGGCCCCCGCGCACTCCCCCAGGACCGACTCGATCTCACCCAGCTCGATTCGGAAACCCCGCACCTTCACCTGGTCATCGGCCCGCCCCACGAACTCCAGCACGCCCTCGTCCGTCCACCGCGCCACGTCCCCGGTCCGGTACATCCGGCTGCCCGCCGGACCGAACGGATCCGCCACGAACCGCCCCGCCGTCAAATCCGGACGGGCCCAATAACCGCGCGCGACGCCCGCGCCCCCGACATACATC
>NZ_JAEEAP010000990.1 GCF_016103465.1 Streptomyces sabulosicollis
GGGCGCAGGCGGGCGTACGGGCGGGGTCGCAGTCGTTCGAATCGGCCGGGGTACAGGCATTGGCGCGCGGCTCGGGCACGGCTGCAATCATCTCGCCCCATCGGTCGCTGTGCAGGATCTCGGCGAGACGCTGTTCGCGGACGTTGCCGGCGACCATGAAGCGGCTGAGGATGCAGCCGGACACGGCCCCGTCGGGGGAGACGGACACGCGGTGCCGGAAGCAGTGCCCGCACAGCTCGGCGGCGGTCGGCATGCTCGTGTCCGGCTCGGCCGCACGTCCGACCTTGCGCATACGGTCGACCTGGATTTCTTTGATGCCGAGCCGGTGCAGCTCCGCTTTGGCCTGCTCGACGCGCTGCCCCTCGATCACTTCGACGATGCCGACGCGCATGGGGATACCACGACGGATCGCTTCGACGATGTTCGCCCTGGTGCGGTCGAGGCTTCCGCGCGTGCGGGTGATCTCCTCGTGCTGTGCCCTGTCGTCGCTGTAGTAGGACGTGGCGAGGCAGACGCCCTTGCGACTGAACGAGTCCCAGAGAGACGGCCGTACGTGGGTGAGGTTCGAATACACCTCCACGCCGAGGCCGGCGTCGAGCGCCTCGTCGATGAACTGCGGCAGGTGCGGCGAGAGGGTCGGCTCGCCGCCGATGAACTGGACCAAGGGGATGCCCAGCTCGGCGATGTCCGCGATGACGTGCGACCAGTCGTCGCGGGTCATGTGCCCGGAGGACGTCTGCGGGCTGCTGTCGGTGCAGCAGTGAGTACACCGGAGTTGGCAGGTTCCGGTGATCTCCAGCTCAATGGATTGGATACCGATCACGGTAGCTGTGCTCACGTGAGTGCCTCCATGCGTAGACGGGTGCGACCCTGACCCTGCGGTCGCCTGGGGTGGTGCACCGCCCCCGCGCCGCGGGGGATCCGGCAAAAACGCGGGGGCGGTGCACCAC
>NZ_JAEEAP010000991.1 GCF_016103465.1 Streptomyces sabulosicollis
GCCCTCTGCCGGGCCATCACCGACCCGGCCCCGGTCCCACGCCACACCCCGCCCAGCCCCGAGACCGGGGCATTCACCATCACTCACCCCGCCTGACCACCCGCCCTACCGGTCCTCGGCCCACAACGCCTAGGACGAGGAGTGAGCTTCCATGCCCGACACCCAGCCCGAGGCACCCCTGGGCACCCGACTGGCCCGTCAATGCCTCGACACTGACCACCCCATCGATGAGCTGTCGGCCAAGCACCCCAGCGCAGACCCCCTCCACCACCTCGCCCGCGTCATCATCAGCCTGATCAACGAGCTCGACGCCTACGACCGGACGAGTGAGCTGCAACGCCGAGCTCTGGTGGCACGCGCCACCAGAGGCTGGCTCCGAGCGGTCGACCATCACGGCAACGCCTACGGCACACACAACACAGCCGCCCGGCTTGAACACACATGCGTCCGACGCGATCTGACCACCACCCATCTGCGCGTCCTGCTGACCGCCTACCACGCAGCCACCAGCATCTCAGCCCAGAAGGGAAACAGGCCATGACCTCCATCGCCGGACAAGCCCAGGCTGCCGTCATGTTCATCCAGCAGACCACCGACACCAGTGAGTTCGGCCCGTACCGGGGCGCCGAGCTCGCCCGTACCGCTGTACGCCTGGCCAGCACCCTCGGCCTCGCCCTGGACCACATCACGGTCACCCCGGACTGGCTGCGGCGCGCCACCACCCCCGGCGAACCCCTTCTGGCCACCGCCACCTGTCCGGCCACCGGCACGCGCTACGAATTCCTGGCTCGCCACCCTCTCCACGAAGACGACGCCTTCGAACTCCTCGGCCCCTGCCCGACGTGCAAAGCCCGGGTACCCCTCGCCGACATTCGCCATCTCGCCAACCTCGGCACCTACCTGACCGCCGATCTCGCACCCCTGGACGGTGGCCCCGTCCCACC
>NZ_JAEEAP010000992.1 GCF_016103465.1 Streptomyces sabulosicollis
GGGCTCCGGGGTGGGAGCCGTTGGCGGTGCAGTACGCCGACTACACGCTCTGGCAACGGGAGGTACTGGGCTCTCCTGATGCGCCGGGCAGTGTGATGGCGGGGCAGTTGGAGTACTGGCGTGCTCACCTTGAGGGTGCTCCTGAGCAGCTTCCGCTGCCCGTCGATCGGCCGCGTCCTGTGGTGGCGAGTCATCGGGGTGCGACGGTGGGGTGGGTGTGGCCGGGGTGGCTGCATGGTGGGTTGGTGGAGGTGGCGGGTGCGGAGGGTGCGACGTTGTTCATGGCGTTGCATGCCGGGTTGGCAGCGGTGTTGACCCGGTTGGGTGCGGGTGAGGATGTGGTGGTCGGGTCGGTGATCGCTGGGCGTGGGGATGAGGCGCTGGAGGGTCTGGTCGGGTTCTTTGTGAACACGTTGGTGTTGCGGGTGGATACTTCGGGGCGTCCTGGGTTCCGGGAGTTGTTGGGGCGGGTGCGGGCGGTGGATCTGGAGGCGTATGCGCATCAGGATGTGCCGTTTGAGTATCTGGTGGAGGCGTTGAATCCGGCGCGGACGTTGGCGCATCATCCGTTGTTCCAGGTGATGCTGGCTTTGCAGAACACGGCGCACACTGGCTTTGACCTGCCGGGCGCGGTGGGGAGGGTGGAGCAGGTCGGTGCGGGGACTTCCCGGATGGATGTGCTGATCAGTGTGGGTGAGCGTCACGCGGATGATGGCGCACCTGCGGGGTTGGACATCACGGTGGAGTACAACACCGACATCTTCACCGAGCGGACGATCGACTCGCTTATCCGGCGGTGGCGCCGCCTGCTGGAGGCGGCCCTGACCGACCCCGACCGTCCGGTCGGCGACATTGACCTGCTGACCACTGCTGAGCGCACCGCACTCCTCCGTCAGGGCAACCCCACCGCCGCCCACCCCGCGCC
>NZ_JAEEAP010000993.1 GCF_016103465.1 Streptomyces sabulosicollis
CGTGGGCTCGGAGATGTGTATAAGGGACAGGGACGTGGGTGGGGCGGTGGCCGGTCTACTGGGCGGTGTGCGGGCCGGTCCGCGGGCTGCTCTGCGGGCCGGTCCGCGGGCTGCTCTGCGGGCTGCTCTGCGGGCTGCTCTGCGGGCTGCTCTGCGGGCCGAGCGGGAGCTCGTCGGCGTCGAAGCAGGTGCGGTCGCCGGTGTGGCAGGCGGCGCCGACCTGGTCGACCTTGACGAGGACGGTGTCGGCGTCGCAGTCGAGGGCGACGGACTTGACCAGTTGGACATGGCCGGAGGTGTCGCCCTTGACCCAGTACTCCTGGCGGCTGCGGCTCCAGTAGGTGCAGCGGCCGGTGGTGAGGGTGCGGTGCAGCGCCTCGTCGTCCATCCAGCCGAGCATCAGCACCTCACCGGTGTCGTACTGCTGGGCGATGGCGGGCACCAGGCCGTCGGCGCCGCGCTTGAGGCGGGCGGCGAGGGCCGGGTCGAGGGCGGAGGGGCGGTCGGAGCCGGTCATGCGACCATTCTGCACGTCCGGAGGGTGGTCCCCGCGAATGATCTCCGTACCGGGCCGGAGGCCGGGCTGGGAGACCGGCCGCGTGCCGGGCCCGATGGACGGATTGTCAGGGGAATGGGGCATGCTTCGGGCATGACGTTTCCGCCGCCGTCGAACGACCCCAACCGGCCTGGAAACGGCGGGGGGTTCAGTCCACCGCCGCAGCCGCAGCAGCCGCCACCACAGCCACAGCCCGCCCAGCCGCGGCAGCCCTCGCAGCCACAGCAGCCGCAGCAGGGCTTCGGGCCGCCGCCCCCGGCGGACCCGTCCGCGCAGCCGGGCGGTACGGGGCCGGGGCCACAGGGGCAGCCGGGTCCGGCCGTCCAGCCGAGCGGCGGTTTCGGTCCGCCCGCCCCACCGGCCC
>NZ_JAEEAP010000994.1 GCF_016103465.1 Streptomyces sabulosicollis
CGGTCGGGTCCGCCGTTGTCGCGTCGGAGGGTGCCGGTGATGGTGGTCCGTAGCTCGGGGTGGGTTTCGGTGGTGTCTTGGATGGCGGTGGTCAGGACGGGGTGGGTGCTGATTTCGATGAAGGTGCGGTAGCCGTGGTCGATGAGGGTTTGGGTTGCTTGGTGGAAGCGGACGGGTTCGCGGAGGTTGCGGTACCAGTAGTGGGGGGTGGTGTGGGTGGGGTTGGCCCAGTCGGCGTCGACGGTGGACATCCAGGGGGTGTGGCCGGGTGTCGTGGTGATGTCGTCGAGTGCGTGGTGGAGCTGGTTTTTGATGGTGTCGACGTGTCCGGAGTGTCCGGCGAAGTCGACGCCGGGGAGTTGCCAGCGGTAGATCTTGGCTTGGGAGAGGGTTGTGCCAAATTCGGCCAAAGCGTCGGGGTCTCCGGATATGGAGATGGAGGCGGGGCCGTTGATGGCGGCGATCCATAGGCGTCCGTGCCAGGGGGCCAGTGCTTCCTGGGCCCATTGTGGGGTGGTGAGGACGGACATCATGGCGCCGTGTCCGGTGAGGTGGTGGGCGATGGTCTGGCTGCGGAGGGTGACGATTTTGGCTGCGGTGGGGAGGGTGAGGTGTCCGGCGATGTGGGCGGCGGCGATTTCGCCTTGGGAGTGGCCGATGACGGCGTCGGGGTGGATGCCGTGGGTCTGCCAGAGTGTGGCGAGGGAGACCATGAGGGCGAAGGTGGTGGGTTGGAGGACGTCGACGCGGTCGAGTGAGGGTGCGTGGGGTGCGCCGGTGATGACGTCGATGAGGTTCCAGTCGGTGTAGGGGGCGAGGGCTTGGGCGCATGCGTGGAGGCGTTCGGCGAAGACGGGGGAGGTCCGGAGGAGTTCGGCTCCCATGCCTGTCCACTGCGCGCCCTGGCCGGGGAAGACGAA
>NZ_JAEEAP010000995.1 GCF_016103465.1 Streptomyces sabulosicollis
TGTGTGGCGGGTGCGTTGTCGTTGGAGGACGCGGCGCGGGTGGTGGCGTTGCGGAGCAGGGCGTTGCGGGCGTTGTCGGGGCGTGGGGGCATGGTGTCGGTGTCGTTGCCGGTTGGGGAGGTGCGGGAGCGGCTGGCGGTGTGGGGTGAGCGGTTGTCGGTGGCGGCGGTGAACGGGCCCTCGGCTGTGGTGGTCTCCGGTGACGCGGACGCGTTGGACGAGCTGCTGGCCGCGTGCGAGGCGGAGGAGATCCGGGCGCGTCGCGTCCCCGTGGACTACGCCTCGCACTGTGCTCATGTCGAGGCGATCGAGGGCGAGCTACGGCAGGCCCTGGCGGGGATCAGTCCTCGGTCGTCGTCGGTGCCGTTCTATTCGACGGTGACCGGTGGGGTATGTGATACAGCTGGTCTGGACGCCGGGTACTGGTATCGGAATCTGCGTCAGACGGTGCGTTTTGACGAGACCGTGCGTGTCCTGCTGGCTGACGGTTTCCAGGTGTTCATCGAGGCCAGCACTCACCCTGTCCTGACGATGGGCGTGGAGCAGACGGCCGAGGACCACGGCACCCGGGTCACCGCCGTGGGGTCGCTGCGCCGTGACGAAGGCGGCCTGGAGCGCTTCATGACCTCCTTGGCCGAGGCGTATGTCGGCGGGGCCGGTGTTGACTGGTCCACGGTGTTCCGGGGGACGGGTGCGCGTCGGGTCGAGCTGCCCACGTATGCCTTCCAGCGGGAGCGGTACTGGCTGGAGTCCGCGGGTGTGGCCGTCAGCGAGGGTGCGGCGGCCGGTCTTGGTCTGGGTTCGGCTGATCATCCGTTGTTGGGTGCGGTGGTGGGGTTGGCGGATGTGGATGGGGTGTTGTTGACGGGGCGGTTGTCGTTGGGTTCGCATGGTTGGTTGGCTGATCATGCGGTGTGGG
>NZ_JAEEAP010000996.1 GCF_016103465.1 Streptomyces sabulosicollis
GGTCCTGCCCGACCCCCGCCCCCTGGGCGCCAAGGTCTTCAAGGGCTGGGCCTTCGACACCTGCCATGCGCCGTCCCTCGCCACCCTGCGCGCGTGGAACAGCTCCCGCTACCGCGCCGTCGGCGTCTACTACGGGGGCCGCGGCCGGGCCTGTGCCAGCCAGCCCAACCTCACCGTCTCCTGGATGCGCGGCGTCAAGAGCATGAAGTGGCACGTGCTGCCCATCTTCGTCGGCTCGCAGTCCCCCTGCGTCCGCAGCACCAACAAGAAGCACGTTCCCATCGGCGGCAAACCCTTCTCCCAGGGGCAGGCGGAGGGCAAGGACGCGGTGGCGCGCGCCAAGGCGCTGTCCCTGAAGAAGCGCAGCGCGCTCTACCTCGACATGGAGGCGTACGACCTGAAGCGGACGAGCTGCGCCGCCAAGACGCTCTCCTTCATCCGGGGCTGGAACCGGGAGGTCCGCTCGCGCGGCTTCTTCCCCGGCTTCTACAGCAGCGCCGAGTCCGGGGTGCGCCATGTGGAGCAGGCCCGCCGGGCCGGGGTCCACGACCTGCCCTCCGTGATGTGGTTCGCGCGCTGGAACGGGAAGCCGTCGCTGTACGGGGAGTCGACGCTGGCCAAGAGCGCGTGGAATCCGCACCGCCGCATCCACCAGTACCGGGGGAACGTGGATGTGACGCACGGCGGCCGGACCCTCCGCATCGATCGCAACAAGGTGGACGCACCGGTCGCGATCATCAAGTGAGCACCCGTGGGCCCCACGCTCCGGCGTTCGGAGGCATCTTCCGAGCGCCATCGGGGACTCGTCCGGAAAGGACCCTCGGGTATGCGTGGGGAGGGCCCTCGGGAACTCTCCCGAGAACCCTCGGGGCTCGTTCGGAGGACCCTCGGGAGGAACCCTGACCCTCCACCCGCC
>NZ_JAEEAP010000997.1 GCF_016103465.1 Streptomyces sabulosicollis
TGACGACGGACGTGGGCCCGTTGAGCGCGGCGATGCTCACACCATCGGTGAGCAGCGGCGCCACCTCGTCCTCCGACGCCTGCACCGCGACCATCGCGCCACCGGCCGGAAGCTCCTGCATCAACCGCCCACGCGCGGCCACCAGCTTCGCCGCGTCCGCCAGCGACAGCACACCCGCCACATGCGCGGCCGCCAGCTCACCGATCGAATGCCCGGACAGGAAGTCCGCCTTCAGGCCCCACGCCGCCACCAGACGGAACAACGCCACCTCAACCGCGAACAACGCGGGCTGGGTGAACCCCGTCTGATCCAGCGCGGACGCGTCATCCCCGAACACCACCGTCCGCAACGGCCGTTCAAGGTGGGAGTCCAGCTCATCGCAGACCGCGTCGAACGCCTCCGCGAACACCGGATAGGCGTCGTACAGCTCACGCCCCATCCCCAGCCGCTGACTGCCCTGCCCGGTGAACAGGAACGCCACCTTGCCGTCGGCCACCGAGCCCTGCGTGAGCCCGGCCGCCGACTCGCCACGCGCCAGCGCCTCCAGCCCCGCGACCAGCCCGGCGCGGTCCGCGCCGACGACCACCGCGCGGTGATCCAGCGTGGCGCGCGTGGTCGCGAGCGAGTAGCCGAGGTCGGTGAGCGAGACGTCGGGCCGCCGGTCGAGGTCGGCGAGCAGCCGCTCGGCCTGGGCCCGCAGCGCGTCGGTGTTCTTGCCGGACAGCATCCACGGCAGAACGGACGGCTGGACGACCGGGGCCGTGGGAGCCTCCACCGGTTCGGCCTCGGGGGCCTGCTCGATGATGGTGTGCGCGTTGGTGCCGCTGAAGCCGAACGACGAGATGGCCGCCCGCCGGGGACGACCGGACTCCGGCCACTCCACCGACTCCCGCAACAGCGACACCGCACCCGCAG
>NZ_JAEEAP010000998.1 GCF_016103465.1 Streptomyces sabulosicollis
CCCCCACCACCCCCCTGCGCCCCTCCCGGGGCCCGTCGACCAGACCGCTCGGCAAGCCCTTCGGCCGCTCCAAGCTGACCAGCCGCGGCATCGCCAACGCCGTGGTCCTGATCGCCGCCCTCTACACCATGCTGCCCGCGCTGTGGCTGCTGCTGGCGTCCACCAAGAACGCCGACGCCCTCTTCGGCAGCGACATCTTCTCCCTCGGCGACTTCTCCTTCGCCCGCAACCTCTCCGACCTGTTCTCCATGGACGGCGGGCTCTACGGCGAGTGGTACGTCAACAGCCTGCTGTACGCCGTCGTCGGCGCCCTGGTCGGCTCGCTCATCAGCGTCGCCGCGGGCTACGCCTTCGACAAGTACGAGTTCCGGCACAAGGAGAAGTTCTTCGGGCTCGTCCTCACCGGCGTCATGGTGCCGCCGACCGTGCTGGCCCTTCCGCTCTATCTGGTGGCCTCCGAGATCGGAGTGGTCAACACCTTCTGGTCGGTCTTCATCCCGGTGCTCTTCAACCCCTTCGGCGTCTATCTCGCCCGCCTGCTGAGCAGCGGCTATGTGCCCAACGAGGTGCTGGAGGCGTCCCGCGTCGACGGTGCGGGCGAGCTGCAGACCTATGTGCGGGTCAGCCTGCGGATGCTCGGGCCCGGGTTCGTGACCGTCTTCCTCTTTCAGCTCACGGCCATCTGGAACAACTTCTTCCTTCCGATGGTGATGCTCTCCGACCAGCACCTGTATCCGCTCAGCCTCGGCCTCTACACCTGGAACAGCGCCGCCACCGTCTCGCCCGAGTACTACCCCCTCGTCGTCATCGGGTCACTGCTCGCCGTCGTGCCGCTGATCGTGGCGTTCGTCCTGTTGCAGCGCTACTGGAAGTCCGGACTGACCGCAGGGAGCGTCAAGTGACCGCAACC
>NZ_JAEEAP010000999.1 GCF_016103465.1 Streptomyces sabulosicollis
CCCCGAGCCAGACCGGCACCGGCGATGTACACCTCGCCCGCCACACCTACCGGCACCGGCTTCAGGAACTGATCGAGCACATAGACACGGGCGTTGGGGAGGGGACGGCCAATCGGCGGGGCCTCCTCCAGCGTGGCATCCAGCGGAGTGGCCGTGGCAGTGGTGATGACGGTGGCCTCGGTCGGCCCATAGGTGTTCCACACCCGCGCACCCACCGACCACCGACCGGCCAACTCCGCACTCAACCGCTCCGCACCCAGCACCCAGTTCCCCACGCCCGGGACAGCGTCCGGATCCAACACCCCCAACAGCGACGGCACCACACTCGCCACCCCCACCCCACACCGCCCGATCATCTCCGCCAACGCCCGCGGATCCTTACGCTCCTCCGCACTCGCCACCGCCAAAGTCCCACCAGCGGCCAGCGTCACAACCACATCAAGAACCGCCGCATCAAAGCTGAACGACGCGAACTGCAAGGCCACCACCCCCGGGCCCACCCCCAGCACCGGACGCATCACCTCGGCCAGATTCGCCACCCCACCATGCGCCACGGCCACACCCTTCGGCCGCCCCGTCGAACCCGACGTATAGATCACATACGCCAACTGACCCGGCACAATGACCGTCCCCAGCGGCTCCGCCGAGAAGGCGTCCGCGCCCTCGAGAAGAACCGCACGGGCATCACCGAGCGGGACCCCGTCAAGGCAGTCAGCCGTGCCCAGAACCACCTCAGCGCCACTGTCCGCGATCACAAACCCCAGCCGATCGGCCGGATACTCCGGATCCAGCGGAACAAACGCACCACCGGCCTTCCACACCGCCAACTCCGCCACCACCATCTCCACCGACCGCGGCAAACACAGCGCAACCCGCGACTCCGCACCGACGCCGACCCCGGTCAA
>NZ_JAEEAP010000099.1 GCF_016103465.1 Streptomyces sabulosicollis
GGGTGGGCCCGGCGGTGGGTACCGCGGTGGCTCAGTCGGCGGACGGCCGTGCCGCCGGGCGGGCCGCCGCCCGGATCCGGTCCGGCCAGGGGGGACAGTTGACCAGTTCGGTCCACTCACGGTCGTAGCGCCCGGGCACCGCGCGCCCCGCGGAGGCCCAGCGCTCGACCAGCGCCGCGTAGATCGGTACGGATGTGGATGTGTGAACGGTCTGATGAACCGTTCCGTCGCCTTCGGTGCTCCGGTCCAGCGCTCTGCTCGGCTGCGAGAGAGAACGGCGTCGCATCGTCGTCGTCATATTCGGACAACGCGCCGTGCTCCGAGGGGTCACCTTCCGTGCGCCGGTCTCACCCGCATCGGCGGGGTGTCGCACATGTCAGCGACTGCCCCGCGGCCTGCCCGGGGACCGGGCCGTGCGTCCTTTTCGTGCCGCTTCCCGCTCCGAAATGAAAAGCATTGCCGCATTCATAAAGCCCATTAGTCGCCGGGCGAGAGTTTATTGATAACCGTGTCCATTGCAGCCTTTGGTGAATTCCCCTCGGTCCTGTTTCAATTGCGCTGTCCCGAAGACGATCCGAGGAGGAGCCGGTGGGAGCTCATGCGCACGGACCCGATGAGGGGCACGGCGGACCCGGCCACGGCGGCCACGCGCACGGAGTGGCCGAGAACGCCGACCGCCGGTGGCTCACCCTGGCCCTGGCGCTGATCAGCGGCTTCATGGCGGTGGAGGTCATCGTCGGAATCGTCGCCCGCTCCGTGGCGCTGCTCTCCGACGCGGCCCATATGCTGACCGACGCCGCCTCGATCGTTCTCGCGCTCATCGCGATCCGGCTCTCGGCGCGGCCTGCGCGTGGCGGATACACCTATGGGCTCAAGCGGTCGGAAATCCTTTCCGCCCAGGCCAATGGCCTTTCGCTGCTGCTGCTCGGCGCCTATCTCGGCTATGAGAGTGTGGGACGGCTGATCGATCCGCCCGAGGTGACCGGTGGTCTGGTGCTGACCACCGCACTGGCCGGTGTGGTGGTGAATCTCGCGGCCGCGTGGTGCATGTCGAAGGCGAACCGCTCCTCGCTCAATGTCGAGGGCGCCTTCCAGCATGTGCTCAATGATCTCTACGCCTTCATCGCCACCGCCGTCGCGGGACTGGTGGTGGTGACCACGGGCTTCGCCCGGGCCGACGCGATCGCCGGTCTGGTGGTGGTGCTCCTCATGATCAAGGCGGGCGTGGAGCTGCTGCGGGCCTCCGGCCGGGTGCTGCTGGAGGCCGCCCCCACCGGCGTCGAGCCCGATGAGGTGGGCGGCCGGCTGGTCGCCCACGGGCAGGTGGCCGAGGTGCACGATCTGCACGTCTGGCAGATCACCTCGGGCGAGGTCTCGCTCTCCGCCCATGTCCTGGTGGCGACGGGCGGTGACTGCCATGCGGTCCGGGAGGACCTGGAGACGGTGTTGAGCAGCGAGTACGGGATCACCCACACCACGCTGCAGGTGGACCACCTGGACGACCCCGCCGCGCGGGGGCGCGCGGAGGGGGAGCACTGTCCGACGGCCCACGGCCCGGTGCACCGGGCCGCGTCGTACGGTTACTGAGCCGGGGCCCGGGAACGGCCGGCGTGCCCGGCCGTGTCAGGGCCGGCGCGCCTGGCCGTGTCAGGCCGCCGCAGGGGTGGCGGTCGTCCTGAAGGCGGCGGTCAGAAGCGTCTTCGCGAGCTGGGCGGCCAACGCCTCCAGCGCGATCCGGGCCAGCTTGACCAGGACGGTCGTGACAATGTCGGCCATGAGTACCTCACTGGATGGAACACGAACGGAAGCAAGGCATCCGCTTCCACTTCCATAGCCTGACCGGGGCCGGAAAGCGCGCGGCGGACATGGGGTGAGCGTCCGGTTAACGGACGGAAAGATCTGGGTGGGAAACGCCCGGGATGTTCCGTCCTGGGGTCTCCCGTCCTGGGATGGCGTCCTCAGACCGCGAGCGGCACCCGCCGGGGAAAGAGCAGCCGAGGCGCGACGGCCGCCCCCAGGGTGGCGGCGGCCGAGCAGCCCCCGACGATCGACCAGGCCATCGGGCCCAGCGGTGTACAGCCGAAGAAGTGGCTGACCACCGGCGTTTCCACGATGGCGAACAGCGTGGCCGCCGAGGCGACGCTGGTGACCAGCACCAGGGGGCTGTGCCAGTCGGTCATGAAGGTCTGGCCCAGCTGGGTGCCGACCAGCGCCGCGAGCCCCATGGTGCTGGCCCGCCGTCCCCGGCCCGTCATCCGCCCGCACTGCCAGGCCGCGGCGGCGCCCAGCGCGGTGGCACTGCCGCGCACCGCGAGGACACGGCCCAGCTCGGAGCCGAACAGCGCGGAGGACGGGCCGCCCGCCAGCGGGTCCGCACCGGACGTGTGCTCCCGGGCCCGGGCGAG
Organism: Streptomyces sabulosicollis; assembly: GCF_016103465.1. Lineage (GTDB taxonomy): Bacteria > Actinomycetota > Actinomycetes > Streptomycetales > Streptomycetaceae > Streptomyces > Streptomyces sabulosicollis. Next base: position 2,406 of record NZ_JAEEAP010000099.1, read on the forward strand.
GGCCACCGCCAGGGCGGGCAGCATGTCGGTCAGCAGGTTCACCAGCAGCAGCTGACGGGCACCCAGCGGCGCCCGCCCGGCCACCGCCGCGCCCAGAAGAGTGAAGGCCACCTCGCCCGCGTTCCCGCCGACCAGGATCGCCACCGCGTCGCGCACGCTGCGCCACAGCGCCCTGCCCTCCCGCAGCGCGTCGAGGATCCGGGTCGGATCCGGGTCGGTGAGCACCAGGTCCGCCGCGGCCCGGGCCGCGGCCGAACCGTGCGCGGACAGTCCGATGCCGATGTCCGCGAGGCGGATGGCGGCCGCGTCGTTCACCCCGTCCCCGGTCATGGCCACCACCTGTCCGGCCTGCCGCAGCGCCTGGACGATCCGGACCTTGTGCTCGGGGGAGACCCGGGCGAAGACGGTGGTACGGGCGATCCGCTCGACCCGCTCGCCCTCGGGCAGGGTGTCCAGCTCCGCCCCGGTGAGCACCGGCTCGGCGTCCGGGATGCCCAGCTCCCGGGCGATGGCGGCCGCCGTGGTCGGGTGGTCGCCGGTGACCATGGCGACGCGCACCCCGGCGTCCGTGAGCCGCTTGACGGTCTCGGTGGCGCCCGGCCGCGTGGTGTCGGCGATGGCGATGAAGCCCAGCAGGGTGAGCTCCCGGGCGAGCTCGGCCACCTCCGCCGCCGGCGTATCCGACGCGGTGGGCCGGGCCTCGGCCACCGCCAGCACCCGCAGCCCGTCGGAGGCCAGCGAGTACAGCAGGCGCTCGGTGGCGCGCAGCCGCTCGGCGGTCAGCGGCACGGTGACGTCCGCCGCGCCCGGGCTGAGCGCGCACGCGCACCGGGCCAGCACGATCTCGGGCGCGCCCTTGACCGCCAGCCGCGGGCGCCCGGACTCCATGCCCAGACACGCCGAGAATCCCCGGCTGGCCTCGAAGGGCAGCTCGGACACCGGATGCCAGTCGCCGTCCCCGTCGCAGTGCGCCACCGCCGCGTCGATGACCGCCTGGTCGGTTGCGTGGGCCAGCGCCCGCCCGCCCTCGCGCTCGGGACACGCCCGGGCCGCCGTGCGCAGCAGCCGCTTGCCCAGCGCACCGCGGGTCGGCAGCTCCTGGTCGTACCCGGCGACCCGGGCCACGGCCAGCCGGCCCTCGGTCAGCGTGCCGGTCTTGTCGAAGCAGACGACGTCCACCCGGCCCAGGGCCTCCAGCACCCGCGCCGAGCGGGTCAGCACCCCGCGGTGCGAGAGCCGGCGCGCCGCGGCGGACTGCGCCACCGTGGCCACCAGCGGCAGCCCCTCGGGCACGGCGGCCACCGCGATGGCCACTCCGGTGGACAGCGCCTCGCGTACCGGCACCCCGTGCAGCAGCCCCAGCAGGGTGACGGCGGCGCCGCCGAGTCCGGTGGCGGGCAGCGCGACCTTGGTGAGTGCGGCCAGCCGGCCCTCGATCCCGATGGGCGCGGTGGCGCCTCCGGCCAGTTCGGCGGCGCGCCCGGCCTCGGTCTGCGTTCCGGCGGCCACGACCACGGCGTATCCGGTTCCGGCGAGCACCGTGCAGTCCTGGTAGACCATGCAGGACCGGTCCGCCAGGTCGGCGCCCGGCGTGGCGGCCGGATCCTTGGCCACCGGCCCGGACTCGCCGGTCAGCCCGGCCTCGTCCAGCTCCAGCCGGTCGCTCATCAGCAGCCGGGCGTCGGCCGGTACGACGTCCGAGGGCCGCAGCGCGATGATGTCCCCGACCCGGAGCTTCTCGGCGGCCACCGTGCGCACCGGGGCGGTGGCCAGCCCCGCGAAGAACACCTCCCGGTCCGCCACCGCCCCGTCCGCCGGGGACATCGCGGGCGCCCAGTCGACCAGCCGTCCGTTCATCCGCTCGCTCAGCAGCAGGCCGCGCAGCGAGCGCTCGGCCCGGAGCCGCTGGGCGCCGCTGATCACCGCGTTGCCCGCCATCACGCTGACGACGAGGAAGGAGTCCACCCCGGACCCCACCGCCGCGGAGGCCGCCGCGCCGAGCGCCAGCACCGGGGTGAGCGGATCGTGCAGCTCCTCGCGCACCGCCCGCACGAGGGAAACGGCGGTGCGGGGCAGGGCCCCGAACCGGGCCGGGGCCCCGAACCGGGCCGGGGCGGACCCCGCGGCACCGGGACCCCCGGCCCGTACCACCGCCCCGGCGGCCTTGCGCACGGGGCGCGCCCCGGCGGCCCACAGCGCCCTGGAAGCCCGCGGCGCGCCCGGGCCCCCGGTGCCCGCGCCGGGCGGAGCGCCCGACCCATGGGGCAGCCCCGCCCCGTGCTCACGGAACGCGCGCAACACGCTCAAGGTCTCCCGCGCCCCCAGGGCGTGCCAGTTGCCGCGGACGCGGGGCGCCGGCGCCGGGCGGCGCTCCACCCGGCGCGCCGCGCCGATCCCGCCGAGCATGGCCAGGAACGCCGCGCTGTACACGGGGGAGGTGGCCAGCCCGGCCACCGCGGGCCGGGTGCCCGCCGCGGCGATGAGCGCGCCGAGCGCGGACCCGCCCATCGACAGCCGGGCCGACCGCCGGCTGACCGAGCGCGCGTCCTCCAGGGTCCGCAGGACACGCCATGCGTGGACCAGCCCCGGGCCGCAGAGCAGATCGGCCGACCAGCACACCCGGCCCGCACCGCGTGCCGTGACGGCGACGCCGAGATCCGCCGCGCCGAGCGCCTCGTCGTCCTCGCCGCTGACCACCAACACGCCGTGGTCCTCGGTCTGCAGCCGACGCACCGTCTCGGGGAGCGACACGCCGAGGGGAAGCAGTTCATCGGCCCATGGAGCGATCTCGTCCGTGCTGGCGTGGCTGGTGAGCACCAGGCGCCGCGCGCCCCGGCGGGCCGCCGCCCCCAGGGCGTCGGCCAGCGGGTCGAGTTCGCAACCGATCCGGATCCGGGCCTGCCGACGGCCGTCCTCGCCCCGCAGGTCCGCGGTGAGGGCCAGCGGGCTCGCCGGGAGCGCCGCGGGGAGCCCCGGGGGTCGCTCCAGCCGCCACCGGCCGCGTGTCCAGGGCCCATCGCCGGACAGCTCCCGCAGTGTGCGGCGGTCCAGGACGGACTGCGCGGCGCTCCACGCCTCGGCCTCCCCCAGGTCGCCGACGGTGGCGACCGACAGCAGCCGCGGACGCCCGGCACACAGCACCCGCGAGTCGATCAGCACCGCCGACACGCGGTCCAGCAACCGCAGCGCGGTGCTGTCCATGGGCACCACGCCGTCGCGCGCCAGCACCTCGCCCAGCCGGGCGGCGAACGCCTCCCGGCCCATGGCGGCCGCCTTGGGCATCGTGGCCAGCAGCGCCTTGGCGGACCGCTCGAGGTCGTGGGTCCACGCCAGCAGCCCGCCCGCACCGGACAGCGAGGCCAGTGAGGTGCGGTCGAGACAGGTCTCCACCGGCCCTGGAGGCAACGGCGCGGGCCGGTGGACGGGCGGGTGCGAGCGCGCCGGGAGGCCATCGCCGTCCGTGACCAACTCGGGCTCCCGGCGCTGCCATACGGCCTGCCGGCCGCGGATCTCGGCGAGTTGCAGCACCCGCAGCAGCGCGTCCAGGGCGAGCGGGGCCTCCCCCCTGGTCAGGGCGTGCACCACGGCGTTCGACACGCCGATCAGGGTGTCGGCGTGGGCGCGGCCGAACCGTGACTCCAGCAGCCCGCGCACCCTCGGCTGGAGCTCCGCCATCACGGCCGGGATCCGCAGCGCGGGGGAGAGGGCGGGCCGCATCGCCACCCGCCGGACCGTGGCCGTCAGCAGGCCCAGGCAGTCGGCGGCGAGCGCGGTCGCGGCAAGTGTCGCCGGAGCGGAGGCGAACGGTGGCTGCGGACGGCCCGCCGGGAAGGCGTCCGCGTCCGTGCCATGGGCCTCCTCGACGCGCTCGACCACCTCCAGCACGTCGTCGGCACCGAGCCGGTCCTCGTCGAAGTCGACCAGGACCTGGCCCAGTACCGCGTTCACCCCGGCCCAGTTGACGCCCGACACCTGCCGCAGCGCGTCCTCCAGCTTCTGGACCAGCCGCTCATGGCCCTCCCCGCGGCCGGTCAGCCCGCGTACCTCCACATGGACCCGGCCCGCCCGCGCCCACACCCTCCGGCCGGTGCGCCGGTCGCCGGTGTCCCGCAGGACGTCCGTGAGGTCCGCGAGCCGCAGCCGCAGACCGTTCACTCCGCGGGACGGTGCGGAGACGAGGCCCGTGAACATCGTGATGGGCAGCACCGGCTGCTCTCCCCTCGGTCCTGGTAAGCCGCGATCATAAAATCTGTCTATACTTACCTAATTCGGGCATAATGTAATCAAAGGGACGTCCGGTAGAAGGAAGGCGTGAGCGCGGTGAGCACACCCAAGACGACCGGCGCCCGGAAGACGGGCGCGTCCTCGAAGAACGGCGACCGCACGGTCACCTTCACCGTCCCCCGTGCCGCCATGGCCACGGCGAACGTCGCCACGCTGCCGATCAGGACCGCCCGGCGGGTGCTGCCCGCCAAGGGCGGACTGCCCCTCTACGTCGGCCTCGGCGCGATGGGCCTCGCCGGTGTGCTGGAATGGCCGATCGCGGTGGGCGTCGGCGTCGGCTACGCCGTGCTGCGTAACCCCCCGCCGGGCGCCGAGACCCCGAACGCGAAGGGCTCCACGGTCTGAGCCGAGTGAGCCGGGGTCTGGTGTCACATCCGTGACGGGCCGTGATCCTCCAGCCTGACCGGCGGCAGGAACTCGCTCAGCAGGGTGCGATGCCACCAGGCCCCGGTGGCCCGCCGTTCCGCCCGGGTGGTGAAGCGGTAGAGATACAGCCGGGCACGCAGATGGGTGGGCGGCGTCCCCGGGAACGGGTTGCTCCGCAGCAGCTTCAGCGTCGTCCGGTCGTTGACCAGCAGCTTGCCGATCAGTGGGGTGAACCAGGATCCGGCGTAGCCCGGTGAGAGCCCCGCGAACCACATCATCCAGTCCAGCCGCAGATGGTACGGGGCGTACTGGCGCGGCAACCTGCGCACATCGCCCGGCTTCCCCCGGAACTCGTAGTCCCGCCAGACCGTGTCCGGGGTGAGGACCGGGTCGTCGGTGCCCTGGATCACCACCTCCTGCCGGCTGCGGTTGACGCTGCCGAACGCCCCGTAGGTGTTGACCAGGTGCAGCGGATTGAACGAGAAGTTCATCAGCTGACGGCCCGACAGCAGATTGCGGGCCGGCCAGTAGCTGAGCACCAGCACCAGGACGGTGGCGGCCAGCACCACCACCTCGTACCAGACCGGGGGACCGGCGAGGTCCGGCGGCCCGGGCAGCCCCAGCACCCCGGCGGCCCGGCGCCCGTCGACCGCCGGGAGCGCCAGCAGGATCGTCAGCCAGTTGAGCCAGGAGAAGTTCCCCGAAGCCACCAGCCACAGCTGGGTGACCACGACGATCCCCGCGGCCACGCTCGCGACCGGCTGCGGGGTGAACAGCACCACGGGCACGATCAGCTGCGCCACATGGTTGGCCGCCACCTCCACCCGGTGCAGCGGCTTCGGCAGATGGTGGAAGTACCAGCTCAGCGGCCCCGGCATCGGCTGGGTCTCATGGTGGTAGTACAGACAGGTCAAGTCCCGCCAGCAGCGGTCCCCACGGATCTTGATCAGCCCGGCGCCGAACTCCAACCGGAACAGCAGCCAGCGCGTCAGCCACAGGATGAGCACGGGCGGCGCGGTGCGCTCATTGCCCAGGAAGACGGCGAGGAACCCCGACTCCAGCAGCAGGGATTCCCAGCCGAAGCCGTACCACACCTGTCCCACGTTGACGATCGACAGGTACAGCAGCCACAGCACCAGCCACGCCACCATCGCGACCGCCAGCGGCGCCCGGTCCGCCGCCCCCACCAGCAGCGCGGCCGACAGCGCGGCCCCCAGCCAGGCGCAACAGGCGAAGAACCGGTCGGAGTAGTGCAGATGGAACAGGCTGGGCGAGCGGCGGAACGGCACCCGGTCCAGGAAGCGCGGCACCGGTGTCAGCCCCCGCTCGCCCAGCAGCGCCCGCCCCTGCAGGGCCGCCACCAGAAAGGCGATCAGATAGATGGCGGCCAGCCCCCGTTGGAAGGCCAGTCGGCTCAGCCAGTAGTCGGATGAGGTGAACCACTCCATGGGGACCGCTCCCTGGGCCGGTGTGCCTTCGGCCTACATGTATCCGGTACCACCTCCGGCGGGTGCCCGTCAGCCGCCGGGTCATACGGCGGACCGAGTTCATTCGGTAGGGGGCCTAGGGGGGTGATGGGTTAGGGGTTATCCGTGCCGGGCCCGGTCCGTAGCGTCGAAGCCCGGCATGGATCCGGAGGGAACCACCCAATGCTTCTTCTCGAGCACCGCCGCACCCCGCGAATCGAGCACCGCCGCACCCCGCGAACAGCGGCGGCGGCGATGGCACCGGCGACGGCGGCGGTGGCCGCGCGGGCCGGGAGACACAGATGACCGAGCAGCCGGTCCGGACACCCGGCGGCGGGCCCGTCGGGATCCTCGGCACCGGCTCGTATCTGCCCGCCGAGACCGTGTCCAATGAGCTGGTGGCCGAGCGCGCGGGGGTGACCCCGGAGTGGATCTCGGCCAAGACCGGGATCCACTGCCGCCGTTACGCCGCCGACCACGAGGCCACCTCCGACCTCGCCGTGGAGGCCGCCCGCGCCGCCCTCGCGGACGCCGGGATCCGCGCCGATCAGCTCGGCTGGATCGTGGTGGCCACCTCGACCCCCGATCACCCCCAGCCCGCCACCGCCTGTCTGGTGCAGCACCGGATCGGCGCGGACGGCGCCGCCGCCTTCGACCTCAACGCGGTCTGCAGCGGCTTCGTCTTCGCCCTGGTGACGGCGGCCGGGCTGCTGTCCGACGGGTCCGGCGCCACCGCCCCGTACGCCCTGGTGATCGGTGCCGACGTCTACTCCCGCATCATCGACCGCACCGACCGGCGCACCGCCGTGCTCTTCGGCGACGGGGCCGGGGCGGTGGTGCTGGGGCCCGTGCGCCCCGGCTACGGCCTCACCGGATCGCTGCTCACCAGCGACGGCGCGCTCCATGGGCTGATCGAGGTGGCGGCGGGTGGCAGCCGCGCCCCGGCGTCGGAGAAGACCCTCGCCGACGGGGGCCACTTCTTCCGGATGCGGGGCCGGGCGGTCAGCGAATACGTCCTGGCCGAGCTGCCGCGCGCGATTCGGCGCCTGCTGGCCGCGCACCGCACGGACCCCGCGAGCGTGGACCACTTCATCCCCCATCAGGCCAATGGCGTGCTGCTGGCCAAGGCGCTTCCGGACCTCGGGCTGCCGCGGGCGCGCACGCATCTGACGGTGGCCGAGCACGGCAACACCAGCGCCGCCTCCATCCCGCTGGCGCTCGACGACGCCCGGCGCCAGGGGGTGTTCGGCGACGGGGAGTTGCTGCTGCTGGCCGGTTTCGGCGGCGGGATGTCGCTCGGCGCCGCGCTGGTCACGTGGCAGGACGGCCACCGCCGTCCCTGACCCACCCAAGGTCCCAGCCAGCGAAAGGACTCATCGGCATGGCACAGCGCTTCCCCACCGTCGCGGTGTTCGGGCTCGGCACCACCGGCCGCCACCTCGTGGACGCCCTGGTCCGCGGCGGTCGGCGGGTGATCGCCGTGGAACGGGACGAGCCCGCCCTGCGGCGCGGCCGGGCGCGGGTGGCCGCGGCGGAACCCGCCGTCGAGTTCACCACCGACCCGGCGGCCGCCGCCCGGGCCGGTCTGGTGATCGAGGCGGTCCCCGAACGGCTGGAGACCAAGCGCCGGCTGCTCGCCCGCGCCCACGCCGACTGTCCGCCGGAGACGGTGTTCGCCACCACGACCACCGGCCTCCCGGTGACCGAGATCGCCGTCGGCTCCGGGCGGACCGACCGCACGGTGGGGCTGCACCTCTTCCCGCTGGACCCCGACCGCGAGCAGCCCGCGGTGGAGGTGGTGGGCACCCCGCTCACCGCGGACGCGGTCCTGGCCGACGTCCGGGAGCTGATACGCGACCTGGGCCGGGTCCCGGTGCGGGTGGCCGACCGGCCGGGCTTCATCGGGGGCGCGCTCACCATGGCGTACCTCAACAACGCGGTGGCCATGTACGAGCGGCGCTACGCCTCGCGCGACAGCATCGACACCGCCATGACCCTCGGTTGCGGACTGCCGATGGGGCCGCTGGCCCAGCTGGACGCCATGGGCCTGGACACCGCGCGGGACTCCCTGGAGGCGCTGTACGAGCGCACCCGCGATCCGCGGTACGCGCCCGCGCCCACCCTGGCCCATATGGTGACCGCAGGTCTGCTGGGGGTGAAGGCGGGCCGCGGCTTCTACGAGTACGGGGCGGGCGGCGCGGCGCGGGGCGGGACGGCGGACGGCCTGGGCGAGCCCGTACCGGCCCGCGCGGTGCGGCGGATCGGGGTGGTCGGCTCGGGGACGATGGCCGTCGGGATCGCGGAGGTGTGCGCGCGCTCCGGCTATCCGACGGTGCTGGTGGCCCGGAGCGAGGTGCGCGCGAAGGAGGCCACGGCCGCCGTGGGGCGCTCCCTGGAGCGCGGGGTGCGGCGCGGCAAGCTGGCGCCCGAGCTGCTCACCGGGGCGATGGACCGGCTGACCGCGGACTGCGAACTCCAGGCGCTCGGCGCCTGCGACCTGGTGGTCGAGGCCGTGGCGGAGGACATCGACGTCAAACGGGCCGTCTTCGCCGATCTGGACCGGGTGTGCGCACCGGGCGCGGTGCTCGCCACCTCCACGTCCAGCCTGCCCGTCATCGAGTGCGCGATGGCGACGCGGCGGCCGGAGGACGTCATCGGCATGCACTTCTTCAACCCCGCCCCGGTGATGCGGCTGGTCGAGGTGGTGCACACCGTGCTGACCTCCAAGGAGGCGCTCGGCACGGCGCACGCGGTGGCCGCGGCGCTCGGCAAGCGGGCGGTGGACTGCCCGGACCGGGCCGGGTTCATCGTCAACGCGCTGCTCTTCCCCTATCTGAACAGCGCGGTGACGATGCTCGAGGAGGGCTGGGCCACCGCCGACGACATCGACACGGTGATGGCGGCCGGGCAGGGCTATCCGATGGGCCCGCTGCGGCTGCTGGACGTGATCGGCCTGGATGTCTCGCTCGCCATCCAGCGCACCCTCCACGGCACCTTCCGCGATCCGGCCCTGACCCCGGCCCGCCACCTTCGGCGGCTGGTCGAGGCGGGTCACCTGGGCCGCAAGGGCGGGAGGGGGCTGCACCTCCACGAGCGATGACAATGGGTGTGGTGCGCAGATGCCGTTGGAATAGTCCAACGGCGAGGTGCGTGGCGCCGGAATTCATCGGCACGGGAATAGGCATGCCGCTTCTCTGTCCGCTTTATGGCATGAGAATTCCCAGCGAATCGCTTGCGGTTACCTGCGGCAACAGACATAAGAATCGCATTAGCGATCAAAACGGGCAAATAAATGTTCGAAACGGATCCCGGTGCGCCCCTATCGATGACCACTTGGTGTCGCGGGGAAGGATGTCATCGATTACCCCGGGTGTGAGTAGGGGGTCTCGTGTATGCTGGCCCCTCCGAACAAATGCCCACGTGAATGGGGGTGGCGCAGGGTTGTCAGGGTGTCGGTGCACTTCGGCTTCACGGTGTTGCCCCACGTAGGGGTGTCCCGCTCGCATCGCTTTTGTCGATCGTCGAGCAGTCCGCTCAGAATTGGTAATTCGTTAACGATGATTTTACGTGCGGCGATGGTGGCGTGACCGGCGGCCGTATAGCTTGCTGGGAGGCGTTCGGGCTGCCGTGAGCAGTGCTTCGCGTCGCATTCGGGGGTGCGAGCAATGGTGTTTTCATCGGCCAGAGCCAGACAATTCGACGCGCAATTTGAAAGGCTTCGGCGGGCATTTACCCGATGCCTGTCCGGGGAGGCGGGCATCGTGCTCGTCGAGGGCGCGGTCGGTTGTGGCAAGACGCATACGCTCGAAGCCGTCACGGCCCATGCGGCGAAGGCCGGAGCCCTCGTCCTCAAGGCGTACGGCACCTCGGCCGACCGGGCTCCGCTCGGCACCCTGCGCCAGCTCCTGGACTCGCCCCGGCTGCCCAAGGCGACCGCCGACCATCTGCGCCGGGCACTCGACCACGGCGCCCTCGACGCCGCCCCGCCCCGTGAAACCCCTGGTGGCGCACCCACCGGCGCGAACCCCACGCATGTCCAGGGAGCCAGGGAGTTCCGCGCCGCACTCCATGAACTCGCCTCCCGCGAACCGGTGGTGATCTGCGTCGACGAACTCCAGCTCGTCGACGCGGCGTCACTTCAGTACTTGCTGTACCTGGCGATCCGTTCGCGCTCCGCCAAACTCCTCATGGTGTTCGCCCAGGCGACGGACAGCGAACGACAAGACGCCGTCTTCAATACCGAACTGCTGCGCCAGCCCAATTTCCAGCGACTGCGGCTGGAGCGGCTGTCCTGGGAAGAGACGGCGCATCTGCTCACCACCCGGCTGGGACTTCCGGATTCCACCGATGTAGCGTACACGTGGTATGAGGTGAGCGGCGGCAATCCGTTGTTGCTACGCGCGGTGATAGACGATTACCGCACCGCCGGGGCGCCCCCACGGCGCAGCCGCGCAGTGGAGCCCGTGGTGGGCGACATGTTCGTCCAGGCCGTTCTCACCTGTGTCTACCGCAGCGGGCGCACCGTCTCCCGGCTGGCCGAGGGCATCGCGGTGCTCGGGGCGTCCGCCTCCCTCGAACTCCTCGGCCGGCTGCTGCGCATCGGCCCCGCCGGAACCCGCCGCGGCGTCGCCGCGCTGGACGCGGCGGGCCTCGTCGACGGTCTCGCCTTCCGCCACCCGTACGTCGAGGCCGCGGTGCTGGAGGACATGGACCCCGAGGTGCGGCTGGACATGAACCGCCGCGCCGCCGTCCTGCTGCACCAGGGCGGCGGAGGGACCCTCGCCGTGGCCCGCCATCTGCTCGCCGCCCAGGCCGCCGACGAGCCCTGGGCGGTGCCGCTGCTGCGGGACGCCGCGCAGCAGGCGCTCGCCGAGGACGACGCCAAGCTGGCGGTGGCCTGCCTGGAGCTGGCGTACGCGGCCTGCGCGGACGAGGAGCTGCGGGCCGGGATCAGGATCGGCACCGCCGGGATCATGTGGCGGCTCAACCCCTCGGCGTCCGAGCGGATGCTGGAGGAGCCGCTGGCCGCGCTGTGCGCCGACCGGCTGCCCGCCTCCCACATCGGGCGGCTGATCGAGCTGTTGCTCGCCCACGGCCGGATCGAGGAGGCGCGCGGAGCCATCGGCCGGCTCAACGCCGTGATGAGCAACGCGGGACCCACCTCGATGTCCCAGTTCCGGCTGACCGCCCGCTGGGCCCAGGAGTCCGGTGCCCAGGACCGGGTCCCCGGTGCCGCGGCGCGCCAGGGCGAGGACGGCGGTGCCTCCCGTACGCAGCTCAGGTCCCGCAGGCCCTCCTCGCTGTCGACGATCACGGCGGCGTTCAGCGGCTTCTTCGGCCGCGGGGGGAGCGAGGAGTCGCCGGTCGCCGCGGCGGAGAAGGTGCTCGAGGTCTCGCCGCTCACCGACGCCACCTTCGAACCCATCGTCAACTCGGTGAACGCGTTGGTGTACGCGGGCCGCCCGGACAAGGCGGCGCCGTGGTGCGACGCGCTGATGGAGGAGGCCGAGCGGCGCCGGGCGCCGGGCTGGCGGGCCATCTTCGCCTCGATCCGGGCCGAGATCGCCCTGCGGCAGGGCAATCTCGTGGAGTCGGCCGCCTATGCGACCACCGCCCTGGAGATCGTGCCCGGCCGCGACGGAAGCGTCTTCATCGGCGGCCCCCTGGCCAGCCAGATCCTGGCGTACACGGAGATGGGCAAGCACGACGCGGCGGCGCGGCATCTGAGCCGCCCGGTCCCCGAGGCGCTGTTCAAGAGCATCTACGGACTGGGCTACACCCGCGCCCGCGGCCGCTACTACCTGGCCACCAACCGCATCAATGCGGCCCTCGGCGAATTCCTGATGGCCGGCCGGCTCGCCCAGCTGTGGGAACTCGACCTGCCCGCGCTGCTGCCCTGGCGCTCGGACGCCGCCGAGGCATGGCTGGAGCTCGGCGACCGGGAGAAGGCCGCCAACCTGGTCTCCGAGCAGCTGGCCAGGAACGGCGCCGAGGACTCCCGGGTCCGCGGTATCTCCCTGCGGTTACTGGCCGCGGCGGGCGACATCGAGAACCGGTCCCGGCTGCTCGGCCAGGCCGTGGAGGAGCTCCAGTGCTCCGGCGACCGCCTGGAGCTGGCCCGGGCGCTGGACGATCTGGGACGTACGCTGCGCGGATCCGGCGAGCTGGGGCGGGCCGACGCCATCATGGGCCGGGCCTGGCGGATGGCCAAGGAGTGCGGCGCCGAGGAGCTGTGCGCCCGGATCCGCCTCGACTCCGGTCTGGAGGCCCGCGACCCACGGCCGGTGGTGCGGCCGGTGTCTGGACCGCTCGGCCCGAAACCCGCGGTGTCGCCGTCCCTGGGCACCAAGCTCAGCGAATCCGAGGCCAGGGTCGCCGCCCTGGCGGTGGACGGTTATACGAACCGGGAAATAGCCGCCAGCCTGTTCATCACCATCAGCACGGTGGAACAGCATTTGACGCGGGTGTACCGCAAGCTGAATATCAGGAGTCGGCAGCAGCTGCCGACCGCACTCCGGGCCCAGGTGGACGAAATCGCCTGAGCGATGACGGGGGCGAGGTCCCGCGGAAGGGGTGGCGGCACGCTGCCACCCCTGTGCCATGCCCACCCCTGATTACCCCCCTATCGCCGCGGCAGACCTGGAGCGCGGGCTGACGGCGTTGATAGCTTCTGGCCGCATGAAGGGCATAGTCCTCGCCGGAGGAAGCGGTACCCGACTGCATCCTTTGACACATGCGGTGTCGAAGCAGATCCTTCCCGTCTACAACAAACCGATGATCTATTACCCGCTGTCGGTGCTCATGCTCGGCGGCGTCAGGGAAATCCAGATCATCTCGACCCCGCTCCATGTGGAGCTGTTCCGCGCGCTTCTCGGCGACGGCGGCCGACTGGGTCTTTCGATCGAGTACGCCGAGCAGCCCGAGGCCAATGGAATCGCCGAGGCATTCATCATCGGGGCCGAGTTCATCGGTGATGACCAGGTGGCGCTGGTTCTCGGTGACAATATCTTCCACGGGCCCGGGTTCTCGAAGATGCTGCACCATGAGGCAAGCCATGTCGACGGCTGTGTACTCTTCGGCTACGGAGTCAAGGACCCCGAGCGGTACGGCGTCGGGGAAATGGATGAGCAGGGCCGGCTGATCTCCCTCGAAGAGAAGCCGACCGCCCCCAGATCCAATCTCGCGATCACCGGTCTGTATCTCTACGACAACGACGTCGTGGACATCGCCAAGAACGTACAGCCCTCCGCACGCGGCGAACTGGAGATCACCGACGTCAACCGCGTCTATCTGGACCGGGGAAAGGCACGACTGGTGGGGCTCGGCCGCGGATTCGCCTGGCTGGACACCGGGACCCATGACTCGCTGCTCCAGGCGGGCCAGTATGTGCAGCTTCTGGAACAGCGCCAGGGCGTGCGGATCGCCTGTCTCGAGGAGATAGCCTTCCGGATGGGGTTCATCGACGCCGCCGCCTGCTATGAGCTCGGTGCGGAGCTCAGCAAGACGGACTACGGACAATATCTGATGGATATCGCGGCCAATAACCGCTGAAGGGTTGTCTCCAGTGCGCATAGTTGTGACCGGCGGCGCGGGCTTCATCGGCTCCCACTTCGTCCGGCAGACCCTGACAGGGGCGTACGCGGCCTGGGCGGACGCCCAGGTCGTGGTGGTCGACAAGCTCACCTACGCGGGCAACGAGGCCAACCTGGCCGAGGTCGCCGACAGCCCCCGGCTGCGCTTCGTCCGCGGTGACATCTGTGACGGCGAACTCGTGAGCGAGCTGCTGCGCGACACCGATCTGGTGGTCCACTTCGCCGCGGAATCGCATGTCGACCGCTCGATATCCGGCGCCGAGGAATTCGTGCGCACCAACGTCCTGGGCACTCACACCCTCCTCAACGCGGCCGCGAACGCGGAGGTCGGAAAGTTCGTCCACATCTCCACGGACGAGGTCTACGGCTCCATCGAAAGCGGATCCTGGAGCGAAGAGGAACCACTCGAACCCAACTCCCCGTATTCCGCGTCCAAGGCGTCGTCCGATCTGCTGGCCCGGGCCTTCCACCGCACCCATGGGCTGCCCGTCTGCGTGACCCGCTGCTCCAACAACTACGGCCCGTACCAGCACCCCGAGAAGGTCATTCCGCTCTTCGTCACCCATCTCATGGACGGCAGGCCGGTGCCGCTCTACGGCGACGGCGGCAATGTCCGGGACTGGCTGCATGTGGACGACCACTGCCGGGGAATCGCGCTGGTGGCGGAGAACGGCCGACCCGGAGAGGTCTACAACATCGGTGGCGGCACCGAACTGACCAATCTGGAACTCACGGAACGGCTGCTCGAACTGCTCGGCGCCGACCGGTCCCTGATCGAGCGGGTGCCCGACCGCAAGGGCCATGACCGCCGCTACTCGGTGGACATCGCGAAAATCTCCGCGGAACTCGGCTACCGCCCCGAGATGTCGTTCGAGAACGGCCTCGCGGAAACCGCCAAGTGGTACATGGCACACCGCGGTTGGTGGGAACCGCTCAAGAAGGTGTGACCACCCCTACACGCGGTTAGGGGTGGATGCGGTTAGGGGTGGTTGAGTCGACTCCCGCCCCATACCGTCGACTTCCGGATCATGGTCAGTCCAGTCGCGTCGTAATCTCAACTGAGAGAAGAGTCTGAGGTCGTGATGTCGGAGAACTCCCTGATGCGTGACGGGCACATCGCGGTCGTCGGTATGGCATGTCGCGTGCCGGGCGCATCGACCCCGGATGAGTTCCGGCAGTTGCTGCGCAATGGAGAGAGCGCCATCACACCGGTCCCGGCGGACCGGTATGCCGATGAGCTGGAGGACGCCGGCATTCGATTCGGCGGGTTCGTCGAAACGGCAGTCGAGTTCGATCCGGAGTTCTTCGGGATTTCACCCCGAGAGGCACGGGCGATGGACCCCCAGCAGCGGCTCGCGCTGGAACTGTCCTGGGAGGCCCTGGAAAACGCCGGTCTCGTCCCGGCGCAACTCGAGGGGAGCCGCACCGGCGTCTTCATCGGCGCGATCGCCGACGACTACGCGGCCCTGGTGCACCGCGGCGAACCGGCCGCCATCACCCAGCACACCCTCACCGGGCTGAACCGCGGCATCATCGCCAACCGGGTCTCCTACGCCCTGGGGCTGCGCGGTCCGAGCGTGGCCGTGGACACCGGGCAGTCCTCCTCCCTGGCCGCCGTGCACCTGGCCTGTGAGAGCCTGCGGCGCGGCGAGACCGAGACCGCCGTCGCGGGCGGCGTCCAGCTCAACCTCGCCCCCGACGGTTTCCTCGCGGCCTCCCGGTTCGGCGCGCTCTCCCCGGACGGCCGCTCGTTCACCTTCGACGCCCGCGCCAACGGCTATGTGCGCGGTGAGGGCGGCGGCCTCGTCGTGCTCAAGCGGCTCCCGGACGCGCTGCGCGACGGCGACCCGGTGCTCGGTGTGATCCGCGGCTCCGAGGCCAACAACGACGGCGGCGGCGTCAGCCTCACCACCCCCGCGGCCCACGGGCAGGAAGCCATGCTGCGCGCCGCCTACGAGCGCGCCGGGGTCGACCCCGCCCGGGTGCGGTACGTCGAACTGCACGGCACCGGCACCAAGGTCGGCGACCCGGTCGAGGCCGCGGCGCTGGGCGCGGTCCTGGGCGCCGGCCGGGCGGCCGACGCGCCCCTGCGGGTCGGCTCCGCCAAGACGAACGTGGGCCACCTCGAAGGCGCGGCCGGGATCACCGGCCTGATCAAGACGGTCCTCTCGCTCGCCCACCGCGAGCTGTTCCCGAGCCTCAACTACGAGACACCGAACCCCGCGATCCCCCTGGACACCCTGGGCCTGAGGGTCCAGACCACCCTCGACGCCTGGGCCCCGGAGGCGGACGCCCCACGGCTCGCGGGCGTCAGCTCGTTCGGCATGGGCGGCACCAATGTGCACATGGTGCTGGAGGAGGCACCCGCCGACGGCCCGGCCGCGGAGCGCCCGACGGCCCCCGACACGGTGCCCTGGGTGCTCTCGGGCCGTACTGAGGGTGCGCTGCGGGCTCAGGCGGGGCGGCTGCGGTCGTTCGTGGTGGCGCGGCCGGAGTTGGATCCGGTGGATGTGGGGTATTCGCTGGCGCTGACCCGGTCGGCTTTCGGTCATCGTGCGGGGGTCGTCGGGCGCGATCGTGAGGAGTTGCTGGACGGACTGGAGCGGCTTGCCGCGGGGGTGGTCCCGGGCGCGGTGGCCGACGACGAGGGCAGGACGGCGTTCCTGTTCACCGGTCAGGGCGCTCAGCGGGTCGGCATGGGGCGGGGGTTGTACGGCGCCTTCCCGGTGTTCGCGGCGGCGTTCGAGGCGGTGTGCGCCGAGTTGGACCGGCATCTGGACGGTTCGGTGCGGGGGGTGGTCTTCGGTGAGGACGCGGGGGCGCTGGATCGGACGGTGTTCACCCAGACGGGGCTGTTCGCTCTCGAAGTGGCGTTGTTCCGGCTGGTGGAGTCCTGGGGGCTGGTGCCGGACTTCGTGGTCGGTCACTCGGTGGGTGAGCTGGTGGCGGCGCATGTGGCGGGGGTGTTCTCGCTGGAGGACGCGTGTGCGTTGGTGGCGGCCCGGGGGCGGTTGATGCAGGCGCTGCCGGAGGGCGGTGCGATGGTGTCCCTGCAGGCCGCTGAGGCCGAGGTGCTGCCGTATCTCGAAGGCCGTGAGGGCCGGGTGAGTGTGGCGGCGGTGAACGGGCCGCGGGCGACCGTCATCTCCGGTGACGAGGACACCGTCCTGCGGATCGCGGAGGCGGTGGGGGTCAAGAGCAGGCGGCTGAGCGTCTCGCACGCGTTCCACTCGCCGTTGATGGAGGGGATGCTGGACGCGTTCGCCGAGGTGGCGGGCCGGATCGGCTACCGCACACCGCGTCTTGCGATCGTCTCCAACGTCACGGGCGAGCTGGTGGGCGAGGAGGTGTGCTCGCCGGAGTACTGGGTGCGCCATGTGCGTCGGGCGGTGCGCTTCGGGGACGGTATACGGTTCCTCGAGGCCCAGGGTGTTACCCGTTTTGTGGAGATCGGTCCGGCTGGTGTGCTCTCGGCCATGGGCCGTGAGTGCGTCGTGGGCCCGGCCGCGTTCGTCCCCCTGCTGCGCAAGGACCGTGAGGAGACCGAGGCGCTGCTGTCCGGGGTCGCCCAGGTGCATGCGCACGGTGGCGCGGTGGACTGGGCGGCGGTGTTCGCCGGGCGTGGTGCGCACCGGGTGGAGCTGCCCACGTACGCCTTCCAGCGCCAGCGCTACTGGTTCGACCCCGCCACGCCGGGAACGCCGACCGCCGCCGCCACGGACGCGTCCTCCGTGGAGGCGCGCTTCTGGGAGGCGGTCGAGCGCCAGGACCTGGAGGCGCTGACCACCACCCTGGAGATCGACCAGCGGGCGCGGCTCGGCGAACTGCTGCCCGCGCTCTCCTCCTGGCGCCGGAGCCAGAGCGACCGCGCCACCGTGGACTCCTGGCGCTACCGGATCACCTGGTCACCGCTGGCCGTCGAGGAGCGTACGGCGCCGCTGTCCGGCACCTGGTGGGTGGCCGTGCCCGAGGGCCGGGTGGACGGCGTGCGGGCCGCCGCCGTGGCGGCCGCCCTCGACCGGCGCGGGGCGCGGGCCGTGCCCCTCACCGTGGCCACGACCGGCCGTGACGCGCTCGCCGAGCGGCTGCGTCACGAGGCGGACACCGGTGGCACACCGGCCGGTGTGCTCTCGCTGCTCGCCCTCGACGACGACCCCCACCCCGAACACACCGCGCTCACCACCGGTCTGGCCCTCAACGTCGAACTGGTCCAGGCGCTGGGCGACGCGGGGATCGCCGCCCCGCTGTGGCTCGCCACCAGCGGCGCCGTGTCGGTGAGCGGATCCGATCCGCTCGGCAGCCCCGCACAGGCCACCACCTGGGGCCTCGGCCGGGTCGTGGCCCTGGAGCACCCCCAGCGGTGGGGCGGTCTTGTCGACCTTCCCGGGGGCCTCGACGAGCGGACGGCGGACCGGCTGTGCGCCGCGCTCTCCGGTATCGCCGGCGACAGTGGCCCGGAGGATCAACTCGCTCTCCGGGACGCCGGGGTGTTCGTCCGGCGGCTCGTCCGGGCGCCGCTGCGCACACCGGGCCGGGAGAGCTGGAAGCCGCACGGCACCGTGCTGATCACCGGCGGCACCGGCGGGCTCGGCGCCCAGGTCGCGCGCTGGCTGGCCCGCTCCGGCGCCGAACACCTCGTGCTCACCAGCCGCCGTGGCACGGCGGCGCCCGGCGCCGCCGAACTGCGCGACGAGCTGCTCGCGCTGGGCGAGGGCGGTGTCCGGGTGACGGTGGCGGCGTGCGACGTCCGCGACCGCGACGAGGTGGCGGCGCTGCTGCGCCGGATCACCGCCGGGGGCGACCCGGTGCACGCCGTCTTCCACGCCGCGGGCGTCGTGGAGTTCTCCCAGCTCGCCGACAGCACGGTGGCCGACTTCGCGGAGATGGCCGACGGCAAGGTGCTGGGCGCCGCCCATCTGGACGCGTTGCTGGACCAGGACCACCTCGAGGCGTTCGTGCTCTTCTCGTCCATCGCCGCCACGTGGGGGAGCGGCGGACAGAGCGCCTACGCGGCCGCCAACGCCTACCTGGACGCCCTCGCCGAGCACCGCGAGGCACACGGCCTCCCCGCCACCTCCGTGGCCTGGGGCCCCTGGGCCGACCACGGCATGATCGAGCACGGTGAGGTGGCGGAGCACCTCAGCCGCCGCGGACTGCCCGCGATGGCACCGGAGTTGGCGGTGGCCGCGCTGAGCGAGGCGCTGCACACCGGCGAGACCTCCCTCGTCCTCGCCGATGTGCGCTGGGACCGCTTCGTCCCCGGCTTCACCGCCGCGCGCCCCCGGCCGCTGATCGGTGAGCTGCCGGAGGTGCGCGACGCCCTCGCCACCACGGCGGCCCCCGACACCACCGGGCCGGACGACGTGGCGGACACCTTCCTGGCGAGCCTCGCGGGACTGACGGGCGAGGACCTGGACCGCGCCCTGCGGGACCTGGTGCACGCCCAGGCGGCGGCCGTACTCGGCCACTCCTCGTCCGACGCGGTCGCGGGCGGCCGCCCGTTCAAGGAGCTGGGCTTCGACTCGCTCACCGCCGTGGAACTGCGCGACCGGCTGGCCGCGGTCACCGGACTCGACCTGCCCGCCACCCTCGTCTTCGACTATCCGGCGCCCGCGCCACTGGCCGAGTACCTCCGCGGCGAACTGCCCTCGGCCCGCCCGGCGGACGCGCGCACCCTCTTCGACGACCTGGACCGGTGGGAGTCCGCGCTGCCGGAGCTGATGACCGACGACGGGGTGCGGAAGCGGCTGACGGGGCGTCTCAACGACCTCATGGCGACGTTGGGCGGCGCGCCCGGGGAGCACCCCGGTGGGCCGTCCCCCGACACCGACCTCCTCTCCGCTACCGCCGACGAGGTCTTCGACTTCATCGACAACGAATTCGGGGCTTCCTGATGGCGAACGAGAACGAAGAGAAACTCCTCACCTACCTCAAGCGGGTCTCCTCCGACCTCAAGCAGGCCCGTGACCGGCTGGAGCGGATCGAGGCCGACGAGCGGGAGCCGATCGCCATCGTCGCGATGGGCTGCCGCTTCCCCGGCGGCGTCCGCTCGCCGGAGGACCTGTGGCGGCTGGTGGCCGAGGGCCGGGACGCGATCTCGGAGTTCCCCGCCAACCGGGGCTGGGACGTCGAGGGGCTCTACGACCCGGACCCGGGCCGGTCCGGCACCTGCAACACCCGCGAAGGCGGATTCGTCCACGACGCCGACCAGTTCGACCCGGCCTTCTTCGGGATCTCCCCGCGCGAGGCGCTGGCCATGGACCCGCAGCAGCGGCTGCTGCTGGAGGTGTCCTGGGAGGCGATCGAACGCGCGGGCATCGACCCGCTCTCGCTGAAGGGCACCAGGGCCGGGGTCTATGTGGGGCTCGCCTCGTTCCAGTACGGCGGGGACCCGCAGTACGCCCCGCAGAGTGTCGAGGGCCACCTGCTGATCGGCAACGTCTCCAGCGTCGCCTCCGGCCGGATCTCCTACACCCTCGGCCTCGAGGGACCGGCCATCACCCTGGACACCGCGTGCTCCTCCTCGCTGGTGACCATGCACCTGGCGGCCCAGGCGCTGCGCCGCGGCGAATGCTCGCTGGCACTGGCCGGAGGGGTGGCGGTCATGGCCACCCCCGGTGTCTTCGTCGAGTTCAGCCACCAGCGCGGACTGGCCGCCGACGGCCGCTGCAAGTCCTTCGCCGCGGGCGCCGACGGCACCGGCTGGGGCGAGGGCGCGGGCATGGTGCTGCTGGAGCGGCTGTCCGACGCCCGCCGCAACGGCCACCCGGTCCTCGCCGTCCTGCGCTCCAGCGCCATGAACCAGGACGGCGCCAGCAACGGCCTCGCGGCGCCCAACGGCCCGTCCCAGCGCCGGGTCATCGAGGCGGCGCTGACCGCCGCCGGGCTCACGGTGGACGACGTCGACGCCGTCGAGGCCCATGGCACGGGCACCGCGCTCGGCGATCCGATCGAGGCGGGCGCGCTGCTCGCCACCTACGGCAAGGGCCGCACCCCCGGCCATCCGTTGTGGCTCGGCTCGCTCAAGTCCAACATCGGCCACACCCAGGCGGCGGCCGGGGTCGGCGGGGTCATCAAGACGGTGATGGCGCTGCGCCACGGGACGCTGCCGAAGACACTCCACGCCGAGCAGGCGTCCCCGGCCGTCAACTGGTCCTCCGGCGCGGTCGAGCTGCTGACCGAGGCACGGGAGTGGCCGGAGCGTGGCCGTCCGCGCCGTGCCGGGGTGTCCGCGTTCGGCGTGAGCGGCACCAACGCCCATGTCATCCTCGAACAGGCCCCGCGCGCAGGGGAGCACGGGGAAGACGGCGCGCCCGCGCTCGATGCCCCCGCCCTCGACGGGACCTCGCTCGGCGGCCCCGCCGTCCCCTGGGTGCTCTCCGGCAGGAGCGAAGCGGCCCTGCGGGCGCAGGCGGAGCGGCTGCTGGCGCATCTGCGTGAGCGCCCCGGGCTGTCCCCGGCCGACGTCGGCCACTCGCTCGCCACCGGACGGTCGGCCTTCGAGTACCGCGCCGCGGTGGTGGGCGCGGACCGCGACCAACTGCTGGACCACCTCGCGGCGTTGGCCTCCGGCGGGGTGTCCGCGGGGGTGGTGCGCGGCGCGGGCGCGGCGGTGCCGGAGGCCCGTGCGGTGTTCGTGTTTCCGGGGCAGGGGTCGCAGTGGGTGGGGAT
>NZ_JAEEAP010000009.1 GCF_016103465.1 Streptomyces sabulosicollis
GGACCCCGCCGCGCCTGCTGAACCCCGCCGGACCCCGCCGGACCCGCCGGACCGCCGGACCCCGCCGGGCCGGGCCGGTGTCGGGAGCGTCGTCGGGCCCGTCCGGCGCGGCTGGGGCGACCGTCTTGCCCGCTGGTGGTGAACGGGACGGCGGCAGGCCGAAGGCGCGGGTGAAGGCGGCGGTGAAGAGGCGGCGGGGGAGGCGTAGCCCAGGCGGCCGGCGGCCTCGGTGACGGAGGTGGCGGCGATGTCGCTGCCGGGCGTCTCAGGGTGACGGCGGTGGCTGTGGCGGTGCGGGGTGCGGGCCGGTCGCGGCCCGGGGCACCCGGTCGCGCTTTCCGCGGCGTCGGGTCACGGCCAGGAGCTCCGCCGCGGGGCCGACGAGGACGCGTCCCGAAGCCCAGACAGCTCGCAGGTCACGGCGGAGGTCGATGCCCTCGACCGCCACCGACACAAGGCGGCCGTCGGCGAGGTCGGCCCCCACCGCGAGCTCGCTGATCACCGCCGGGCCGGTCCCGGCGATCACGGCATTGCGCACGGCGGTCGCCGACCCCAGTTCCAGGAGAGGCAGCGGTTCCCCCGCGCCGGCCTTGCGCAGCGCCTGGTCCAGGGTCTCGCGGGTGCCCGATCCGCGTTCGCGCAGCACCAGTGGCGCGGCCACCAGCTCGGCGACGCTCAGCGGGCGGCGGCGGCGCGTCCAGGGGTGCCCCGGGGCGACCACCACCAGCAGCCGGTCGCGGGCGACCTGCCGGGCGGACAGCCCTGCCGGGGCCCGCGGCGACTCGACGAACCCCAGGTCCACCGCCCCACTGCGCAGCAGAGCCGGAACCTGTTCGCTGTTGGTCACCTGGAGACCGACGTACAACTCCGGCCGGGTGCGGCGCAGCTCGCCGATCCAGCCCGGTGCCAGACACTCGGCCACCGTCATGCTGGCCGCCACCCGCAGCTCGGCGTCCCGCTTCGTACGCAGCGCCTCCGTGCCGGTCAGCAGCCCCTCCATCTCCTGCAGGACCCGCTGAGCCCAGCCCGCCACGGCCCGGCCCGCGTCGGTGAGTTGCGATCCCCGCCGGGTCCGGTCCACCAGCACCAGGCCCAGCCTGCGCTCCAGCACGGACAGCCGCTTGCTCGCCGACGGCTGCGTGAGACCGAGCTGCGCCGCCGCACCGCTCAAGCTCCCCACGTCTCCGACGAGGACGAGCAGCCGCAGTGATTCCGGATCCGGCAACTGGCTCATCACTCCAGGATATGGGCCGGACCTGGTCGGCAGTCATGCCCTTTGGCTATGACCTCCGCGCGATCTCGGGGCTACAAGCGTGGTCCGCGGCGCAGCAGAGTCGAGGCCATGAGCGAAGATCTGGACTGTCCGGCCCCCGCCCGGCCGGAGTCCGAACCGGCACGGGCGCCCCGGCCCGCCGTGGCCCCCGTCGTACCCGGTCTGGCCCTCGCCTTGGCTCTCGCGGTGGCGGGCACGGCGGTGGGGAGGACGTTCCCGCTCGTCGGCGGCCCCGTGACCGGGATCGTCCTCGGTGTGCTGCTGGCGGCCCTGAAGCGGCCGGGAGCGCGGTGGCGTCCCGGCATCGGTTTCGCGAGCACACGGGTCCTGCGGGCGTCGGTCGTCGTCCTGGGCTCGCAACTGTCGCTGGGCCAGATCGTCCAGGTGGGCGTCGGCTCGATTCCGGTGATGCTCGGCTCGTTGGTGGTCTGCCTGACGGCCGCATACGGCATCGGCAGATGGCTCGGCATCGTCGGCGACCTGCGTACGCTCATCGGCGTGGGCACCGGCGTCTGCGGCGCGTCGGCCATCGCGGCGACCGCCCCGGTGATCGGCGCGGCCGGGGCCGAGGTGGCCTACGCGGTCTCCACCATCTTCTTGTTCAACGTCGCCGCCGTGCTCACCTTTCCGCTGCTCGGCCACCTCCTCGGGATGAGCCAGCACAGCTTCGGCCTCTTCGCGGGGACGGCGGTCAACGACACGTCCTCCGTGGTCGCCGCCGCCACTGTCTACGGCCGGACCGCGACGGACTACGCGGTCGTCGTCAAACTCACCCGCAGCCTGCTGATCATTCCCCTCTGCCTGGGACTGGCCTGGTTGGTGAGACGCCGCGACCGCGCCACATCGGCGGTCACGGCCCGCCCCCGGCTCCAGGTGGTCAAGCTGGTGCCCGCGTTCCTGATCGGCTTCCTGCTGATGACCACGGCCAACAGCCTGGGCTTCATCCCGGCTGCCGCCCACCACGGACTCAGCGAGCTCTCGGTCTTCCTCATCACCGTCGCCCTCTGCGCGACGGGCCTGTCCACCGACCTCGCGGCGCTGCGCCGCACCGGCCCCCGACCGCTCATCCTCGGCGCCTGCCTGTGGGTGGCGGTCTCGGCCACCAGCCTCCTCCTCCAACTCCTGACCGGCTCCCTGTAAGTCAGCGCCGCGTGAGGATCACCGCCCCCGAGCGCACGGCGATACAGGGCCCCGGCCTCGTCGACGCGGCTACGGCCTACGGCTACGGCTACGGCTACGGCTACGCGAGAATCTCCAGCCACACCACCGACGGAAGGGATGGGGCCGTGGAGCCCACACTCAGCCTCTGGCGCCGGCAGCTCGGAGAAGTGCCCGAGTCGGTCTGGCAGCGCACCGAGCTCCGCGTGCTGATCCTGGCGGACAACGGCCTCACGGCCCTCTCCCCGAGGATCGGACAACTGGCCGGCCTGACCACTTTGGACCTCGGCCACAACGCACTCACCTCGCTTCCCGACTCGCTGGGCGACCTGGCCGAACTCACCGGTTGCCTCTACCTGCACGACAACAACCTGTCCCAGCTCCCGGACACGCTGGGAAACCTGACGCGGCTGCGCTACCTCAACGTCGGCGAGAACCCCCTCACCGCCTTGCCCGACACCATCGGCCGGATGACGGAACTGATCGAGCTCCGAGCCCAGCACAGCCGGCTGACCGGATTGCCCGACACCATCGGCCACCTTCGCAAACTGCGCGAACTCTGGCTGCGGGGGAACGCACTCACTACCTTGCCGTCGACGGTGACCGGCCTGCGCGAACTACGGCACCTGGACCTGCGTGAGAACGTCTTCACCGAACTGCCCGAGTCGCTGGCCGACCTTCCCCGGCTCCGCCACCTCGACCTCCGCAGCAACCGCATCGTCCGGATCCCGGACTGGGTCGCACGGATGCCCGCCCTGGAGAAGCTGGATCTTCGGTGGAACAGCTGCACGCCCTCCCGCCGCTTGCTCACCGAGCTGGAGGAACGCGCGTGCGTCGTCCTGCTGTGAATCGCCGCCGGGTAGCGTGTGGCGTGGAGATCGGGAAAGCTCGCTCGCATGATGTCGGCAGTGCAGAACGTGGCGATCGACTGTGCGGATGCCTACGAGCTGGCGCGGTTCTGGAGCGGTGTGACCGGCCGTCCGCTGCATCCGGAGGACGGACCGGGCGACCGGGAGACTCAGGTGCTGCTGGCGGAGGGCCCGGTGCTGTACTTCAACCAGGTGCCCGAGGCCAAGACGATCAAGAACCGGATCCATCTGTGTCTGCGCCCCGACACCTCGCGCGATCAGGAGGTGGACCGGCTGCTGGGCCTCGGTGCCACCTTCGTCGCCGATCACCGGAACCCCGATGGTTCGGGCTGGGTGATCCTCGCTGATCCCGAAGGCAACGAATTCTGCGTTCTGCGCAGCGAGTCCGACCGGGCCGCCGCCCACGGTCGATACGCGCCCTAGGAGCGGGTTCGGAGACGCGGCCCCGCCGCACTCGAGGCGCCATACGGGGACACACCGGGGCGGTCGAGGCCGTCCGCCCGCCTTCGTGCTGCCGGAACCAACGCCCGCTTCCGGGGCGCGCATCCGCAGCCTCGCCGTCATGGCCCGGACGGACCCGGAGTACCGGCGCCGGATCACCGTCCACGACGCGGGGCCCCGCGTCACGCCGGTGCCGACCCGGGGATGCCCAGCCGGCCGGCCACGGTGGTGAGGGCCGTTCCCAGCGGGAGCGCGACCCGGGCGACCGCGTGCCGGTCGCCCCGGGTCGGGTCCAGGTTGACGATCAGCACCGGCTTCCCGGCCCGGGCCGCCTGGCGGACGAACCGGAGTCCGGACATCACCGTCAGTGACGATCCCAGAACCAGCAGTGCGGCCGCCTCGCGGACCAGCGCGCGGCAGTGCTCGACCCGCGGTGGCGGAACGGCTTCGCCGAAGAACACCACGTCCGGTTTGAGGATGCCGCCGCAGACCGTACAGGGCACCACGCGGAAGTCCCCGACCTGTTCGTCGGTGAGGTCGGCGTCACCGTCCGGGTTGATTCCGGCGGCCACCGGCTCGAAGCCCGCATTGGCCTCCTCCAGCCGCCGGGCGAGTTCGCGGCGCGGGCTGAAGGCGCCGCAGGAGAGGCAGACGACCCGGTCCAGGCTCCCGTGGAGTTCCACGACGCCCTCGCTGCCGGCCGCCTGGTGCAGCCCGTCGACGTTCTGGGTGATCACCCCCGAGAGCAGGCCGTGCCGCGCGAACGCGGCCACGGCCCGGTGCCCGGCGTTGGGACGGGCGCGGCCGAAGGTGCGCCAGCCCAGGTGGCTACGGGCCCAGTACCGGCGCCGGGCCCGGGCGTCGGCCGTGAAGTCCTGGTAGGTCATCGGCGTGTGCCGGCTCAGGCTCCCGCCCACGCCCCGGTAGTCGGGGATGCCCGACTCGGTGGAGAGGCCCGCCCCGCTGAGCACCAGCACGCGGCCGGCGCTCAGCGCATCGGCGACCGGTTCCAGATCCGTGCTGCCCGGCGGCAGGTCCTCGGCGGGGGTCCAGCTCAAAGTGGGGCGCATGCGCATGCCGCCAGAGTACGAAAGCCGCGGTGGGACCGCGGCGCCGGAGACGGGGTGTAGACCATCCCGCTTCCCCGACGGTACGTTGGTGGAGCGATCAGTGGGGGCGCTGATGCGTGCGGGTGGGGCGCGACGAAACGGCGCGAAGGCAATTGAGCACCTCTGACGTGGTGAAGCGGTGCCGTCTGGTATTACCTGGCGCAGGCTGTTCATGAGCGTCAATGGCTTTGTGATATTCAGGTCAGGGCGCGGGTCCCTCGGGCGACTCCGGTGAGACTCGGATCAGAGACATGAGTGCCGGTCTCGCCCCTCTTCTGTCTCGTACGTCCCTCATCGAAACGCCGCCGGAGGTTACCCGCGTGGGAATGAAGCATGCTCTGCTCGATGTGGTCCCCCTCCGTTCCTCACCGCCGTTCCGGCGGCTCTGGATCGGCCAGACCCTCTCGATGTTCGGCGGGCAAATGACGCTCGTCGCCGTCATGTTCCAGGTCTGGCAGATAACGGAAAGCACCGCTTGGACCGGGGCGGTCGGCTTAGCCCAGGCCATTCCCCTCGTCGCGTTGGGGCTGTTCGCCGGATCGCTTATCGACCGGGTCGATGTGCGGAAGTTCTACCTGGTCACGACCACCGGGCAGGCCGCTTGTTCGCTGCTGCTCGCCGCCCAGGCGTTCCTCGAAAGCGTCCCGGTGGCGGGGGTCCTGGCGCTGGTGGCGGTGCAGTCCTGTTTTGTCGCCGGGAGCGGCCCGGCGTCGCGTACCTTCATCCCGCGCCTGCTCCCGAAGGAGCAATTGGCCTCCGGCCTGGCGCTGAACCGCATCTCCTTCCAGGGCGCCATGTTGGCGGGTCCTGCGCTGGGCGGATTGATCATCGGTGGGACGGGGGTCGCCGGCTGCTACGCGATTGACGCGCTCACCTTCGGCGCGGCCCTGTACGGCGCGTTCCGACTGCCGCCGCTGAGCCCCGGTGACGACCCGTCCAGGGCGGGTCTGCGCGGGGTGGCGGACGGTCTGGCGTTCCTGATCCGCACCCCCGCGATTCGGGGGGCGCTGCTCACGGACCTGGCCGCCATGGTGCTGGCGATGCCGGTCAGCCTGTTTCCTCTGATGAACGCGGAGCGGTTCGGGAATGACCCGCGCACTCTGGGGCTGTTCATGACGGCCATCGCGGTCGGCGGCATTGCCGGGTCCATGTTCTCCGGGTCCTTCATCCGGCTTCCCCACCCGGGTTTGGTGATGCTCGGCGGGTCGGCCGCGTGGGGTGTCACGCTCGCTCTGTTCGGGCTGTCGACCAACCCCTGGGTGGGGCTGGTGTTCCTGGTCCTGGCCGGTGCCGCCGACACCGTGGCCGTGGTCTCCCGGGGCACCATCGTGCAGATGAACACCCCGACCGAACTGCTCGGCCGCGTCAACGCCGCGGAGCAGCTCGTCGGGCAGGCCGGGCCGGACATCGGCAACATGCGCGGCGGGCTGGTGGCCGAGGCGACATCGGGAATGGGGGCCGTGGTCAGTGGCGGCCTGCTGTGTATCGGCGCCGTCGTGGCGGTGGCGACAACCACGCCGGAATTGCGCAGGTTCTCCGTGCCACAGCCTGATGGGGAGCTACTCAATTAGGTCGGGATGTTGACGCGCGCGCGTCAACATCATAACGTGGTGGACGAGTTGGTTCACTGCCGGATGGCGCACAGGCGTCCAGTGGAAGGGAATCTCCTAGCATATGTTAGAGGCGATTGTCGGACCTGGCTGGACAATAAACCGCCTGACCGGAAGTATCGGCGCAGAAATTTCAGGTCCTGACATACGCCAATTCGATCCGCAGAGCGCCGCCTCTCTCCTGGATATCCTGGACGAGTGCGGCGTCATTTTTATGCGCGGACAGTCAAAGGACCCCCGCGACCTGGCCGACTTCGCCGCCATGTTCGGGCCCGTCCTCCCCGCTCACCCCATGAAACCCGGTCTGCCCGGCATTCCCTCCGTCCTGGGAAACGAGACGGGGCACGTATCGGCGAGCGATGCCCAGTGCCGGGACATCCACAACCGGCAGGGAACCAACTGGCACGTGGACTGCACGTTCATGCCGCGGCTCCCGGCCCTCTCGCTGCTGCAGGCGGCTGTCGTGCCGGCCTACGGGGGTGACACCCTCTTCTCCGACCTGCGCGGCGCCTATGACACGCTCTCGGCGCCGCTGCGCCGACTCGTCGACGAACTGCACTGCCGGCACGACGCGCGAAAGCTGTATCCCGAGTGGCTCCAGCCCGGCGCGGACCCGGTGCTGCGCGAACGGCTTGTCAGCGCCGAGCCCGTCACCCATCCACTGGTGATCGACGACGCGCGGACCGGGCGGAAATCACTCCTGCTCAACCCGAATTGCATCACGGAGATCGTCGGCCTTTCCCAGCTCGAGAGTGACACGCTCTTGAGTCTCCTCACGACGCATACGCTCATCCCGGAGCGGACGGTGCGCTGGCGCTGGGCGGAGGGTGACGTCGCGATCTGGAGCAACCCGCGACTGCTGCACAATTACGTGCTCGACCATGGCGCTGTCGAGCGTCGTATCTACCGGGCCATGGTCGACCAAAAGTCCTGAGTTTCCTCCCCGCACCATCGGCTCGGACTCGTGCGCCCCCATGTCCACGGGTTCGGTCTCATGCATCCTGGTCAATTCGCTCTGCGCGCATCCATGGATCGGAAAGAAGGGGACCTATGACTCGTCTGCTGATTGGTAACGACGCGAACCCCCTGTTGCGCAAGCGGGCGGGGGTGGGGTGGTGGGTGCAGCGCCTGGTCTGGTTCGCCCGGGCCGGCGACGTCCTCGTGATGCCCGTCCGGCCCGAGGACGACTACCTCCGCTACGCCACCTCGTTGACCGGCACCCCGCTGGAGTCGCTGACCATCGTCGTCCCGCCCGGCGCCGACGCGCAGTCCCCCGCCCTGACCGCCGCCAACCTGGGTGACCCCCTCCTCCACGACGCGGTGCGGCAGGCTCTTGCCGGTCGGACAATCGAAAACGTCATGCCTCTCTGGCCGGACCCGAGCATCGCGGAGTTGGCCCGCGCCTTGCGGGCCGAGTCGGCGCTGCCCGGCTACGGGTTCATCAGGGAGGGCGGCGGCTTCCTGGTGAACAGCAAGTCGTTCTTCCGCGCCATAGCCGGAGGCGTGGACGCGCCTCTCGCGCCGGGCGGGTCCTTCTCCGACCGCGAGGGCGCGGAGCAGGCCATCATGGACGCCCTTGACCGGGGGGAATCCATCATGGTCAAGAAGACCTACTGGTCGGGCGGCGCGGGGAACGAGGTGTTGAGCGCCGACCCGGACGTGAACCCCCTCGGCGCGCGCGGGCTGGTCGTCGTGTCCGACCGGGCGGAGGTGCGGGCCTATCTGAACGACAACTGGGACTGGCTCACCCACGGCGGCACCCACGAGTTCGTCGTGGAGCGCTTCTACCCGAACAGCACGGCGCACTATTGCGAGTTCCTGATCACCGACGACGAGTCGGTGCCCGCCGGCGAGGGGGCGATCAACTCCACCCCCCTCGGTGGGGACCAGATGCTCCCCGGCATGGGCCACAACGAGGAGATCATCCCGTCTCCGACCCTGACGGACGCCCAACGGAAGAAGCTCGTCGAAGGCGGCCACCGACTCTGCGAGCCGCTGCGGCTCATGGGCTACCGGGGGCGGTGCAGCCCCGACGCCATCGTGACGGAGGACGGCGAGGTGGTCTTCACCGAGTTCAACGGCCGGATCACCGCCTCGACCCACACCTACAGCGTCATCGGGGACCAGATCGTCGGGCCCGGCTACGGACGCGACCGCCTCCTCGTGTCGCACTGCTGGTCCGAGGACTGGTACACGCCCTCGTTCCAGGCCGCCGTGGAAACCATCACGGAGGCCGGACTGGCGTACGACCCGTCCACCCGGAAGGGCGTCATCTTCATCAGCGCCCTGGACCGCCACAACACCCTGATCCACTGCGTCGTCGCGGAGAACGTGGACGAGGCGCGTGAGTACGAGAAGCAGATGGACCCCCTCTTCACCCGGCACGCGGCCGCGTGATGTCCGCCGGCGGAGGGGGAGACATGGCTCGGCTCCACCCGTGGTTCGGTGACCTGCCCCGGGACCATGAACCGTCGTGGCCCGTTCGGCGGATCCGTGAGGCGCTGGTCCGTGAGTTGCGGGACTGCGGGACCCGGCTCGACCAGGACCAGGTGCCGCTTGAACCGTTCGTGATCGCGCGGGATTCGTATCTGGAACTCTTCTCGGCGACGAGGAAGTTGCTGGACCTCGTTCACCGGGCGGTACGCCTCGAGGCCGCGACCACCAGTGGGCGTCTCGCCGCCCTGGGGATCGACGAGTCCCAGGGCGAGTACCCCTTGTTCAGCGCGAATGACGGGCTCGAGGACCACTTCTGGACCGCCATGGCCCGCCCGGACGTCGTCATCGGGCCCGAGGGTCCCCAGTTCATCGAGTTCAACGTCAGCGGGGCGATCTGCGGGCCGGCCGAGACGTACTTCTTCAACAAGGTGTTCACCGAGGCGTACGGGGGTTCAGAGGCCGCGCCGTTCGTCGGATACCACGCGTTCCCGGCCCGGGCCTCCCTCTTCGAAGCCATCTGCGAGGAGCGCGGGCTGCCGAAGGCCGTGGCGCTGATCGGCAGCCCACTGGATCACCACGCCGAGGGTTCCACCTACTTCGACGTGGAGGTTGACTACCTGCGGTCGCGCGGGTTCGACGCCAGGTTCTTCCCACCCGAGGAGCTCCCGCACGGGCTGGGACTGCCCGCGCGCCTCGACTACCCCCTCGCCCTCCGCTACTTCGCCACCGCCGACTGGCGGGACCGCGGGGTCCCGCTGGACGGCGTCCGCGATGTCCTCGACGCCGGGTGCCTGCTCGTGCCTCCGCAGAGCAGTTCGCTGCTGGCCAACAAGAAGGTTCTCGGGTGGCTCTCCGAGGGACGACCGTGGATGGACGAGGAGGACCGCGCGCTGGTCCAGCGCTACCTCCCGTGGACCAGAATCGCGACGGACGCGAAGGTCGTCGGCCCCGAAGGGCTTCCGGTCCGGCTGCCACACCTGCTCAAGGAGGACCGGGAGAGCTTCGTCCTGAAGCGGGCCGTCGGCATGATGGGGCGGGGCGTGCTGATCGGGCGCGACACCGGCCGGGAACAGTGGGAACGGGCCGTGGACCAGGCCGTGGCCACCGGCGCACACATCGTGCAGGAGTTCGTCGAACCGGCCGCCTACCCCCTGCGCATCAGCGATGAACAGGGTGACGGGAGCCAGTGGGCCGAGGTGGCCTTGGTGCTGAGCCCGTGTCTCATCGGAGGCCGCCCAGCGGGATGTTACGGCCGCTATCTGACGTCCGGGCTCCCGGGAGTCATCGGCGAGCCGTCGTCGGGGGCCATGGAGAACGTCATCCTCTCGGAGCGGCTGGACGCGCCCCTGCCGAGCGGCACGGCGGAGGAGGCGGGGGAGTGAACTCCTTCTACAAGGCGGAGGCCGGCGGGAACGACTTCGTCCTCATGGAGGGCGGGCCGCCGCCGCCCGAGCGGGTGGCGGGCGCGGTCGTCGCGCTCTGCCGCCGGCGGTGGGGCATCGGGGCCGACGGAGTCGTCTGGCTCGAGCGCGCGGACGCGGACACCCTTCGGGTCTGGCCGTTCGACAGCGATGGAAGCGCCGCGTCCGGCTGCGTCAACGGCCTGCGCTGCGCCGCCAGGCTCGCCCGGCACCTGGGATGGATCCGGGAAGCCGCCCGGCTGGAGACGCCCACGGGCACGTACCCGGCTTCCATCGACCGGGCGGGCGTGACGGTGCGTGTACCCGAGCCGGTGGTGCGGGAGGTGGGCCCCGAGGAGCACGTCGTGACCGTGGCCGAGGACCACCTGGTGCTGCCGCCGGTCGACGGCCCGATGATGTCCTCCGCGGCCTTCCGGGAGCTGTGCCTGGGACTGCGCGAGTCGGGCGCGAAGGACGTGAACATCCACTGCCTCGCCTACCACAACGCTGCCTGGCACCTGCGCAGTTGGGAGCTGGGGAACGAGGTCGAGACGCTCTCGTGCGGAAGCGGCACACTGGCTGCGGCCTGCGCCCTGCGGGAACTCGGCCGTCTGCCCGATTCCGTGTCGTTCGTCACCGCGGGCGGGGCGGTTCTCACCGCGCACCCGAGCGGCCACGCGTGGGAACTCACCGGCCCGAGCAGAGTCGTCTGCCGTGGCGAGCTGTGTCCGTGAGGGAGCCGATACATGCGCCGACTACGAATAGCCGCCGGTTACCACTGGCGCAACGGGGGGACCCGGAGCGCGGTCTCCCTGCGGAGCGCGGTCAACGGGGTGGGCGGCGCATGGCCCAGCGCCCGCGTCTCACGGAGCGCGACGGGCCGCCTGACCATCGCCTCCGTCGGCGACCGCGGCGAACTGACGCGGATACTGCCGTTCCTCGAACAGCAGCGTACGCCGCTCGCGGGCGAAACCGTCTCGCGATCCACGGGCCGCGCCTCCTACCGGGCCCTGCTCGACGGGAAGGTGGCCCCCGACGCCAGCCTTCTGCTGGCCGAGTGCTCCGAGCGCCGGGCGTCGGCGCTCCCGCGGCAGGGAGCGATCACCATGCCGCTCCGGCTCGACCTGGTCGTGAGGCTGAGCCGGCATGTGTCCCCGCTGGAGCAGGTGTCGCGGACGGACCGGAAGCTGTTCATCCGGCAGCGCCGCCGCCGTGGCCTGAAGCTGGTGCTGGGCAACCGAGTCGCGGACTTCGACCAGTTCTACGACCGGATGCACGTGCCGACCATGCGAGCACGGCACGGGGACGCGGCCCGCTCCGAGCCCCGGGAGGCCGCGTTCCAGTGCCTCTTCGAGCACGGGGTCCTGTTCTTCGTCGAAGAGGCGGGAACCCGCGTCGGCGGCATGCTTTGCCGACTGGAGCCCGAGGCCGGGCGGTTGATCGTGCGCCTGGTGGGGGTGCTCGACGGCGGGGAGGCCCACTACAGTTCCGCCGTCTACATGGCCATGTACATCCTGGTGCTGGAGTGGGCCAGGGAACAGGGGCTGAGCGAGGTGGACCTGTCCATCTCGGAGCCCTTTCTCAGCAAGGGCGTACTCCAGTTCAAGCGCAAGCTGCACCCGCACTTCGAACTGCCGAGGAACCACCTGCGGAACAGGAGACTCTGGCTGAAGGTGCGGCGTGACTGTGCCGAGGTCCGGGACTTCCTGGTGGCGAACCCCCTGATCTCGATTGACGCGGGCGGGTCGCTCGAAGCCGTCTACTTCTACGACCATCAGCGTCCTCCCCGCCAGAACCTGAGCTGGGCCAGCCCGGGTATCAGCGGGGCGACGCTGATCGACCTCGACGATTTCCTGTCCCCGCGCCCGGAGCGAAGAGATGCGGAAGGCACACTCAGCGAGTGCCCGATCCCCCGAGGGAGGTAATGGCAGTGCGGCCGGAGTACCACGTGCAAGTTCCGCAGAATACGCCGCTTCCGGATTTCGCCCGCATAGACCCCGAGGTGCGTCGGGAGCTGCGGAAGTTACGATGTCTTGACAACTGGCACGGTCCGTTGCACCTCATGGCGGACTACCTGGTGGTCGCCCTGTGCATCTGGTTGACCATCGGCGTCTCGTGGTGGTTCTATCCGCCGGCCATCGTGCTGATCGGTTCGACGCAGCGGGCCCTGGTGAATCTGCTCCACGAGTCCTCCCACAAGGTTCTGACCCGCAACCAGTCGCTGAACGTCTTCCTGGGCACCATCCCCACCGGCTATCTGGTTCTCCATCTGTACAACCCCTACCGGAACACGCACATCGGTTTCCACCACCGGTTCCTCGGCGACCCCGAGCGTGACCCCGACTATGTGTTCCACCGCGAGAACGGGCTCTACGACCATAATTCGACGAATTTCTTATTCTTCGTCAAGAATGCGCTGTTCGCGTTTATCGGTCTGCGTTCGATCACCTATCTCCGGTTCGTGTTCCGGGACCGACTGCTCTTCAAGTCGGACAACGTGTCCGTCTCCATGCCCGTGCGGCTCGGTACCGAACGGGTGATGATCGGCTTGACCTGGGCAGTCATTGTGTCGGTGTGCGCCGCGCTCGACTCGCTGCACCTGCTCCTGCTGTTCTGGATCGTGCCGCTGCTGACCTCGTACGTCGT
Organism: Streptomyces sabulosicollis; assembly: GCF_016103465.1. Taxonomy (GTDB): domain Bacteria; phylum Actinomycetota; class Actinomycetes; order Streptomycetales; family Streptomycetaceae; genus Streptomyces; species Streptomyces sabulosicollis. The sequence goes on from NZ_JAEEAP010000009.1 coordinate 12,943, forward strand.
CATCGGATGGTTCTCCGAGCTCGCTGAACACTTTCCGTTGCCGGAGAGCGAAAACGGGCAGGTGCTGCTCACCCGGAACCGCCACGGCTGGGCGGTGGAACGGTATCTCTTCGGCCGGCACCATGACTGCTACCACTTGGTGCACCACCTGAACACCGGCATCCCGTTCTGGAACATGAAACGCGCGCACCGCGCGCTGCTCGCCGACGACGGGTACCGGATGTGGGATTCCATGTGGGGCGGAATCTTCACGCGTTCACGATCGCGTCCCGGCACCGAGACACTCATCAGCTACACGTCGAAGTACCGGATGTGGCGCCGGGGTGGCGGCTCGCTCGAGCCTCTTCCCCTGACGTTCGCGCAGTACCAGATGATCGCCGCCAGGCCGGGAAACGGTGAGGCCCCGGCGGCCGACGGTACTCCGTGATGCGGTCCTACATGCCGACGGAGGTGCCATGGTGACCACGGATGTGCTGACGGAGTCGCGGCGATCGGCTCGGCTGCGGGCGCCGGTGGCCGCGGAGCGGATGTTCCGGCTGACGGGCGCTCCGGGCGTGGAAGACGGAACCGGCCGGAGAACGGCCCCGAAAGGCATGACCGCGACGTTGATGACGGTGCTGCTGCTGCGCGCGAACCACGTCGTCGACTCGGGGGTTCTCGTCGGGCTGCTGTGGCAGGAGTCCGAACCGCAGTCCGCGAAGGCGAACCTGCGCCAGTACGTGTCGAAGCTGCGCCGCTTCTTGGCGGAGGCCGCGCCGGAGGGAGGCTCACGGCTCCGCTCGATCGGCGGCGGCTACCTGTTGGAGGTGCGGCGCAGCGAGCTGGACGTCACCTGTTTCGAGGACCTCTCCGACCTGGGCAGGCGGGCGCTGGAGGCCGGCGAGGTGACCGCGGCCCGCGCCTACCTGGAGGCATCGATCGAGCTGTGGAGCGGGCCGCTCTGCCAGGGGGTGGCGCTCGCTCCGGAGCTGGAGACCGAAGTCCACTCCCGGCAGGATCTGTGGCTGGCGACACATCAGATGCTGGTGCGGACCAGGATCCAGGTCGGGGATTACGGACACGCCATCGCCGAGGTCCGTCAACTGCTGGTGGCCCACCCGCTGTCCGAGGACCTCTGGGGCATGCTGATGCTCGCCCTCTACCGCTCGTACCGGCGGGGTGAGGCCCTGGAGGCGTTCCGGGCGGCCCGCGGCCTGATCGTGCGGGAACTCGGGATCGAGCCCACCCCTCAGCTCCAGCGGCTGCACCAGAGCATTCTGAGCGGCGACTGCCCGCTGGAGGGCTTCGACTGGCCGTGACCGTGCCGGGCGCACCGGGCACCTGGCGTATGCGCTCGCTATGCACCTCCTGAGTAGCCTCGGTGACCGGATCGTTTGCGCGACGAGCTGGAGGGATGTCATGCGGCTGAACAGTTATGACGAGTGGTCTCCGCTGAAAGAGATCATTGTCGGTTCCGCGGCCAACTACTCCTGGCACGAGCGAGAGTTGTCGTTTGAGCTCTTCTTCTACGACCAGATTTCCAATCAGAAGTCCTTTCACGACCGCATGTACTATCCGCATCTCGAGGCGCCCAGCGGGGACGTCGACGACAAGCCCCAATCGGGCCGCTCGCCCATCAAGCGGCGCTACGTCGAGGAACTCAACGAGGACGTCGAGGGTCTCGTGGACATCCTGAAGTCCCTCGGCGTGACGGTGCACCGCCCGCTGTCCGTCGAGGGCTCGATGGAGGTCAGGACGCCGGCGTGGCCGGCGGCGGTGGTGCCGCCGCTGAACATCCGGGACAACACCCTCATCCTCGGTGACGAGATCATCGAGACACCGCCGCAGGTGCGTTCGCGCTACTTCGAGACGCAGTTCCTGACCCCGGTGTTCAACGACTACTTCCGGCAGGGCGCGCGGTGGACCGTGATGCCGAGGCCGTTGATGACGGACTCCTCCTTCGATCCTTCGTATGTCAACGGCGGCCCGGTGGAGTTCATCGCCCATCCCAAGCCCTCGCCGTACGACGTCGGCTTCGAGATGATGTTCGATGGTGCGCAGTGCGTCCGGCTCGGCAAGGATCTGCTGGTCAACATCGCGACCGCCAACCACGCGATGGCGTGCGACTGGCTGGAGCGGCACCTGGAGGGGCGGATCACGATCCACCGGGTGCACGGACTGGCGGACGGTCACGTCGACAGCATGGTGCTGGCACTCCGGCCCGGGCTGCTGCTGGTGCGCACGCCCGCGGTGGTCGACTCGCTCCCCGAGCCACTGCAGAAGTGGGACATGATTTTCCCGCCGGAGCCCGACGCCAACAACTTCCCCGCGTACGAGAACGACGATCTGATCCTGACCAGCCCTTACATCGACCTCAACATCCTGTCGATCAGCCCCGACACGGTGATGATCAACGAGGCGAACATGGAGCTGATCCGGGCGATGGAGGGACACGGCTTCACCGTGGTGCCCTTCAGGCACCGGCATCGCCGGATCTTCGGCGGCGGCCTGCACTGCTTCACGCTCGACACGGTACGGGAGGGCTCCGTGGCGGAATCCTACCTGGGCTGAGCAGAAGGAGAGGAAGAAACCCATGGCGAAAACACCTGAACCGACCGAGGCCACGTCGGAGCCCGACGAGGCCGGGACGGCGGAAGAAAGGCCGGACGCGCCGGAGGCGGTCGAGGACGATTTCGAGGAGTTCGACCTCGACGACATCGAAGTGATCGAGAGCAAGGTCTTCGGCTAGTCATTCTGGTTCCGGTTCGGAAAACGGAGAGGGGTGGCGGTCATCGACAGGCCACGATGTCTCGGCGTCGGCATCCAATACAATCCGGAGATCCTCGATTGGTTCCCGTTCGAGTCCATGGACGTGGACTTCTACGAGGTGCTGCTGGACCCCATCATGGGACCGCTCGACAGCCCTTACCTCTTTCTGCCGGGGGCGTTCGAGAACCTGATGGAACTGAAGCGGCGCCGACCGCTCCTCGCCCACTCCAACTACGGCTGTGACTTCGGGTTCCTGCCCCTGGAGGCGACACCGGCCGTACGCAGGCACGCGCCGATGGCCCAGCGGATCGGCAGCCCATGGGTGGCCGATCACTGCTTTTACGGGGACAACTCCTGGCTGGACATCTGGAGCAGCCCACTGCAGTTCTCCCGCGCGGAGGTGGTCCGGGTCGCCGACCGGGCGCGTCGGCTCCAGGACGTGTACGGCATGCCCCTGGCGCACGAGAACGCGGCGTATTACCTGCCCACCCCCGGCTCGGAGCTGCGGGAGGCGGAGTTCATGGCCGCCGTGGCGGAGCGGGCGGGCACCTTCCTCCACCTCGACCTGCACAACGTCTACGCCAACTCGCTGAATCTGCCCGGCTACCGCACGGCCGACTATCTGGACGAGCTGCCCCTGGACAGGGTCATCGCGGTGCACCTGGCCGGGGGGAGCTGGCGGGACGGGTTCTACCACGACTGGCATGACAGCCCGGTGCCCGAGGCGGTGTGGGAGATGCTGGAGTGGCTGCTGGAACGAGCGTCGCCGGCCGCGGTCACCCTGGAGTACCAGGGGCGCTGCCACCACGAGGGCACCCGGGTCCTCGGCGGGCAGGAGGACCTCGACATGATCACCGGTGATCTGGCGCGGGCCCGGAGCATCTGGAAGGCGGCATCCCCGGCCGTCGAGGTGCGCTGATGGAGGCGGCGGTGGTCTGGCGGGTGTGGCGTCGCATCCTGCGCGAGTCGGCCGTGCGGGACGTGGTCTTCGGCGGGCGGCTCGACGAGCGGGCCGGCGTACTGGGCCTCGACGCGGCGGAGGTTGAGGTGGCGCGAGCCTACGCGGAGCATCCCGCGGGCGCGCGGATGTTCGTCCACAGCTACCGCTTCCGCATGGTGAGCTCCTTCTTCAACGCCCTGGAGACCGTGGCGCCACTGACCCACCGGGCGCTTCTGGCGAACGAGGTGGACCTGCGCGCGGTGGCGCACGACCTGCTCGACCGGCGGGAGTGGGCCGACTCGGGGCCGTATGTGTACTCATTCGGCCGGGAGATCCTGGACCATATCGCGGCGGACACATCCCTCGGGCGGATCGACGGGCTCACGGAGCTCGTCGCGCTGGAGGGTGCGGCGGCCGATGTCGTCGTGTCCGCGGCCGGGGCGGACCCGAAGGACGCCCGGGAGGAGCCGGCGGGAAGCCTGCGCCTGAGGCTGCCGTGCCGGGCGCACACAGGTCACCGCGACCTCTCCGAGTGGCTTCGCGATCCGGCGGCCCTCGGCCGCACATCGCCGGCGGTGAGAATCCGGCACTACGTGATCTTCCTACCCTCGCTCGACGATGCCCGGCGCATCGTGGCGGTGCCCCACAGGGCCGCCGACATGGTGCGGATCCTGGCCCGCTACCCCGTCGACCTCCCCCACCTCGCCGCGGAGCTGGCACGGCGGGGGCACCCGGCCGCGCCCGAGCAGGACCAGCGGACGCTGGCCCGCCTGGTGCGCATGGGACTCGTCGCCGCACCCGGAGGCCAGAACTGAGCATGTTCGAACTGTTCTGGCTGCGGTCCACCGGGTTCCCCTTCGACGACCTGACGGACCTCGCGCTTCCCGAGGAGGTGACGCTGCCGGTTCCGACGGCGGAGGACGAGGAGCGGTACCTACAACACCAGGGGCGGGCCCGGCGAGCCCTGGCCGACCTGCTCGCCCGCCCGGCCACGGCCGAGGCCCTGCTGCTCTCCAACCCCGACGCGCTGGACCGGCTGGCCACTCTCGGGGAGAAGGTGCGCGGGCCCATCAACTCCCGGTCGCGCCAGCGGCTGCGCCTGGGGTGGAGTTACCTCCAGCGCTTCTGCGCCAAGAACGACACCTGCAGCTTCTTCGGCCCGCTCGCATGGGGGCGGGTCGACGAGGCCGAGCCCGCCGCGCTGCGGGTCGAGGCGGGCGACGCGGATCACGGGACGCTGCGCCGTCGCCGGGTCTTCTTCGAGCACTGGGTGGTCAACCGGCTGTGCGCGGCGCTGAACGAGGATGGGCGGCTGCGGTCGGCGCTGCCGCTCCGACTGCACCCCGGATGCGATGTGCTCGGCGAGACGGTGCGGGTCCCCCTCGGCAAGGAGATACCGGTCGGGGCGGAGACCGCCGGGCTGTTACGGGCCGCCGCCTCCCCGGCCGGGCTGGACGCCGGTGACGTGGCCGCCGCCTCCCCGGCCGCCCGCCGGGTGGTGTCCCGTCTGGCGTCGGCCGAACTCCGGCTCCCTCCGGGAGCGGAGGAGCCGATGGTCCGGATCGAGGAGGCGATCCACTCGGCGGGAACGCCGGAGGCGCTCCGACCGGTCCTCGACGCGGTCGGGGAACTCGCCTCTCTGCGCGCGGACTTCGAGGTCGCCGGGCGCGAGCGGCGCCGGGACCTGCTCGACCGGATGGGGCGGGCCCTGACCGCGGCCGGTGTCGGCACCGAGCGCGCGCGGGGGGAGATGTATGTCGGGCGCTTCCCCGTGTACGAGGACTGCGAGCGCAACCTGACGGTCACCGTCGGCGAGCCGCTGGCCCGGTCGCTGCGGGAGTGCCTCACCCCCGTGATGCGGCTCTACCGGACCGTCGCCGAGTGCGCCGCGGCCCGTCTGCACGCCTGGTACGCGGAGGTCTTCGCCGGCCTGCCCCGCGGCGCGGACGGGCTGGTGGACTTCCCGGTCTTCCTCCAGGCGGTCCGGGGTCCCCACCTCGAGCGGGCGCGGGACTCCGTGGCCGGCGAGCTGCGGGACACCCTGCGCGGGACCTGGTCCCAGCTGGCGAGGGAGGGCACGCCGGATGAGCTGTCCCTGACCCCCGAGGGGCTGCGGCGGATCGCCGCCGCGCTCACCGCCGCGACCCCGGGGCACCGACGGTTCGGCCAGGTGCTCGGAGTGGGCATCGCCTCGCCGGACGTGCTGCTGGCGGCGCGCGACGAGGAGGCCGTCCGGGCCGGGGAGTACCGTCTCGTCCTCGGCGAGGTGCACCCGGGGGTGCTCACGGCCCTGCAACCCGTGGCGCTGCCGTTCCTCGACGAGCCTTCCGCGAAGTGGGCGAGGGCCGAGGCCAACCGGCTGCTGGACCCCGGCCGGGTGCTGCTCGCCGCCAGTGATGAGACCTACCAGCGGTCCCGTATCGACTGGCCGGTCGTGCCGAACCTGTGGGAGGTCACTCTGCCCGGGAGCACCAGCCGCTGTCCGCGGGACCGGCAGATCCCGGCCGGACGGGGAAGGGTCGACCGGCGGGACGGGCTGCTGCGTTTCGTGGACCGGGCGTCCGGCCGCGAGGAGGATGTCGTGACCGTGCTGTCGACGGACCTGCACCGGGTGCTGTTCGCCGTGGCCGGCGAGGTCCTCGGCGGGCCGCTCACCCAGCGGGTCACTTGGCGCGGGGTCGAACTGAAGCGGCGGTCCTGGTCCTTCGACGCCGTCGAGGTGCCCGGGGCCACCCGGCCCGCCGAGCTGTTCGCGGACTACGTCGCGTTCGCCGCCTGGGCCTCGGACCACGGGATGCCGCGGCACTGCTATTTCCTCGCGGACAACGAGCCCAAGCCCGTCTATGTCGACTGGCGCAACCCGCTGGCCGTGGACACCTTCGCGAAGACCGCGCATCAGGCGACTCGCATCCGGATCAGCGAGATGAGCCCGGGCCCCGACGAGCTGTGGCTGCTCTCCGGGGCCGGGGGCTTCTGCTCGGAACTGCGCATGTCCTTCGTCGTCTGAGCCCCGGGAGCCAAGGAGGAGTCAGGTGAGGGGTGATGAGGAGGTACGCGGGGTGTTCCCGGCCCGCTTCCACGTGGGTGAGCCGGACGGCGACGGGCGGACGGAGGTCCGCGCCGCGGACTCGACGCGGCGGTGGGTGCTGGGCCGCCGCGAGCTCCGTGTGGCCCGCCAGTTCGACGGGATCCGCAGCTACGCCGACATCGCGCGGTCCACGGCGGCCGGGGGCCGCCCCGCGGTATCCGTGGACGCCCTACGCCGGTTCGAGGCCCGGCTGCTCCGCCTCGGCGTCCTCGAGAACGCGGGCGCACAGCCGGGAGGGCGGGCGCGGCGCCGTCTGCGCGCGTGGTTCCGCGCGTGCGTGACCGTGGAGTTCGTCGGCGGCGACCCGACGCGCCTGCTCGACCGCCTGGACCCGCCTCTGCGGCGGCTCACCGGCCGCGGCCCCGTCCTGTGCGCCGCCGTCGCCGTCCTGTCGGCCCTCGCGGCGCTGGGCCCGCGCGCCGACGTGATCGCCGGGGAACTCCGCGCGGCCCTCGAAGGCGCCGGACTCCTCGGCTTCCTCGCCGCGTTCGTGGTCTCGGCCGTCTTCCACGAGGGCGGACACGTCCTCGCCTGCCACCGCTACCGGGTACCGGTCGAACGGGTGTCCCTGGGGCTGCGATGGCTCATCCCCTTCGCCTGGACCAGGCCGGAGCAACAGGCGTGGAAGCGCCTCCCGGCCGGCTCCCGCGTCATGACCGCCGTCTCCGGCCCCCTCGGCAGCCTGGTGTTCGCCGCGCTCGGCGGCGCCGCTTGGCACTTCGGCCACGACCTCGGACCGGTCCGGCTGCTCGGGCTGTACGTACTCGCCGGCGGCACGGTGGGGATGGTGCCCACCCTCGTGCCCACCCTTGACGGCGACGCGTATCTGCTGCTGGAACTGTGGCTGGGCCGGCCCAACCTGCGCGGGCGCAGCATCGACCACCTCGTCGCCACCTTCACCGACCGCCGCCGCGCCGCGCGCACGAGCAGGCGCGAGCGCCTGCTCTACGTGTGCTTCGGCGCGGCCGCGGTCATCAGCCAGACCGCGGCGACGGGACTCGTGCTCTGGGCCGCGTACTGGTTCTCCATCGCGCCCTTGACGTCCTCCTAGACAGACGGCAGGTCAGTAGATGACACCGAGCCAGTGGCCGCCGGCGCCCGCCTACCACCGCCCCGAGCATTGGGACCGGGTGCACCACAGCACCGGTCAGGGGCCGGGCGGCCGTGCGAGCCGGGCCCTGGAATCCTCGGTCGCGGCGGCCGTGATCCGGGGCCTGCCCCCGGGAGGGACGGTCCTCGACCTCGCCTGCGGCACCGGAAGCCTGCTGCGCGGCCTCCCCGCCGAGTACCGCGGCGTGGGCATGGACTTCTCGGCGGAGGCGCTGCGCCGCGCGGCCGGGGCCGGCGACCCCGGCGGGATCGCCTGGATACAGGGGGACGCCCACCGGCCGCCCCTGGCCACCGGATCGGCCGACGCGGTGGTGTGCCTCGCCAGCATGTGGGTGTTCGCCGACCCGGCCCGAGTGCTGACGGAGGCACACCGGATGCTGCGCCCCGGTGGCTCGCTGGTGGTGCACCTGTGGGCGAGCCCCGCGGACTGCCGCCTCATCACCCTGGGCGCGCTCTCCATCGCCCAGGTCGTCGAGACGTCCCGGCTGACCGCGGGGGTGACCGGACCGTTCGAGCTGACCTCCGGTCATATCGACGCCTGGGCGCGGCGCGCGGGCTTCCTACCGGTCGACTGGGAGACCGCGGAGTGTCGGCGGACCATCACCGGCATCGGCGAATACTGGGCGGAGTTCGCCGCGCTCGCGCCCACCGCGTACGACCGGTACGAGCGGGCCGCGGCGGCTGAGCGGCGCAAGGTGCGGGGGGTGCTGGCGGCCCTGCTGAAACGCCACGGGAACGGGCAGGGTGCCGCGGAGCTGCCGCTGACCTGGCGGCTCGGGGTGGCGCGGCGCGGGACGGACCCCAACGGCCACGGACGCCGCTGACGGCCGGTCACCGCGCGCCTCGGCGGTCGCTCGTCGGGTCTCAGCTCCTGGCCGCCTTCTCCACCACCTGCCGGAGTGATTCACCGTCCTCGACGATGTGCAAACCGTCGGCGGGCAGCGGGGAGAAGTCCTCGGTCGAGTAGCTGCCCGACGCGTGGATCAGGACGTCCCGCTCGGGCACCAGCCCTCGGTCCACCGCGTTCAACAGCCCTGTCACCGCCATGACCAGCGACCATTCGCGCAGGTCCGCGGGGTCGGCGGGGAGTGTGGTGCCCGCGTGCTCCAGCAGCGCCCCGACCTCCGCGTAGCGGTTCAGGCACTCCTGCCGTGAGACGACGATGCCCCCGCCGCCCTGGTCGCGGATCAGCGCGTTCATCCGCGGGGAGGTGGCCGGTTGGCGCGTGTAGAACGTCGGGTCGAGCACTTCCCCGGGATCCTGTGTGACATAGGGGAAGTGCGGATCGGTCCGCTGGACGTACCGCGCGGCATCGGCGTCATAGGCGTACGAGGGCAGGTGCGCCACGTCGGTCGAGTCGTGGTGGAGGCTGAGCACCATGTCCGGGGCGCCGAGGTGCTGGACCAGGAAGTAGTGCGGGGCCTCGCCGACGGCCGCACCCCGCGCGGAGAGCGTGGCGTGCCCTCGAGCGTGCCCGAGCAGACCGTAGGCACTGGAGACGGCGTGCACATGAAGGCGCGGCACACCCGGGGAGGGCGGGAAGAACTCGGCTTCCGCGAAGGCCCGCATGCTGTCCGCCGCCATGTAATTGCGAATGTCCAGCGTGTACCACAGCTGGATGTCCGTGGTTTCCCGCAGCGCCTCCGTGTAGTTCTCCACCACGTGCCGGGCGAGCGGTTTGACCTGCTCGGGTCTGGCGCCCGGATATACTGCCACCGGGTTCCGGGCGCGCAGCGTGGGGTCGGTGAAGAGGGTGGATTCCCACAGCTTTTCCCTCGACCCGACGGGGACGACGGTGGTGACGCTCAACTGGTCCGCGGTGACCAGGCCGCATTCCAAGGCGCGGAGCACGGCGTCACGCATCGCGGTCGCCTTGTTGGCGGACGACGGGGTGAGAATCATGACCCGCTGCCCGGTGTCCTGGATGAAGCGGACCGCGCGGGCGACCGTCAGGAGGGACGCGAGGGTTTTGGTCGTGCGGGTACCGGGATTGTTCGCCAGATTCAGCAGCGATAATTCTCGATCGCGGTACGTGCCCAGCGTCGCGTGGGATATCCCCGACGCGTCGAAGAATCTGCGTAATTGGTCCGTCCGTGCGGGCAGAGCGGTACCGGGGCTGAAATCCTCTGCCGGCGGAGCGAGGGAGCTGTCCGAGAAAAGAGAGTCGAGGGTCGGTTCAAGCCAGTCGTAGTACCTGTAGACCACGTTCTCGAGAAACACGCAGCTACTCCCATGAATTGCCGTACGGGATTGCCTGATGCGGTGCGAGCTCTTAAGGGCCTCATCACAACAGATCCCTGTCGGCTCCGCAAGAGGGCTCCGGTCGCCACCAACATTCCGCGAGCCGCAACGCCCAGGTGGAGCGGAATGCCGCTTTTGAGGTCATGGGATGGTATCTGCCCGGACTGTGGGTCCGTCCGCGCCGGGATTTCCGGGACCGGGCTTTTAGGAACCCCGGAAATTGGGCAGAGGACGAGTTCCTGTCCTTTTTCTGCGAGTGCCAATCCGTCGTGGGGAACATGTCTAACATAGTGAGTCCGCCGGAGAAGGGGACGCCTTCTCGGGTCGTGGTCTTCGGTGCCGGATCTCTGGGGCGTGCGCTGTGCTGCTCCCTCGCGGCGCCCGGTTCCGGACCGCTGCGCGTCACGGTCGTGGGGCGGAGCGCGGAGCGGGCCGGGCAGGTGGCGTACCTGGCCGGGGTCCGCGCCCGGCTGTCGGGCGCCCCCGTCGTCTTCGAGGCGGAGCGGGCCGACCTCGGACCGGCACCCTCCGGCGCCGACGCCCTCGCGCGGCTCCTCGACCGCACCTCACCCACTCTCGTGGTGATCTGTGCCTCGCGCTTCTCCCCGTGGGAGCGGACCCGCCGGCCGAGCGCCTGGACCGACCTGGTGGCGTCGGGCGGCTTCGGCCTGGCCCTGCCGCTCCAGGCCGACCTCGCCGTCCGTGTCTCCTCGGCCGTCGCCCGCGCCCGCCCGGACGCCCGGGTCGTCAACGCCTGCTTTCCGGACGCCGTCAATCCCGTGCTGGCCGCGCTGGGTCTGCCGGTACTGTGCGGTGTCGGCAACGCCGGGCTCGTGCACGCCTCCCTCCAGCACGCCCTGGGGATCTCGGCACCTGAGCGGCTGAAGGTGCTCGCCCATCACGTCCACCTGCACGCCCCGAGCGGTCCGGAGGACGAGGCGCTGGCCTGGCTGGACGATGCACCGGTCCCGGACGTGTCGGCGGCGCTCAGCCAACAGCGCGGCATGGACAGGGAGTTGCTCAACCTCGTTACCGGGCACGCGGCAGCGAGGCTGGTCACCGCGCTGGCGGACGGGTCCGAGTGGAACACCAGCGTCCCCGGCCCATGGGGACTCCCGGGCGGCTACCCGGTGCGGGTCCACGACGGTGGTCTGACCCTGGACCTCCCGCCGGGTTTCGCAAGGGAGCGGGCGGTCGCCTGGAACCGGCGGGTGGGCAGGCCCGACGGTGTCGACGTGCGCGACGGCGAGGTGGTCTTCGTCGGACGCGCCAGGGAAGCCCTACGGTCCGTCTCCGCGCGGATCGCCGAAGGCTTCCCGGTGGCGGACCTGGACCGGGCGTGTGAGGAACTGGAGGCCGTGCGGAACCTGCTGCGCGCGGCGCCCGCCGGGTGAAACCGGGGGAACCGCGGCACCGCCGACCGGTCGTACGCTCCGCGCCACGGTGCGGGGGTCACCACTGCGCCACTGGGCGCGCGATCGCTCGGCCACCACGCTGTACCGGAATCGCCGCCTTCCACAAAGACGCGGAAATGCTCGCCACCGCCGACGGAACCGGAATGGTGAACAGCGTTCTGTGGGGGATTTATGTCAAAGGCCGCCATTCCGGGTCCCGCTGACGCGTTTCGACGGCAGCCTTGCCTCACTCTTCAGAGTCGGCCGAGCGCCGGAATCGTCAGCTCAAGGAGAAACAGTGTCGTCTTTCCAGATAGTTGCCCTGATGGTGGTGGCCTACCTCATCCTCATCGCGGCGGTGAGCGTCATCGCCCGTAAGGCGGGCGTGACGTCGGAAGGATTCGTCCGCGGTGGCCGGGTCTTCCCCGCGGCCGTGATCGGTCTGTTCATGGCGTCCGAAGTCGTGGGCACCACGGCCAGTATCGGGACGGCCCAAGGGGCCTACACATACGGAATCTCCGCCGCCTGGAACCTCGGCGCCCTGGGGATCGGGTTCATCGTCTTCGCCGTGCTGTTCGCGAAGCGATTCAAACAACTCGACGAGGTGACCATCTCCGGCGCCCTGGAACGGGGATACGGGCCGGGTGTACGGCGAGCGGCTTCCGTGACCATGATCGTATCGCTCCTCCTGGTGGCCACCGCGGCCTATGTGAGCGGAGGAGCGATGATCTCGGCTCTGCTCAAGATCGATGCCGACTGGGCCGTCGTGATCGTCGGGGTCCTGTCGAGTGTCTACGTGGTGATCGGCGGTATGCGCTCCGTCATCTACACCAACCTGATCAACGTCTTCGTCAAAGTGCTGGGGATCGTTGTCGTCGCGGTGTCCGCGTATGTCGCCGCCGGGGGCTACGGCGACATCCATGCGTCCTTACCGCCGAAGATGCTCGACTGGGACGGAGTCGGCTGGAACCAGATAGGCGCCTGGCTCATCGCGGGCGGCGGCGCCATGTTCGCGACGCAATACGTGGTGCAGGCGATGACCGCCGTCAACAACGAGGCCACGGCGCGGAACGCGGGCTTCTACACCAGTCTCGTCCTGATCCCTTATGGCATCCTCGCCGCGTTCATCGGTGTCTGCGCGGCCGTGGTGCACCCCGACATCGCCAGCATCCAGGCGCTTCCGTCCATGGTCGTCCGTCTCAGCCCGGTTCTTCAGGGCATCGCGGTGACCGGACTGGTCGCGTCGGTGTTCGGCCTCATATCCGCCCTCACGATCGGCGCTTCCACGCTGCTGCTGAAGGACTTCTACCAGCCGTACGTCAACCCGTCGGGCGACGAGAGGAAGGCCGTGCGGTTCGCCCGGCTCTCCACCCTCGGCTGCGGGCTGGTCCCGGTGGCGGCCGCCCTGTTCGCGTCGGACGTGCTCGGCATGACCTTCCTCGCCAAGGCACTCCGGGCCTCCCTGGCCGTCTTCGTCGTCCTGATGTTCCGCCGTCCGTCGTACGGCTCCCGGCAGGGTGCCCTGGCCGCCATCTGCCTGTCCCTGCCCGCGGTCGTCGGCTGGTACGCGGCGGGCGACCCCTTCGGCATCGACAACGCCTACATCGCCATTCTCACCCCGTTGCTGGTCATGACGATCGCCCAGCTCAGCGGGCGCGGCACCAAGGCCAGCGCACCCATCGCCCCGCCTTCCCCGGCCTTCGGGGCCGTCGTGGGTCAGCCCCCGGACCGTACCGGCCGCGCCCGCGAACGCCGGGACTGACCTGCCTGGCCCGGCAGTGCTCCTGGGGGAGGGGTTGCCGCTGTGCCGCACGGTGTGGAGGCTGAGGTCGTGAAGGGGCCCCCGGCTGGTCGAGGATGGTCTGGCCCGCTGCCTGAGCCCGGCCCGACACCAGGAGGAGAATGCCTGTGATCCCCACCGATCTCTACCCGGCCGACCGTCTGGAGCGCGCCCGGGAGGCCGCTGCCGCCGCGGGCCTGGACGCGCTGCTGATCAGTCCCGGCGCCGACCTGCGCTATCTCACGGGCTACCACGCCCTGCCCCTGGAGCGGCTCACCTGTCTCGTGCTCCCCGTGGACGGCGAACCCTTCCTCCTGGTGCCGGAGTTGGAGCGGCCCGCCGCGCTCGCCTCCCCGGCCGCGCACCTCGGCATCGAGATCACCGGATGGGCCGAGACCGAGGACCCGTATGCCCTCGTGGCGGCCAGGCTGCCCGCCGGTGTGGCCCGGGTCGGCGTCGACAACCACATGTGGGCCGAGAAGACCGTCGCCTTCCGCGCCGTGCTGCCCGACACCGACCAGGCACTCGCCGGAGAGGTACTCGGCCGGCTGCGGATCCGCAAGACCGAGGCCGAGGCCGAGGCGCTGCGCCGGGCGGGGGCGGCCATCGACCGGGTGCACGCCCGCATGGGCGAGTGGCTGCGCGCCGGGCGCACCGAACGTGAGGTCGGCCGGGACATCGCGGAAGCGATCGTGACCGAAGGCCATGCACGGGTCGACTTCGTCATCGTCGGCTCCGGGCCGCACAGCGCCAGTCCCCACCACGAGCTGTCGGACCGGGTGATCCGGCCCGGTGACCCCGTGGTGGTCGACATCGGGGGCACCACCGAGGACGGCTACTGCTCGGACTCCACCCGCGACTATGTCGTGGGCGAGCCGCCGGCGGAGTACCGACGGCTGTACGAGGTGCTGTTGAGCGCCCAGCGTGCCCAGACCGACGCGGTGCGGCCGGGTATCACGGCCGAGCAGCTGGACGCGATCGGACGGGACGTCATCACGGACGCGGGCTTCGGGCCGCACTTCATCCACCGCACCGGTCACGGCATCGGGCTGGAATCCCATGAGGAGCCCTATATCGTGGCGGGCTCCGCCCTGCCCCTGGAGCCCGGTATGGCGTTCTCCGTCGAGCCGGGCATCTATCTCCCCGACCGGTACGGAGCCCGCATCGAGGACATCGTCCTCTGCACCGACGACGGCGGTGAACGGCTCAACCGCATCAGCCGTGAACTGGTCGTCCTGCCGTGACCGTCCGGTACGGATCGAAGCGTCAGCCGATGGGTTGACGAAGGTGGCCGGGTGGGTGGCGGCGCTCTGGTCGACGAGCGGGCGCCAGGGCCACTTCAGGGTCAGCGAGGAGGTCTCGTTCGGCGGGGTGACGGCCGCGAAGGCGGGCATCCAGGAGCCCTCCTCGTCCTCCCCGGCCATGGCGGGTTGATCGTGAAGTCGGTGCTCCCACCAAGTCGCGCACTATCGCGTCCTGCCGGGAACGCGTACTATCGCGTTCTGTTCGAACGGGGGCCCAACTCGCCCCGCACCCACCCGATTTCTCCGAGGAGCACTCCCATGCCCACGCTGCTGGACCCGGTCCTGGACCTGCTGATGCTCCGCGGCACCGTCACCGAGGCCGAGCCGATCGCCGCCCGCATGCGCCGGGTGCGCATCGAGGGCGACGCCCTCGCCGGGCTCGACGTCCGCCCCGGGCAGCAGGTGCGCGTCCTGGTCGGCTCCGGGCTGACCCGCCGCACGTACTCCGTGTGGCGTCACGACCCCTCCGGTGCCGTCGAGTTGTGCGTGCTGGACCACGCCGGAGCGGGGCCGGGAGCGCGCTGGGGCAGGGGCGTCGCGGTCGGTGAGCGGGTGCGGCTGGGCAAGCCCGAGGGGTCGTTCACGCTCCGGCCCGAGGCCGCCCACCACGTCTTCGTCGGGGAGGAGACGGCGTCCGTCGCCTTCGGCGCGATGCTGGCCGCGCTGCCGCCCGGGGCGCGCGTCTCCGGCTGCGTGGAGACGGAGACGGCCGCGGACCGGCTGCCGCTGACCCACTCGGACCGCCTCGACTGGCTGACCAGGGGCGGCACTTCACTGCCGGACGCGGTGCGTCGTCTCGCCCCCGAGCCGGGTGGGGTCGCCTACGTCGCCGGGGAGGCCCGTGTCGTGCAGCGGGTGCGGCAGGTGCTCGTCCGGGAGGCGGGCTGGGACCGTCGCGCGGTGCTCACCAAGCCGTTCTGGGCGCCGGGGAAGCGGGGGCTGGAGTAGGCCGGAGGGGGCCTTGGCCGTCCTGAGGTGACTCGGGCTGATGCACCCTGCCCGCCCCTCTCGACTAGCTTGCTAGGATGCTAGCATCGAGGCGTGGGTGACAAGGAAGTCAAGCAGTTCAACGTGTACCTGCCGGTCGAGCTGATCAAGCAGGTCAAGTACCACGCCATCGAGTCGGGCATGTCGTTGTCGGCGCTGGTGGCCGAGGCGCTGCGCGCCTACCTCGACGACGCCCATGGCCACGAACGGCAATCGGCTGAGAAGGAGACCTGACATGGCGACCGAGGGAATCGAGGCCGTCTTCCTGACGACCCACAACTGGGGCAGGTCGGCGAAGTTCTTCCAGGCGCTGGGGTACGAGCTGGAGTTCGCGACCGACCACAACTCCGGACAGCTCCGCAACGGTGACGGGCCGTACGTCTTCATCGCCGAGATCCCCGAGGACCGGGAGCCCGAGACACGGATCGTGCTGAAGGTGGCGGACGCGGAGGCGTTCCGTCCCGACCCCGCCGTCGAGGTGGTCACGCCGTTCGCGGACACCCATGACGGGACCAGGGAGATGACCGTCCGCGATCCCGACGGGCGCCTGTGGAGCGTCCAGGCTCCCGCCGGGAACTGACCGCGACGAAAGGGGAACACCGTGGTGGACGAGCAGACCGGGGCCCCGGACAGCTCCGCGGTGCGGACCGCCCTGTGGCGGGCCATGCATGTCCAGGTCGACCCACCGCCGCATGTGCTCGAGGACGAGGTCGGCCTGCGGCTGGCGGCCCCCGGCGCTGACTGGCGCCACCGCCCCGACATGGACCCGGATGCCACCAGCGGGTTCCGGGCGGCCATCGTGGCCCGCGCTCGCTTCATCGAGGACCTGATCGCCGAGCAGGCCGACCGCGGCGTCACCCAGTACGTCATCCTGGGAGCCGGCCTGGACACCTTCGCCCAGCGCAGGCCGGAGATCGCCTCCCGCGTACGGGTCTTCGAGGTCGACCAGCCCGGCACTCAGGCATGGAAACGCCAACGCCTGGACGAACTCGGCTACGGCGTCCCCGACTGGCTGCACCTGGTGCCGGTCGACTTCGAGGCGAGCGAGGACTGGCTGAGGGGGCTGGCCGCTGCCGGTTTCGACTCCGGCGGACCCGCGGTCATCGTCTCCACCGGCGTCACCATGTACCTCACCAAGGACGCCACCGCGGCCACCCTGCGCCAGATCGCCGGGCTCGCACCCGGCTCGACGCTCGCCATGACGTTCCTGCTGCCCACCGAACTCCTCGACGACGCCGACCGCCCCGGCCTCCGGGCGAGCGAGGAAGGCGCGCAAGCATCCGGGACGCCGTTCATCAGCTTCTACGAACCGTCCGAGATGCTGGAACTGGCCCGCGAAGCCGGTTTCCAGGACGTCCGGCACGTGTCGGGGGCTTCGCACGCCGAGCGCTACTTCGCCGATCGCTCCGACGGCCTCCGCCCGTCAAGCGGGGAGGACCTGCTGCTGGCCACCATCTGAGACGCGCAGGGCCCGCCCGGGCCGCCGGGGTCCGGAACCGGCGGACCGGACCGCCCGCCCGCCGGGGTGCGGTGACGGCCGGATGGCCTCCCGCGATGGCGATGCGACGCGTGCCCTTCGACGACGCCTGGTGGACCGCGTGATCGAACTCGCGCACCTGCCCTGGAGCCCGCGGGCGTGCGAGGACGCCTTCGCGCGCAACGTCTGGTGCGTCGCCGATGACCTGATGACCTACGGCGCCTACGACCGGGCGGGCATCCAGGTGCGTTCCGAGGACCCGACCGTGTGAGGTCGCGGTCGCTCCGTGGGCGCCCCGGATTTCAGGAGACGCGCAACGCCTGGCGCCAGTGGTCGGTGACGGTGTGGCGCAGCCGTGCGGTGTCGACGGTGTGGGGGTCGAGGAGGCACTGCAGTCCGATCCCGCGCAGCTGTCCGACGACCGCGATGGCGACGTCGGTGGGGTCCACGTCCGGGCGCACGTCGCCGTCGGCGATACCGGCGGTGACGTCGGCGCGCAGGTCGGAACGGAACGCCTCGTCGCGCTCGCGGAAGATCGGGGCGAGCTCGGACGCGGTGGCCGCTTCCGCCCACAGCAGCAGGAAGGCCCGGTTCATGGTTCCGGCGGCCCCGGAGGCGCCGACGTAGCCGTCGATGAGGCGCAGGAGCCGGTCCAGCCCGGGTGGGAGGTCCGCGAGCCCGGGGACGAAGCCGGTCTGCGTCGCGCGGGCCAGTCGTTCGATCAGGGCCTGCTTGGACCCGAAGTGGTGGGTGACGATCCCACGGCTGTACCCCGCTCGTTCGCCGACCCGTGCCAGCGTCAGCGACCGCACCCCGTGCTCGACGACCAGTTCGGCGGCGGCGTCGAGCAGCGCGGCTTCGGCCTGGGCCCGGCGTTCCTGCTGGGTGCGGCGAGTGGTGACCATGCGGAATATCCTAGCAAGTAACTTGCGTGTTGACTGACAAGTATGTGAGCGTGACGGCCGGCCCTCGGAGCGTTCGTCATCGCGGTACGCCGCGCCGGACGCCCCTCCGGCGCGCGCCGCGTACGGGGGTGAGGAGTTCGGGCGGCGGATCGGGCCTGCCCGACGCCGTCGCCGCCGCGCGCGAGCGCGCCGAGGCGGCGTCGGGCATTGACATGTGCACGGGCGGTCCTTATGGTCCAGGCCATTCCTGTCCGTATGTGGGAACTGTGTTCTCATCCATGAACAGAAGAGGTCATCGGATGGCACGAACCAGAACCGCGTTATTCAGTGTTCTCGCCCTGCTGGCCGGTCTGCTGAGCCTCCAGCTCGGCGGACCGGCCCCACGGGCCACGGCCGCACCGGCCGCCTTCACCCACCCCGGGGTGCTGGTGAGCCGGGCCCAACTCGACTACGCCCGCTCGAAGGTGCGGGCCGGCCAGCAGCCCTGGAAGGCCGCCTACGACGACATGATGGGCAGCTCCTACGCCTCGCTGTCGCGCACCCCCCGGCCGCGCGCCGTCGTGGAGTGCGGCTCCTCGTCCAACCCCAACCACGGGTGCACCGAGGAGCGCCAGGACGCCATCGCGGCCTACACCGACGCGCTCGCCTGGTACTTCACCCGGGACAGCAGGTACGCCAAGAAGTCGATCGAGATCATGGACGCCTGGTCCTCCACGATCACGGATCACACCAACAGCAACGCCCCGCTGCAGTCCGGCTGGTCCGGCGCCACCTGGCCGCGCGCCGCCGAGATCATCAGGTACACCTACGACGGCGGCTGGCCGGGCGCCGGACGCTTCGCCACCATGCTGCGGAACGTGTACCTCCCCGAGGTGATCAACGGCGCCGCCACCAAGAACGGCAACTGGGAACTGGTGATGACCGAGGCGGCCATCGGCATCTCGGTCTTCCTCGATGACCGCTCCTCCTACGACAAGGCGGTCGGCACCTATCTCGACCGCGTCCCGGCGTACGTGTACCTGACCGCCGACGGCGACCTGCCCAAGCCGCCCGCGGACAGCGGCATCGACACCGAGTCCGAGATCATCAAGTACTGGCAGGGCCAGAGCACCTTCGCCGACGGCCTCGCCCAGGAGACCTGCCGCGACTTCGGGCACACCGGCTGGGGCATCGCCTCCATCGCGGACATCGCGGAGACCAGCCGCATCCAGGGCCAGGACCTCTATCCGAAGATCCAGGACCGGCTGCGCTACGCCCTGGGCTTCCACACCGCCTACGAGAACGGCGCCGCCGTGCCCTCCTGGCTGTGCGGCGGCTCCGTCAAGAAGGGCCTCGACCAGGTCACCGAGGTCGGCTTCAACGCCCTCCACAACCGCCTCGGCATCAGCATGTCCAACACCCAGAAGTACACCGAGGCCCACCGCCCGTCCGGCACGGACAACTACTTCAACGCCTGGACGACCCTCACCCACGCGGACAACCCGTCCTGACCTCCGGGCCTGACGGTCCGCCCTGATCGCCCGTCCGGGCGCGCCCGGCCCCGCCGCGCCGGTGGGGCCGGGCTCCGCTACCCGGACGAGGCGGCCGGAGACTCCCGCTCGGACCCGATCGGTGAGCGGGCCACCGCGAGCGCCGCTTTGTGGCGTTCCGCCTGTCGGCCGCCCAGTTCGCGTCCGCGTGCCGCGGCCGTGATCACAGCGGACACGGCCAGCCGTCCGCGCATCGACGGAGGCATCCTCGCCCGGGTGGGACGCCCGGCCCCGGAGCGCGGTCGGGCCGCTGATCGGGCAACTCGGACGAGGCCCGCCCGCCGCTGACGGCGGGGGCGGACCCGTGCCGGTCCCGGGATCAGCCCCCTCATGAGCGTCACGCCGCCGTCATGACGTTCACACCGCGCCGTCGATGAACGCGGCCCGGATGCCGTCGACGTCGGAGCCGAGCAGGCCCAGCGTCCGCGCTGTGCGCCCACCGGCCACGAAGTCCTGTCCGCACAGGGCCGTGCTCAGGGTGATGAACGAGTCGGTCAGGGGGAGGGGGAGTCCGGTCTGCGCGGCCAGCGAACTCCAGGTGACCAGTCCGAACGGGACGTCCTCGGTGAAGTACCGGTGCTTGACCGAGTCCGGTTCGGGGAAACCCTGACGGCCGTAGCCCTGCACGATGCGCTCGACGAAGCCGCCCTCGGTCACCCCGTAGGCGGTGTTGAGGAAGTCCCAGAAGCTGGCCGCCTTCACTCCGAGGGCGTCCGCCAGGGCGAGGCGTTCGCGGTCGAGGGCGTCGATGACCTCCGCGATGCGCGGTGTCACCAGGCTGTGCAGCGGGTGGCGGTCGGCGTCCTCGACCGTCTTGAAGTTCAGCACCGCCGGCGGCACGTGGTAGATGGGGTTGCAGTTGTTCAGCCCGACGGTCAGCGCGTCCTCGCCCGGCACGTACCGGTCGCCGAAATACGTCCGCAGGGTGTCGAGGGCCCGGGGCGTGTCCGCACTGGGTACGGCGGCCAGCGGCACGGCGTGCTTGATCGCCCCGATGTAGACGTGCGCGGGGCGGCGCAGCCGGCAGGTGTACAGGCTGGTCGGCGTCTCCGCGATGAGGCAGGGCCGCCGGCCGGCGATCGCGAACATGCGCGCGAGTTCGACGCCGCTGCCGAGCACGCCGGGCTGGAACAGGACGAGTTGGTCCGGTTCGAGGACGGAGGCGAGTTCCTTGGACAGGTAGGCGTGCGCGAAGGCGGGCGCGGCGACGATGACCACCTCGGCGCCGCCGACGGCTTGGCCGAGATCGGTCGTCAGCACGGAGGGTGTGCCGTGGCCCGCCACGTCCCCGGTCATGTCGATGCCGTCGTTGGCCTTGATCGGTTCGAGGTCGCGGCCCCACCTGTCGAAGATCCGTACGTCGTGTCCCGTGAAGGACATGTGGCCGGCGATGGCCTGGCCGACGTTGCCTGCGCCGAGGATGGCGATGCTGCCCATGGTGAGTGACTCTTCCGTTCTGAACTGGTGCGGGGGTGGGCCCGGCGGTGCCGGACCGTGCGCGGTGCTGAAGCGGTGGTGTCGTGACGGCCGTTCGCGGCTTCCCTTCGGTCGTCGGGCGCCCGTTCGGTCCGGAGGGGGAGGCCCCGGGCGGGCGGCGGGGGTCATCTGACGGGCACCCCCGGGCCGAGCGGAAGGCCCAGCGCGTACCAGAGGGCGAAGAAGGACGACCACGAGACGAGCACGGCGAGAGCCACGGGCACCGTGAAGGACAGCATGGTGCCGATGCCCGCGCCCTTCCGGAACTGCTGGAGGAATCCCAGGGCCAGGACGAAGTAGGCGTTCATGGGGGTGGTGTTGGTGACCGAGTCCCCGATCATGAAGGAAACCATCGCCGCCTGCGGGGACAGCCCGATGTACATCGCCAGGGGAACCACGACGGGGGCGAGGATGGACCACATCGCCGAGCCGCTGCTGATGATGATGTTGAGTCCGCTGATGGCCAGGATGATCACGAGCAGGATGATCAGGTGGGGCGCGTCGAGGGATTTCAGGAGGCGGGCGCCCTCGACGGTGATCACGTTGCTGATGCCGGTCCAGGTGAAGTAGGCGAGGAACTGCGCGACCACGAAGAACAGCACGATCACGGGCACGAAGGACTTCACCCCGTCGGCCATGGCGGAGGGGACGGCCGACAGCGAGGGGATCGTGCCCACCCGCCTGCCGTAGACGATGCCGAGGAGCGCGAACAGCAGGGAGATGAACACGGCGATGTTCACCACGACCACGGACTGGACGATGCTGCCGCCCTCGCCGCGGAACGGTGACCCGGGCAGCAGCAGCGCGGACACCGCCAGGACGTAGAGCAGGAGCACCGCGCCGGACCGCCGCATGGCGCGCTTCTCGACGGCGCTCAGCGTGAGCGCGGACGGGACCTCGCCGACCGGTCCGCCGGGCTGAGGTGCCTCGGCATGGGCGGTGTTGAAGAGCCGGTCGGCGGCCGCGTCGTCCTCGGGTGTCGGCTCGAACTCGGGCCTTCGGGCCAGGACGCGGTCGACCGTGAGGGCGATGACGGCGGCGAGGAACACCGATGAGACCGCGGTGAAGAAGTAGGTGGCCACCGGAGTGATGACGTAGTCCGGATCGACGGCGTGCGCGGCCTCGGCCGCCAGGGAGGACCTGACCGCGTCGGCGGGGGTCACCAGCGGGCTGGCGTTGAAGCCGATGGCCGTGGACGCGTAGGCGACCATCAGGCCGAGCACGGGGCTGCGGCCCACGGTCCGGAAGGCCAGTGCCCCCAGCGGGATCATCACGATGTAGGCCGAGTCGCTCATGACGTGCGCGATCATGGAACCGAAGGCGATCGAGAAGGTCAGCCACCGAACCGGCAGCCGGCCGATCGTGACCCGAAGCAGCGCGGTGAGCAGGCCGCTCTTCTCCGTGACGCTGACCCCGAGCAGGACCACCACCACGACCGACAGCGGTGCGAACCCGGCGAAGTTGTCCAGCGCGGACTCCGCCGCGAACTTGGCTCCCTGAAGCGAGAGCAGGCTCTTCACCGCGACGGTGTCCCCCGACGACGGCAGGGTGACGGACACGCCCGCCCCGGCCAGCACGGCACTGACCACACCCAGCAGCGCCACGAAGATCCAGAACAGCCAGAACGGATGGGGAAGCCTGTTTCCCGCCCGTTCCAGGGCGCTGAGCGCCCGGAACAACCGGTTCATGGAGCCGTCCACGCGCGGACCGCTGCTTCGAAGGTGCGTCATCTGGGGCCTTATCGGGTCGACGGTGAACGCGGCTCATCAGGCGGCCGGTTGGTGCAATCCCTGTGATATTTCACAGGGATGATACGCTGCGCCACGTGGATGTCAACAGGTCTTCGCACGGTGGGCGACGGAAGGCGAAGGCCGCCACACGTGCTGGTGGAGGAGCTGTGGGTGTGAGTTCGGGTGCGTCGATGGCGGAGCAGGCGTACGCATCCCTCAAGCGCGACATCATCCGGTGCCACCTCCGCCCGGGCGACGTCATCGTGGAGGCGTGGCTCGCGCAGCGGTACGGGATGAGCAAGACCCCGGTGCGCGAAGCCATCAACGCGCTGCGCAGGGAAGGTCTCGTCGTGGTCGTCCCGCGGCGAGGAACCTTCGTGAAGCCGACCGACCTCGGCGACCTCCAGGACACCTACCGCCTGCGCAGGCTCCTGGAGCCGGAAGCGGCCGTACTCGCCGCACAGCGAGCCGACGCTGAAGATCTCGACCGTCTGGACGCGCTCAGCGCGGCAACCGTAGCGGCGAACGCCTCACGCCCCGACCTGAACGAGGCGAACCGACTGCTCCACGTGGGGATCGCGGAAGTCGCGCGCGTATCGCTGATGATTCCGATGATCACCACGCTGCACGAAGAGATCGAACGCTTCCTCAACCTCCGCGGCGAGCTCGGCCGGCGCCCCTACACCAGCGTCAATCACGGGCGATTGGTCGACACCATCAAGAGCGGCTCGGAGGAGGAGATCAGACAGGTCGCCCTCGAAGGCATCGAGCGCTCTCGCCAGTACATGCTGGAGACCCTGCTCTCCGGGGGAACGGAAACGGCGGATCAACCCGGGTGACGTGAGCTCCGGCGCCCACGGCCGGTGACGGGCTTGACCTTGACACGTTGATAACGTGTCCCCTGGGTGCAGGAGGTGGTCCCGATCCACACGACAGACGGAACCCCGCAGAACACCCGCCTGGCCAACGCCCTGGCCGCCAAGGACTCGTCGGTCCGGCTTCAGGCGGCCCTGGCCGTCGGCTCGAACCCCGACCCCGGCTTCCTGGAGACGCTCGTCGAGAGGTGCGCCGTCGAGCCGGACTTCTTCGTACGGGACATGCTGTCCTGGGCGCTGACCCGTCTCCCGCCGGAGATCACCCTGCCCAGGGTCGGCCGGGAACTCCACTCCGAGCGCACTCAGGCCCGCGGCCAGGCGCTGCACACGCTCTCCAAGATCGGTGAGCCGAGCGCATGGGCCTGGATCACCCGCGACCTGCTGCGCGACCCCGACGACGAGGTCGCGCGGACCGCGTGGCGGGTCGCTGTCGTCCTCGTGCCCGAGGACGAGAAGGAGGACCTGGCCGGCGAACTGGTCGGGCAACTCGGCCGCGGCGACCGCGGTGTGCGGCTGAGCCTGAGCCGGGCCCTCGTCGACCTCGGCGACGTGACCGGGCCCGCCCTGGAGCAGGCCGCGGCGGACCCCGACCCGGCGGTGGCCGCGCACGCCCGTGCCACCGAACTGCTCCGGCAGGACCCGGAGACCGGTTTCGACGCGGCCATCGAGGAGGCGAAGCGAGTGGTCACACTCGGCCCGGAACGAGCCGCTGCCGCCGCCGCGGCCGCGGCGGGAGCAGCCGAGACCCCGGAGCCCCCGCGTTGCTGATCGGCGATGTGGCCCGTCTCTCCGGGGTGAGCACCCGGATGCTCAGGCACTACGACGCCCTCGGGCTGGTGCGACCCACCAGCCGCACCGTCGGCGGCTACCGCGAGTACCGCGCCGAGGACGTCCGCAGGATCTTCCACGTGGAGAGCCTGCGGTCCCTCGGGCTGTCTCTCCAACAGATCGGGCGCGCGCTGGAGGACCCGGCCTTCACACCGTCCGCCCTGGTCAGCGACCTCATCCGATGGACGGAAGACCGCTTGGAGCGGGAACGGGAACTGCTCGAGCGGCTCCGCGCGATCGACGCGTCGGAGCCCACCGGCTGGCAGGACGTCCTGCGCATCGTCGAACTCATGCAGGGGCTCAACTCGACCAGCGCGGCGCGCAGACAGCAGACCGTCATGGCCCGGACGGAGGGCGCGTCGGTCCCCGCCGAACTGCTGGCCGGGGCGGTCCTGGCCGAAGCCGACCCCAATGTCGCGGGTGCCCTGCGCTGGGCGCTCGCCCGATCGGGCGGCGACGGCATGGCGACACTGGCCGCCGGAGTGCGCTCGGAGGACGCCGACATCCGGCGGCGCGCGGTGCTGGCGATCGCCGAGATGCCCGGGGCCCCGGGCGCGACCGCGGCGCTCGCGGACGCGCTCGGGGACCCGGACCCGACGGTGCGCAGGCACGCCGCTCTGGCGTTGGGCAGACGCGGCGTGACCACGGCCGTGCCGACACTCGTCGGCATGGTGGTCGAGGGCGCCAACGACGTCGACGCGGCGGAGGTCCTGGGAACGCTGTCCCAGGACCCGGGGTGCGCTGACCGGATCATGACCGCACTGGCCGACGAACTCGCCGCGCCCACCGCGGACTCCGCGACGCGGATACGCCTGGCCCAGGCGCTGGTCGAGCTGCCGGGGACAGCCGTGCGGGAGGCCCTGCGCCAACTGGCCCACGACGACGACCGCGCCGTCGCCCTCGTCGCCTCGGCCTTCGTCGGAGTTCTCGACGAGCGGTCCTCCGAAGACCGGGGCGACGGGGATCCCTGAGGCCGCCCGGCCGAGGCACCACCGCACCCGTCCCGATTACCCCGTCACGCGCCGTCGTACGTGGGGCCGTCGCATACGGCGTTCGTGTCGCCGGCTCTCACGTAGCTGCACACCCAGTACTGGATCGAGGCGCCTTCTCTGATGTTCAGAGCTTGGCGGTCCTTGCATGGGGTCGCTGTGCCAAGCCGCTTCGAACGCGTGGTGGGGGCATGGGCGCCCTCCGGGCCCATGCCCCCACCGTGGAACGGAAGGCCGACGATCAGACGCGGTCGGCCGCGATGAGCAGGTACTGGAAGGAGCCGTCCCGGTAGGACTTGATGAACGCTTCCTCAATGCCGGTGACCAGTGAGGACGTGGCCCGCAACTCCCAGTAGGGCAGGGTCGCGGGGGTGAGGTCGACGACGGCCTGCGGTACGAGGCGGTGGTCGGCCATGGCGCGCAGGTATTCCCGGCGGGAGTGGATGTTGCACTCGAAGTGCGCGTTGATCTGGGAGACGTACTTCGAGGGCTGGCCGTAACGCGGGTTCCAGCAGCCGGTGATGGTCACGTAGCGGCCGCCGATCGCGAGGATGCGGGAGTGCTCGGCGAAGAGGTCTTCCAGGTCGACGTACATGCTTGACTCGTTGTTCCACGAGGCCGCGACCCGCCCGGTCCCGAAGGGCGTACCGAGCATGTCGCAGACGCGGGCGTGGACATGGTCCTCGATGCCGAGCTCGCGGGCGCGCCGGTTGGCGAAGTCGGCCTGCTTGGCGGACAGCGTGACGCCCTCGACCCTGCACCCGAAGCGCTGGTGGGCCATGACCATCGAGCCGCCGCGGCCGCAGCCGGCGTCGACGAGCGTGTCGTCGCGCCCAACGGGGCCGAGGTGGTCCAGGAGGAGTTCGGCCTGTGCCGACTCCAGGCGGTGGAGCTCGGCGATCACCTTCTTCTCGTAGGTGCTGTCGCCGGCGTCGCCGAGGGCGGTGTGGTCGACGTCTCCGATGCCGTAGTGGTGGTGGTAAAGGCCGTCGACATCGCCGAGTCGCAGGTTGACGGGCCTGGCCTCACGGTCCCAGTAGCGGGCGATGTCCCCCTGGTAGGGCGTCGCCGGGGCCGGGATGAACATCGAGGAGCCGGTGGAGGCGGCGGCGTCGGTGGTGAGGTTGGTGCTGGTCACAGATCGTTCCATTCTTACCAGAAGTCGGGCAGGCTGTAGCGGAAGGTATTGGTCTGGTGCCAGTAGTGGTTGCCGTCGACCCATACGGCTACGCCCCGGAGAAAGCGCTGCACGCTCGGGACGGGGAGGGCCACGGCCACGGCCGCGGCTTCGGCCTCGAAGTCGTGCATGAGGTCGTTGTGCACCTCGACCGCCTTCAGGTACGCCTCGCGCTCGGAGAGGCCCTCCCGCTCGGCGATCACTACGGGCAGGTTCAGGTGCCGGCCCGGGCTCGCGAGTTCCTTCGTGTACGAGTACAGGTCGTTCACGATGGTGGTGGCGTTCCCGGCGAGCGCGATGACCCGCTGCAGGGCGGGCTGGGCGTGCAGGTCCGCCGGCAGTTCGTAGCCGCCGACGGCGTCGGTGATGGTGGGGCAGGGACGGAAGTTGTTGAACTGGCGCATCGCCAGGTACTCCCACACCTCGGGGACATGGTCCGTCTGCGCCCAGGCGGCCTCGGCGAGGTACCCCATGTGCAGCCGGGCCATGTCGTGCCGGAGCCGGTCGGCCTGGGAGGCGCTGGCCGCCTGGACGAAGTACTCCATGGCGGAGCGGTAGGCGCGGCGGGGCGCGTCCGAGTGGAGCGACTCCGCCCACCGCGGCTGGTACTCCCGCGTCGTGTGCAGGGCGTCGAGGGCGGTGTGCGCCAGCAGCAGGCGCCCGCCGAGGCCGATGGGCGAGCCCCCGTGGTCCTCGCAGTAGCAGTCGTCCACCGCGTTCTCCGCCACCATCAGGCGGGTGGCGAGCATCAGGTGGTCGACGGTGGGGGCGTCCGGGTGGCAGGCGACCATGTAACGCCCCACGTGGAAGCCGTCGAACTGGTCCTCCCAGTCGTCGGGGTACAGATCGACCTCGTC
This sequence comes from Streptomyces sabulosicollis, assembly GCF_016103465.1. Classification (GTDB taxonomy): domain Bacteria; phylum Actinomycetota; class Actinomycetes; order Streptomycetales; family Streptomycetaceae; genus Streptomyces; species Streptomyces sabulosicollis. The sequence continues at coordinate 40,378 of NZ_JAEEAP010000009.1, forward strand.
CAGCGCCCACGCCTTGATCCTGCGGCTGACCTCCGCCACCCGCACGGGGTCGGGCTCCGGCACCGGGTGGTGGTAGAGGCCCGGGATCGGATCGCCTTCCGCTGGAACGGCCGCGGGCGTCGGGGGTTCCTCGCGCCGGGCCATGCTCAGGCCCGCCGTGCCGAGGCCGCTCGGACCACGCAGGATCCGTTCCACGTCGGCGCTGGGTCTCGGCACCTCGGCGGCGGGGATACCGGCGGTCGGTGAGGCGGGCGACGAGGGCGCAGGGGGGCGGACACCGGTGGCGGCCTTGATGTCGCGGGCGCGGGCGGCGGCCTCGGCGAGGACGTGCGCCGCCGGAGAAGTGATCTGAACCGCTGGACGTGGTCCTGGCGGAGCCTGTCGGCTTGCCTGCCGAGGCGGCTCCGGCTGTGCTTCCGGGCCGGTGTCAACTGTCATCGGGCGGGCTCTCTTTCGTGGTGGAGATGACCGGCACGCGCATGCGTCACCGGGAAAGAGGAAACGAAGGGGCAAACATCCAGGAATCCATCCAGATCCGCGGGAACACTAGCGGCTGGTGTGCCCAGCCGGCCCTGAGAAGCCAGGGACATTAACTCGATTAGATGATCTAGCCCCGCGCGATGTTTGCCCGGATGGTCCGGGGCGGGCCGGTGAGCGGTGGGCCCGGGCCGGGACATGACCCGGTCGAGACGTCTGCCTGACCGCATCTGAAAAACAGATCGCCTACCACGGAAACATCTGTTGGACAGAGGTGTGGCCATGTCCAAGGATCCGTCGTGCGGTAGCCCGGTCAACGCGACACCGGGACGGACCACCGCCTGAGTGGAGGCTGAACGTTGAGTGAAGAGACCGAAGTGGTCGTCGTCGGGGCGGGCCAGGCGGGCGTGGCGATGAGCGAGCACCTGGGAGCCCACGGTGTGCCGCACATCGTTCTGGAGCGGCACCGTATCGCCGAGCGGTGGCGCTCGGAGCGGTGGGACTCCCTGGTGGCGAACGGGCCCGCGTGGCACGACCGGTTCCCGGGGCTGGAGTTCTCCGATGTCGACCCCGGCGTCCACCCCGACGCCTTCGCCTCGAAGGACCAGATCGCGGACTACTTCGTCACCTACGCCGAGAAGATCGGCGCCCCGATCCGGTGCGGTGTCGAGGTGACCTCGGTGCGGAAGCACACCGGTCGGCCCCGCTTCCGGGTCGAGACGTCGGAGGGCCGCATCGACGCGCGCTTCGTCGTGGCCGCGACCGGACCGTTCCAGCGGCCCGTGATCCCGCCCATCGTGCCGGACGGTGCCGTCCCCGTGCAGATCCACTCCAGCGGGTACCGCAACCCGCGGCAGCTCCCCGAGGGCGCCGTCCTCGTGGTCGGGGCCGGGTCCTCGGGGGTGCAGATCGCCGACGAGCTGCGCCGGTCCGGTCGCCGGGTCCTCCTCTCCGTGGGCCCGCACGACCGTCCTGCCCGCCAGTACCGCGGACGGGACTTCTGCTGGTGGCTCGGGGTGCTCGGGCGCTGGGACGCCGAGACGCCTCCCCAGGGCGCCGAGCACGTCACCATCGCGGTCAGCGGCGCCCGCGGCGGCCACACGGTGGACTTCCGTGCCCTGGCCGCCGACGGCATCGAGCTCGTCGGTCTGACCACGTCCTACGACGGCGGGGTGCTGCGCTTCGCGCCGGACCTCGCCAGGAACATCGCGCTCGGCGACGCCAACTACCTCGAACTCCTCCGGGCGGCCGACGAGTACGTCGAGCGCAATGGGCTCGACCTCCCCGAGGAGCCGGAGGCCCACGTCCTCGGGCCGGACCCGGACGGCGTGGCCACCCCCCGGCTGGAGCTCGACCTCGCCGGGGCGGGCGTCACCTCGATCGTCTGGGCGACGGGCTTCGCCACGGACTACAGCTGGCTCGAGGTCGACGCGTTCGACGGACACGGCCGCCCGGACCAGCGACGCGGCGTGTCGTCCGAGCCCGGCGTCTACTTCCTGGGCCTGCCCTGGCTGTCCCGCCGCGGATCGAGCTTCATCTGGGGCGTCTGGCACGACGCCCGGTACGTCGCCGACCACATCATGACCCGGCGGGGCTACCTCGCGTACGGCACCACCGACCGGCCCGGCGCCGCCCCGGCGGCGTGGAAGAACTGAGGAGCAGATGATGACCTCCACGAGCGAGGGCCGCGGGGCGAAGGCCGTCACGGCCCCGATCGTTGCCGGCGGGCACACCCGGATCCGCCCGTTCAACACCCGCGACACCTATCCCGAGCAGAACCTCGACAACGACCTCTGCCAGGCCGTCGTCGCCGGGAACACCGTCTACGTCCGGGGCCAGATCGGCCAGGACCTCGACACCAGCGAGTCCGTCGGCATCGGCGACGCCGGGGCGCAGGCCGACCAGGCCATGGCGAACATCAAGATGCTGCTGGAAGAGGCGGGCAGCCGGCTGGAGCACCTGGTCAAGCTGACCATCTATCTGGTCGACCCGCGTTATCGGGAGGCGGTGTACCGCACCGTGGGCCGCTGGACCAAGGGCGTCCACCCGATCTCCACCGGGCTGGTGGTGTCGGCCCTGGCCCGTCCGGAGTGGCTGTGCGAGATCGACGCCGTCGCCGTGATCCCCGAGGAGGAGCGGGCATGACGTTCTCCCTGGTGGTCCGCGACGGCGAGCGGTTCGGCATCGTGGCCAGCTCCTCCAGCCCGGCGGTCGCCGCCCGGGTCGCCCATCTGCGGTCCGGGGTCGGCGCGGCGGCTTCGCAGAACGTCACCGACCCCACGCTCGGCACGAGGCTGCTGGAGGAGCTGGCGGACCACGGCGACGCCGAGCGGGCCCTGGCCGGTGTTACCGGCGCGGCGCGGAACGCGAGGTCCATCGCCTACCGTCAGCTGACCGTGGTGGGCCGCTCCGGGCCCGGGTTCGCCTACAGCGGGTCGCACACCCTGGGCACGTACGCCTCGGCCACCGCCGAGGGCGCGGTGGCGGCCGGCAACATGCTGTGCGGCGAGCACATCCCCGGCGTCCTCCTCGACGCGTATGCCGCCGCCCCGGGGGAGCTGGAGGAGCGGCTGGTCATCGCCCTGAAGGCGGCCGTCGCGGCCGGTGGTGAGGAGGGGCCGGTGCACTCCGCGGGCCTCGCGGTGGTCGCGGACGTGGACTGGCGGGTGACCGATCTGCGCGTGGACTGGGCCGACGACCCCGTCGACCGGCTCGCCGAACTCCTCGCCGTCTGGCTGCCGCAGCGGGACGACTACGTGCGCCGTGGACTCGATCCCGCCTCCGCCCCCTCCTACGGCGTCCCGGGCGATCGGTGATGGGGACCATGGGACCGCTGAAAGAGGCCGTCCGGCAGGAGGTCGACCGGCACGCCGAGGAGCTGATCCGGCTGTCCGAGCGGCTGCACGCCGACCCGGAGACCGCCTGGGAGGAACACCGGGCGGCGGCCGCCGTACCCGAGCCGCTGGACCGCGCCGGATTCGACGTCACCGCGTCCTACCTGGGGCTGGACACCGCCTTTCACGCCCGGTTCGGCAGCGGGCCGGTCCGGATCGCGCTGTGCGCCGAGTACGACGCGCTGCCCGGCCTCGGCCACGCGTGCGGGCACAATCTCATCGCGGCGAGCTCGGTCGGCGCCGCGCTGGGCCTGGCCGCCGTCGCCGACGACGCCGGTCTCACCGTCGAGGTCTACGGCACCCCGGCGGAGGAGGGCGGCGGCGGCAAGATCGAGATGCTCGACCGGGGCGCCTTCGCCGGGGTTGACCTCGCGATGATGGCGCACCCGGCGCCGGTCGACGTCGCCGAGGCCCGGCCGTTCGCGGTCAGCCACTCCACGATCTCGTACACCGGCAGGTCCGCACACGCCGCGGCCTACCCCGAGGCCGGGGTCAACGCGGCCGACGCCTTCACCGTGGCCCAGGTCGCGCTCGGGCTGCTCCGCCAGCAGCTGCCGGACTCCGCCCGGGTGCACGGCGTGGTGACCCACGCCGGGGACGCCCCGAACGCCATCCCGGAGCGGGCCACCGGCCGCTGGTACGTCAGGGCGGAGACCCTCGCCGAACTGGCCGAGCTGGAACCACGGGTCATGCGGGCCTTCGAGGCGGGCGCCCTCGCGACCGGGTGCGAGCTGGAGATCGGGCCGGAGAGCAAGCCGTACGCGGAGTTCCGTAACGACGAGACCGCCCTCGGCCACTACCGCGCCAACGCCCTCGCCCTGGGACGGGAGTTCGCACCGCCCGGGCAGGCCGCCCGGATGAACCGCGCCTCCACCGACATGGGCAATGTCTCGCAGGTGGTGCCCGCCATCCACCCCTACATCGGCATCGGCTCGCTGCCCGCCACCAACCACCAGCACGAGTTCGCCGCGTTCTGCGTGGGCGAAACGGCGCGGCGGGCCCTGCTCGACGGGGCGACGGCGCTGGCCTGGACCGGTGTGGACCGGAGCCCGACCCGACGCGCGAACGCCAGCCGCTGACCGGGGCGACCACCCGCACCGCTCATCCATTCCCCAAGGAGGCGCGCATGCCCACTCCTCACACCGACGTCACCCCGGCCGAGGTCGAGGTGGCCACCGACGCGGTCGCACTGCGCAGGAGCGTCGCCGCGGGAGCCGTCGGCGTGTTCGTGCACTGGTTCGACTGGGCCGCCTACGCCTATCTCGCCGGCACCGTCGCGACCGTGTTCTTCCCCGACGAGAACAGCACCACCGGACTGCTCGCCGTGTTCGCCGTGTTCGCCGTGTCCTTCGGCATCCGGCCCATCGGCGCCATGGTGTTCGGACCGCTCGGCGACCGGATCGGCCGCAAGCGCACGCTGTCGCTGGTCATCTTCATGATGTCCGGCGCGACCCTGACCATCGGCCTGCTCCCCGGCTACGCCGCGATCGGGGTCGCCGCCCCGGTGCTCCTGGTGGTCCTGCGCCTGGTCCAGGGGTTCGCGGCGGGCGGCGAGTTCGGCAGCGCGGCGAGCTTCCTCGCCGAGAGCGCCCCCCGGCGGCGCCGCGGCTTCGGGGTGAGCTGGCTGGAGGTCGGCTCCCTGCTGGGCTTCCTCGCCGGTTCGTGCCTCTACCTGCTGTTGTCGACGGGGCTCGACGAGGCCCAGCTGATCTCCTGGGGCTGGCGCGTCCCCTTCCTCATCTCCGCGCCGCTCGGCGTCATCGGCTTCATCATCCGCAACAAGATCGAGGACACTCCGGAGTACCGGGCGCTCGAGGCCAACGACACCGTGCCGCGCACCCCCGTACGGGAGTTGCTCCGCCACCACAAGCGGCAGCTGCTCCAGGCGGCGGGCCTGATGGCGGCCATGCACGTGCCCTTCTACGCGGTGCTGACGTACCTGGTCACCTACGAGACCGACCACCTGGGGCACTCGGCCGGCAGCGCCGCCCTGCTGTCCACGGTGATCTCGCTGCTGGGGCTGGTGCTGGTCCCGGTGTTCGGCCTCCTGTCCGACCGGGTGGGACGCAAACCGGTCTTCGTCGGAGCCACCGCGGCCCTCCTGGTCACCGCCACCCCCGCGTTCCTCCTCATGCGGACCGGGCTCGCCGGAACCTGGATCGCCGGTCTGCTGCTCGGCGCGATCCTCGCCGCGATCCTCGGTACCTACGCGGTGTGGTCGGCGGAGATCTTCCCCACCCGCACCCGCCAGAGCGGCCTGTCCATCGCCTACAACCTCACCGCCGCCCTGTTCGCCGGCACGGTGCCGTACCTGATGACCGTGCTCATCTCCGCGACCGGCTCCACCCTGCTGCCCGGCCCGTATCTGATGGTCTTCGCCGTCGGCGGTCTCGTCGCCGCCCTGTCCCTGAAGGAGACCGCCGGTTCCGCCCTGCTGCGCCCCGAGGACGTCCCCGACGCGTCCCCTGAGCGCCCCCGGGCGCCCGCCGCATAAGGTCGGCATCGGCACGGACACGGATCACCAGGCGCGAGGGTCACGCATGACGTCACCGGTGGGTTTCACCCTCCTGCAGCTCCGCTACTTCCTCGTCGCCGCCGAGCGCGGTTCGATGACGGAGGCGTCGGGGGCGCTCCACATCGCGCAGTCCGCCGTGTCCGCGGCCATCCACAACCTGGAGCGCGATCTGCGGGTGCAGCTGTTCATCCGCCACAGGGGCCGGGGCCTGACCCTGACCCCCGCGGGGGAGCGGCTGCGGAGCCACGCGCGGGAGCTGCTGGCCCGCGCGCGCGAGGTCGAGCGGGAGGCCCGGGGGGACGGCGAGACGATCTCCGGGCCGGTGGCCGTCGGCTGCTTCGTGACCCTGGCCCCGTACTACCTGCCGCCCCTGTTCAGCGAATGCACCCGCCGCTACCCGGGCATCGAGATCGACGTGGTGGAGGGGGAGACGGATCAGCTCGTACAGGCCCTGGGCGCGGGGCGCATCGACTTCGCCCTCACCTACGGCCTCGGTCTGTCGGCCGAGACGGACCTGCGCGGCGAGACGATCGCGCGGGCCCCGGCCTACGTCATCGTCCCGGCCGATCACCCGCTGGCCCGGCAGGGCACCGTGGAGCTGGCCGAACTGTCCGCGGAACCCCTCGTCCTGCTCGATCTGCCGCACAGCCGCGACTACTTCCGCTCGCTGGTGGCCGCCACCGGCACCGCGCCCGATGTCCGCTACCGCACCCGGAGCTACGAAACCGTGCGTTCCCTGGTGGCCCGGGGACTCGGGTACTCCGTGCTGAACCAGCGGCCGGCGACCAGCCAGACCTACGGCGGCGGCGAGATCGCGGAACTGGAGCTGCGGGACGGGAGTCCCCCGCTCGAGGTCAAGATCGCCTCGGTGAGGGGCATGACCCAGACCGCCCGCGCGCAGGCCGTGATGGAGCTGCTGCGGGAGGTCGCCGCCCCGGCGGTCCGGTGAAGGACGGTGTGCGTCAGGCCGACGGGCCGCGGTGTTGCCCGTGGGCGGCCGCCCGGCCGCCGTCGTCGGCATGTCGTGTCCGGGCCATGAGGAGCGCGATGTCGTCCTCCGGGGGAGCGTCCGTGGTCATCCTCGCGATGACGCGGGAGCACGTGTCCTCCAGGCTCGCCGAGGGGCGCTGCAGCGCGGCGAGCAGCCGGTCGAGCCCGGCGTCGATGTCACCGTGCCGGGACTCCACCAGCCCGTCGGTGTAGAGGGCGAGCAGGCTGCCCTCGGGCAGCTCCAGCTCGACGGATTCGTAGCGCCCGGTGCCGATCCCGACCGGCGGGCCCACCGGTGTGTCGGCGATACGGGCGTGGCCGTCGGGTGTGACCAGCATCGGCGGCGGGTGCCCGGCGCGTGCCAGGGCGCAGACGCGGGTGGCCGGGTCATAGACGGCGTAGATGCAGGTACCGCCGGTGACCGACGAGTACCCCTGGGACCAGGTGCCCGTCTCGGCGAGCTGGGAGGCGACCTTGTCCAGGTGGTCGAGCAGTTCCGCGGGGTGCTGGTCGAGGGCGGCCAGGGTGTGGACCGCGGTGCGCATCCGGCCCATGGCGGCGGCGGCGTTGATGCCATGGCCCACGACGTCGCCGATGACCAGGCCGATCCGGGCGCCCGGCAGCTCGATGGCGTCCATCCAGTCCCCGCCCACCCCTTCGTGCCGGTCCGACGGCAGATAGCGGCCGGCCAGGTCCACCGCGGCGCCGCCCGACAGCTCCTGCGGCAGGAGACTGCGCTGCAGGGCGAGGGCGGCGGCCCGCTCCCGCGTGTAGCGGCGGGCGTTGTCCAGGCTCAGCGCCGCCTGGACGCAGAGTTCCTCGGCCAGCAGCAGGTCGTCCTGGGAGAAGGGCACCGCGTTGTCGGTCCGCGTGAACACGGCGATGCCGAGGATGGTGCCGCGGGCCCTGAGCGGGATCATCATCACCGAGTGCATGCCGGTGTCGTGGATGAGCCGTCTGCGCTGGGGGTCACGGTCGAGCCATGTCCCCTTGCCGGTCTCCATGACCGGCATGAAGTAGGACTGGTCCCCGTACAGCGCCGTGAGGAACGGCGATCCGGGCGGTACGTACACCACATCCCCCACCCGGAAGGCGGCCTCGGGCATGTCACGGTGGATGGAGGACTGACCCGCGCGGCGGAAGACGGGGATGCCGGAGGGGGCCTCGGACATCCGCTTCAGCGGCTCCCCGCCCAGCGGGACGGCATCGGCCAGATCCACCGTGACGTAGTCGGCGATGGCGGGGACGGCCGTGTCCGCGAGTTCCTGCGCGGTCGTCATCACATCGAGCGTGGTGCCGATCCGGTTGGCCGCTCTGCCGAGCAGCGCCAGCCGCTGGCGCTCCCCGCTCTTGGTGATCAGGGAGACGGTGCACACGCCCAGCGGGCCGCCGCCCATGGGGGCGAGCGGATAGACGGAGGAGGAGAAGACGACCTCCCGGCCGTGCTCCGGGGACACCCACCGCAGCACATGGTCGCCGACCGGCTCCCGCGAGGTCAGCACCTGCCGTATCACCGGCTCGATGGTGGACCGGTCGAAACCACGCACGGTGCGACTGGTGGACCGGGTGGGCGGGTCCACCTCGGAGCGGCCCACGACCTCCCGGCAGGCCCGGTTCGACCACAGCAGCCGCGTGCCCGCGTCCCACACCGCCACGGCCAGCGGTGACCGGTCCAGGAGCGCCGCCTCGGCGTCGGCGGTCCGTACGCCGTCCGGCGCCTCCGTGACGGCGACGAACCAGCAGCTCTCGCCGCCTCCGCCGGTCAGCGCCACGGTCTCCACCGTCAGGCGCAGGCTCATGCCATCCCGGTGCCTGACCTTCACGACGGCGTTGACGGCCCGCCGGCCGCCACGCCGCCCCATGTCTCCCGGGCCCGAGGACCATCGCACCGCTTCGGCAGGTGTCTTCAGCAGCCGCTGCACCGGCAGCCCCACGACGTCCTCCGCGCGATGACCGAGCACTCGCCGGCAGCCCTCCCCCCACGCCAGGACGGTGCCGTCGGAGCCCAGCAGGGCGACGGCCGGGGCGGGTGCCGCGGGCCCGCGTCCGAAGCCGCCCGGTATCCGCCCCGTCTCGGAATCGGCCCCGGCTCTACGCGCCATCCCGATACCCTCCGTAGCCACCGATATCGGTCGATTCCCTGCGAAAAGCCTAACGCGCCCGGGTGGCGGTCGGAGCTTTCCGGAACCGACCGGCGCGGTTCGGCCACCGATGAGTTCGACGACCGATGAGGACGACCGATGAGTTCAACGGCCGGGCGGGGTCTACACCTGCGTACCGCAAGCCACCCACCTGCACAGTGAGGACCGTGACATGACCGCCAAGGCACTACCGTCCGTCGTGGACGCCGATACCTGGCAGCGTGAGCTCGAAGCGCTGCGCGCCCGGGAGAAGGCCGCGACCCGGGAGCTCGACGCGATCGCCGCCCAGCGCCGCCGCCTGCCGATGGTCGAGATGCCCGGCTACACCCTCGAGGGCGAGGAGGGGCCGGTCCGGCTGGTGGACCTCTTCGACGGCAAGAAGCAACTGATCGTCTACCACCACATGTGGTTCCCCGGCGAGCGCTGGCAGTGCCCGGGCTGCACGGGGTTCACCTCGCAGTTCACCAGGCTGGAGTTCCTGGCCAACTACGATGCCCGGTTCGTCATCGTCACCCAGGGCCCGATCGGCGAGGCGCTCGCCTACAAGCGGCGGGTCGGGAACACGATGGCCTGGTACTCCACGGCGAACAGCCCGTTCGGTGCCGACGTCGGCGCCCCGCCCGGCGGCGGGTTCGCCGTCAACGTGTTCCTGCGCGATGGCGACACCGTCTACCGCACCTGGCACACAGGCGGCCGTGGCACCGAGCAGCTCAGTTACTCCTTCGCCCTGATCGACCTGTTGCCGTACGGGCGGCAGGAGGAATGGCAGGACTCGCCCGAGGGGTGGCCACAGCAGCCCACCTACAGCCGGTGGACCACCGCCGAGGACATCGCCGCGCTCTACGGCCAGGACGCGTGAGGGATTGCTCGACCCCACGCTGTCCTCGACACTCCACGGCAGGTCGATCGAGCGGCGCGGGTGGGTGCCCGACCCCGGCGGTTCTGCCCCAGCGGTTCGGCGTCACGCCGGGGTGGCGCCGCGGTCGGGTTGTTGAGGGTCGGCCTCCCCGTTGAGCCGTCGCAGCAGGCCGAGCAGGGTCGCCCGGTCCGCGGACGGGAGGGGTGCGAAGCACTCCTCCAGGACCTTGTCGCTGACCTGGTGGCCGGCGGCCAGGGTCTGTTCGCCGGTGGGTGTGAGGCGGTGTTCGATGCGGCGTCCGTGGCCCGGCCTGCGCTCCACCAGCCCCTGGGCGGCCAGGCGGCCCACGAGCGCTCCGAAAGCCTGCTCGCTCTGGAACGTCACCGCGGCCAGCTCGCGTGCCGACGCCCCGGGCCGGCCGCTGATGGCGCGCAGTGCGTCCCACTGCGCCAACGTCGTACCGACCTCGCCCAGCGCACTGTCCAGCGCTCGGTGCTGCCGGTACTGCGCCTGCTTGACCGCGCGCCCCAAGACCTGCAGTTCAGCATCCATGTCCGTAAGTCTACCCGCAATGAAACTAGCTTAATTAAAGATACTTAGTTAGAGTGTCCGGCATGACAACGGACATCGACTCGCCCGCCCCTGCGGCCGCGTGCGACGACCTGGCCCTCACCCTTTCCGAGGCGGGCACCGGCCGCCCGGTGCTCGTCCTGCACGGAGGCGGCGGGCCCGCCACGGTCGCCGGCATCGCCGCCCATCTCTCGCGCACCGCGCACACGCTCGCGCCCGTCCATCCCGGCTGGGAGGGGACGCCGCGCCCCGACTGGCTGACCGGCGTGGACGATCTGGCCCTGACCTATCTGCACCTGCTGTACGACCGCGGCCTGCGTGACGCCCTGGTCATCGGCTCCTCGCTCGGCGGCTGGATCGCGGCCGAGATGGCGGTGCGGGACACGGCGGGTGTCATCAGCGGCCTCGTCCTGATCGACGCGGTAGGGGTGCGCGTCCCGGACGAGCCGATCACGGACTTCTTCGCCCTGGACGCCCGCGGCGTGGCCGAGCACTCCTGGCACGACCCGGACCGCTACTACGTGGACCCCGCCGACGTACCGGCCGACCAACTCGCCACCCGGCAGGGCAACATGGCCACCATGCGCGTTCTCGCGGGCGAGCCGTACATGCACGACGCGAAACTGCTGCGCCGCCTGCGCCGTGTCAGCACACCGGCGCTGCTGCTGTGGGGGGAGAGCGACCGCGTGGTCACGCCCGCCTACGGGGCTGCCTACGCCGCGGCCTTCGCCAACGCCCACCTCGAAGTCATCCCCGGGGCCGGTCACCTGCCCCAGATCGAACAGCCCGGAGCCACGCTCGCCCTGATCGACGCCCACGCCCACCGCACGGCCGACTCCGGCGCCGCCTGAATTGGCGGACGGACGGGCTCTGGCCGAGCGCGGCCAGAGCGGCGCGGAGCTGGTCCGGGCGGGTCGGGTCCCGTCAGGTGAAGAGCACCATGTAGGACGAGGTGAGGCCCGAGGCCAGCCAGAACGATCCGAAGGCGATACCGACGATGATCAGTACCGCCAGCGCGCTGTCTATCTTCTCCACCAGTGGGGACGGAGGCCGGGGCTCCAGGTCATGTGAACTCATCCGCCCAACATATGCCAAGAAGTACGCGTGTGCGGCGGCGTGTTGGCGTTTCCGTGGCGCGCCGGTTCCGGGAGCCGCCCGTGCGACTGCCGAAAAAGGATCACCGCGCCGGAAGGTCACCGAATTCGCCGAGTGGCTGGCGCCCCCGGGGGAACGCGACCGCCGTTGCCGGGGGTGTCACAGGCGGTTGGGGTGCGGGGCGCCCCAGGACATCTTCGCGGCGTCCGCGGCCGTCCACGCCTCAGGAATGGGGTGGCACGGCTCCGCACAGCTCTTGAGGCGCTCAACGCCACGATCAAGGGGCTATGAGAAGAGACGTCTACGGGGTGCGAGACCGCACCCCGTAGGTCGGCGTGTTCTTGTCGGTTCACCGCACGGGTACGACGGGGTCAGGCGTCCGTCGAAGCGGTGGTGACGGCGGTCGTGCCGACGCGCGGCAGAACGACGAGCAGCACGGCCGCCGCCGCGAGCAGGTGCAGCACTTCGAGGGCCACGACGGTCAGGGCCTGCTCGGCGCCCACCAGCGGCCCGACGAGTAACAGCACCACGGCGATGGTCACGATCGTGGCGAAGGTACGGGCGGGCCGGGCCGTGCGCCGCGCGACGAGCAGCGCGGCGGTGCCGCCGACCAGGCTCACCAGGAAGGCCGCGAGGCACGCCTGGACCGCGGTGACGGTGCTGTCGGTGCCGGACATGGTGACGGCGAAGTCGGCCCCGGCGGCGTCGAAGATCAGATAGCCCACGAGGACGGCGACCGCCGCGGCCAGGGCCGCGGGTATGACGAGACGGGCGATGGCCGCGGCGGGGCGGGGGGATGCGGTGTCGGTCATGGCACTTCTTCCATGGAAGGGGAGAGTGGGTGGTGAGCGGCCCCGCGGGC